>JAJDAV010000037.1 GCA_029261695.1 Nitrospinaceae bacterium | reverse complement strand
CGTTACCCCTGCGGGGCATGAAGGCAAAGGTTGAGATATAACACGTTCGTGATGACGTGCGGCGGGCGAACCCCAATCCGCCTATTGACCAGCACAAAATAGAGTTATAGGATCAGTAAAATTATCTCTAGTACTTTGGAGGCGGGAAATAGGGATTTTTATAAAATTCTCAAGGAGCCTTTGAGAACTTTCTTGAACAGACTCTTAACGACCCAAAGCGGACACTTAGATAAACAATAATTTCTACTGGAACAGCAGATGATCGACGAAATAATTATGAACGGTGTTGCCAGTTATAAGCAGCCTGTCCAGATTAATGATCTCAAGAAGTTTAATCTGTTTTACGGTCTGAACGGGACCGGTAAGACCACCCTGACCCAATATCTTGATAAACACGACGAACCGCCGGAAGACTTTTCACAGTGTTCGCTGGTCATGGTGCAACCCGATCAGCCATCGGAAATTCTAGTCTATAATCAGGAATTTATTGAAGAGAACTTCCTTGTTGCCGAACAGCAGAAAGGGATATTCAGCCTCGACAAAAGCAACACACAGGCGTTGAAATCCATCTCTGACGCACGCGCCGCCATCAAGATACTGGATGCACAAAAACAGCCTTTTCTGGACCGGGCCACTAAAGTCAACGAAGCCGAAGATACAGCAAAAAACACGCTCATGGATGCAGTCTGGGAAGATAAAAAAGTCCATGAACGATCCCTGGTTTTCAAAGACAATTGCATGAAGGGCTTTCTCACACCCAAAACCGCCTTCACCGACAAGATATTGGGAAGCACGCCCAGTGATGCCGAGCCTGACGCGATACCGGTAGAGTTTGATAAACTCCGCTCTGAACTGGAAGAATTATGCGACGCCGACGTTCAGAAAAAAGACCATCATCCTGTTCTGACCAGCAATCTCGATACACTTGAAAACTCCCCCATCCTCAAGGAACAAATTGTCGGATCAAAGGACAGCTACCTGTCCGACCTGATTGCCAAACTCAACCATTCGGATTGGGTGAATCAGGGTGTTACAGTCTATATCGACCATACAGACGATTGCCCGTTCTGCAAACGCGGCATGGACGATGATCTGAAACAGAAGATCAAGGCACATATCGACATTACATATCAGGCAAAGCGTGATGAGTTGAACAGGCTGAAAAGAACATACACTGAAAACAGGGAAATCCTGCAAGCGAAGCTCGACCATTATAAAACCGACCCAGTGCTGTCCAAGAACCCGGATGTAACGATACTGGTTCAGCGTCTGGAGAACAGCTTGAATGAAAACGCGGCCTTGATCGAGAAGAAGAGCAAGGAGGCCAGCCTGCCAGTGGAATTAACCCCGACACTGGTCACTATTCAGGAAATAGATCGTCTGGTGAACGCCGAAAACAAGCAGATTGAGACTTTCAATAAAAAAATTGAGAACCGGGCACAGGCAATCGTAGATATAAAAGTCAAATTCTGGCAACTTCTGCGCAAAAAATTTGACGCCGAGATAATGGCATTTCAGCAAGGAACTACACAGCGGCAACGGCAAATTGCAGAGGCTAAAACTGGAGCTGCTGGTGTGCAGCAACAAATCGATGCTCAGAATACCATTATTTTAACAAATCAAGCGCAGACCAAAAACGTCGATACTGCGGTAAATCGTATTAATACACGGCTGGAGGGGTTTGGATTGGAGGGTTTCAAAATCCAGAAAATCGAAACCATGCAGGAGCAGAACGCGCACTTTTATAAAATTGCACATGACGAGCAGGATGATACAGACAACACGTTCAAGAAGCTCAGCGAGGGTGAAAAAACGCTCATCAGCTTCCTGTATTTCATAGAAATGTGTCTTGGTGTCGATGGCGCCGACAAAGACGGTCATGCCGGGAACCGTATTATCGTGATTGACGATCCCATTTCCAGCCTGTCTTTTAACCTTGTGTTCGACGTTGCAATTTTAATTAAAGACCTGTTCCTGAAACCGGACACGGAATATCAGCAAGTTCTGATCCTGACGCACCACCTGTATTTTCTACATGAGTTGAAGCACGGGTGCCGCGTGAAAGGCGAGCAGATCAGGCATTTTCGTGTGACCAAGTACCGGCACACCCGAATTGTTGACCTGAAAATGGAAGAGATAAAAAATAACTATCAGTGCTACTGGCAAGTCATTAAAGACGTGAAAGAAAGAAAACTCTCTTCTGTCATGCTGCCAAACGCCATGCGGAACATTCTGGAGCATTATTTTTCATTCATCCAAAAAAGGGACACGTTTGCCAAGGTGATGAAAGATATGGCGGCGAATAGCAACGACCCTGCGCTCAGAGCTTTTGATCGATATGTCAATAGAGCCTCTCATTCCGACGCAATCAACCTGACGGATACACAGGAGATCGACCCTGAGAAATTCATCCAGTATTTCAGGTCGGTATTCGACAAAACCGGCTTTATCGAACATTATCAGGAAATGATGGACGAACAGGTTCCAGCCAACACAAATTTATCAACTGTCCCTAAAACTGGAACGAAATAGTCAATGAAAAAATGTCAGGCGGTTATGAAGGTGCTAAAAAACCTTTAAACTTAGACGCTACAAATAAGGTTTTTAAAGTCCGCTATTGGCTGCGACTTCAACTGGTCGACGCAACACTGTATCTTTATAGCAAAAAGAGGGAGCCAAAAAACAAAGACTCTAAAAATAACTCTAGAAGCCTAAATACTACCGTTTGCTTAAAACCGTTCTGACCTATTCGCGCCCGGTCGCAGGACCGGAGGGGAGTTGTAGGACGGGAGTATAGAACCCTTTTTCTTCGCGTTGCCACCAGTTGCCGGTTTTTTCTTTGGTTTCTAAATCGGTGAACCAGTAATCGTACACCACCGCCTGGATGTATTTTGGTGGTTCTTCTGGAAACGGGTTGCTGGCTAATAAATCAAGAACGGGTTGGGAGCCTTGAAGAAGACGGACCATGAACTGGATCAGCCACGGATTTCTTTCATAGTTACTGAGTGCTGCGAACCACATTTGCCAGTCCAATCTGGGTTGGTGCGGTGCCACGAAAGCCGGGGCTTTGTTCAAGTCTTCTGGCTTCCACTTGAACCCATAAGTTTTCCATTCCTTGCCATCATTACTCCCCGCTATAAAAATTTCCGGACGCGAAGTGGTCATCACTGCAAACAGTCCGTATTGATTGACAATATGAAAGGGGCGAATCGTTTTCACTGTATTTACAAAAACCGATGGATAACTCACCGGACTGACGAACAAAGGAACCATATATATAAAAACGCTGATCGCCAGCACCCCCTGCCCCATTCCTTCAACGAAAAACTTTTTCCATTTCGGTATGCGGCTTCTAACTTCTGTAAATGTTATGCGCCACTTTTTCGGAAGGAATTTATTAAACATCGCATCGTCAAAAAGCAACAGGCATAAGGCAATGGTCAGGATATTAAAGAAACAATAGTTCCCTGTTAATATAATCAGGAATTGAAATCCCATTAATATTGAAGCGGCGGCATAGCGAATCCTTCCCGGCCCAAAGATAAAGAAGGGAACAATCAACTGAATGACAAAGACGGCAATGACTGAATATTCTTGAAACCATTGCGGTAGTTGATGCGCATACCAACCTATCCAAGTTGGTAGGGGCTGAGTTTCGTAATGATAGAGGAGCGCTGAAAGATCTCTCCATGTTGGATCACCGCTCGCCAGTTTCACCCACCCGGACGTGAATAAAACTCGGAAAAGTAAAAACTTTAACAGCAAAAGAACCCAGGGGGATGGAGGTGGTTCTGTTGCCAGATGAGTCCGCCATTTTAGTGGTACCAGAAATATTGCCAGGAAACCTGTCTCCAATAACAAAGTGTCCCATTGGAATCCTAAAAACTGCTGCCCCACATTGAAAAGTGACAGGTAAAACAGCCACAAA
>JAJDAV010000036.1 GCA_029261695.1 Nitrospinaceae bacterium | reverse complement strand
AAGACCATGAATTTTTCGAATCTCTCAATCCATTCTTCTCCATACTCAACTGACTCAACTCCATTTTTGGCTTTAACTTTATTAGACAGTTTTCGTATATGAGCTAATCGGTTTTCAGTATCTTTGAGTTTTATTTTGAAGGATGCAGGCAAGGGATTAAAATCCAAATCCATCAAGGGCTTTAAATTGTCTGACATATTAGATTGGAAATCAGTCCAAGCTTTTTGGCGAGAAACTTCACTCATGGACTCCACATTGGGAGCGGTAGAAATAACACCTTTCAAAACCTCTTTTTGGTCGGATGTAATATCATCTTTTAGGTAAACTATGAGCTGAACCTGACTGTTCCACTTAGAAAGAAACCCATTCAGGTTAAAAAACAGCAACAAGAACAAACCTAGAATAGCAATGGAAATAGTTATAGTAGCAACAGAAAGAAGAAAGATTTCCCGATTATTTAAAATATTTGAAAGAGTGGTTCTAAACCCACTTAATAGAGACTGCATAAGTTCCTCATGAAGTAACCACTTTCCCTCGATTCAGGCTAATGACTCGATGGTTTCCCAATCTGATAATATCCTGGCTATGAGTCGCAAAAATTATGGTGGCGCCTTTCTGATTCAATTCTTCAAACAATTTAAAAATTTCAATCGATATATCCGGGTCCAGGTTTCCCGTTGGCTCATCTGCCAGAATAATGGAAGGAGAGTTTACCATTGCGCGAGCAATAGCGACTCTTTGTTGTTCGCCACCCGACAGATAGGCTGGGTATGCATCTTTTTTCGGAGTCAGTCCTACATTCTTCAATGCTTCCCATGTTTTAAATCTAATTGTTTTTCTATCCCGCCCTATTACTTCTTGCGCAAACGATACATTTTCAAAAACTGTCTTGTTTGGTAACAGTTTATAATCTTGAAAAACCACACCCATGGATCTTCTCAGTGTGTAGATATTTCTATAGGTTAGTTTTCCAACATTTATACCCTGAACCAAAACTTGGCCTTTTTCAAAGCGCTCCCATCCAAATAAAATTTTCAAAATTGTAGTTTTGCCCGCACCGCTTGGACCGGTGAGAAAAACAAATTCACCATCGGCAATATCCAAAGAGACATTGTCCAATACGGGGTTGGACCCGTCATACATTTTCACAACATTAAAAACCTGGATCATTTAAATACACTTACACAATAAGGAGAAAATTGAACACACCTTATAAAAAGATGTGCTTAAGAAAGCTCTTGCGGTTTTCTTTAAGGGAACGATTGTTCATCTTCAATTTTAAAATCAGCACCAGAAATGTTTTCGGTGGTGTATTCGTGCGGAAGCATGGAAATCATATCTGAACCATAAAATTGCTTAATCTGGTCATCACTCAGTAAATCAAAATTTAGAAAGGTTTTTATAATTAATCTCTCGTTTTCAATTTCGTAAGCAAAAACTCCATCGGAACAAGTCAAAAAACCTGGGTTTTCACCAAAAGATAAAATAGCTTCACTTAAAAAAGCATCCAGCTGAATTATGACATTATCAGCGGCATTCATCCTTTCGCTAAATCTGTCCACACAATGAGTGGTAAAAAATACCTGAGGGTGGGAAAAAGATCGACTTAATTTACCTTTATCTGTCGATTCTGTATGCACGGGCGAAACTACAGCACAAAACCCTTGTTTAGAAAAATCGATTAAAAATAATATATCTTTCCCAAAACGCTTGCTGACTTTGCGAGTCATTTCCCCTATAAACTTCTGCCTCTTCCTAATAGAAATTTTCGCTGTGGAACGAAATTTCCTCTTAAATTCAGATTTCAAAAAGCTTTCAATTTGAGATTTTTTGTAGCTAAAATAACGGTCTTGAGGCATGATTAATTCGAAGGTTTTTGAACAGATACAAGTTAAATATACATTAAATTATACAACGTTAAAAGAAAAGCTTTTTACAACTTATTGAAATTAAGGCCACTTTTTCTTTTCCCTTGATATGTCATAGTTTAGCGATTCTCTTAAATTTATTCAGGTTTCATCCAATTATAAAACGAGCCTCACGGCAAAATAAAACTGCTGTGTTAAACTATTTTTTATGAAATCTACACCAAAAATATTCCTGATGTTATTAGGGGCGACCTTAATTTTCCATACTGTATTAAATTATATGATCGATAATATTGAGGAATTTGAAACAGTACCTCTGCCTCCAAAAAAATTAAAAAAGGTCAGCACGCAAAATCCTGTAATTCAAGTTAACGCAAAAGACAAAGATTCCTGGATGTTGGTAGATTTTGGGTCAGGTAAAACTCATTTAGTCGCAGAGGGAGAAACAAAAAATCAAATCTTTCAAAAGACAGAATGGGATCTGGGTTTCAGCCGAACAAAAATTATTGCCAATGGAGGCGCCACAAATCCACAAGGAAAAACAGGCGTCATTAACCTCGGCCCTGTCGATTTTGAAGCAGTTCAAAATGCTCCCCCAACTGGATATGTAGAAGATAAAATTTCTTTTGGAAGTTTAATAAATAAAGAATTGTCAGGCTGGTATAACTACCGCACCAGGACCCATAACATAGAATCCAAAAATAACGTTTATATAGTTAAACTCGGCGACGAAGGGTTTATGAAAATGCGGATATTAAATTATTACTGCGGGAAAAAGGATCAAGACTGTAGAACAGAAATGTGTTCAAGGCAACAAGCAGCCTGCCTGACAGTTGAGTACGTCCTGGCAGAAAATGGGACAGATCAATTCCCCTTTAATACTCCTAGTTCCACACTTGCTCAAAGCATGGGATCCTCTACAGATATTCATTGATTAAACATCTTTACATTCTATTCATTGCCTTAATCTTATTGTCCTGCGATGAAAAAAGGCCCATAGAAATGGTTGAAATACCAGCAGGCGAATTTACTCTGGGGTTTGATCCAACATCCGCTCTTATTCCATTCATGTCTGATAAAACTGCCGGACTCAATGCACAACCCAAACAAATACTGAGCTTAAAATCTTTCTATATTGATCGATACGAAACCACTTATGAAGATTTTATTAAATTCAAACCCTTGGCGAAATATTCAACCCAAGTCCCTAACGAGCCTGTACGTGGTGTCAGTTGGTTTGAAGCCGACTCCTACTGTCAAACCATTGGTAAAAGGTTACCCACTGAATTTGAATGGGAAAAAGCCGCCAGAGGGCCAGACAGTCGTTTGTTCGTTTGGGGCAACGAATTTAACAAAGAATATGCCAACTTCTCAAAAAAAGTGACCTCTACTACAGAAAAAAACCAAGATCAAAGTAAATATGGGGTTTGGGGAATGAATGGAAATGTTTCTGAATGGACAAGCAGTTGGTATCTGCCTTACCCAGGCTCGACGCATAAAGATCCCAATTTCGGAAAGAAATTCAAGGTAACTCGCGGGGGTTCATTTTCCAAAAGAGAACATGGCTTTATGAAAGAATTTGCAATGATTCCTTATAGGAACATATCTCCACCCAACACAAGGTTCTGGGATACGGGTTTCAGATGTGCCCTTTCGGAATAAATCGCCTACCCCTCACTCACATTCCCATCTGGGGCAGTCCCTGAAGCATCGCTTTCTGTTTTTGGTTCCGGTCTTACAAAAGGGGCCGGCAAGGGTATTATGGGGGCCTCTACCTTATCGGGTAGCGTATTGAAATTCTTCTCTTCCGGTTTTGAAGGTTCGACCGAACTTGTTTCCGCTTCACCTGCAACAGAAGGTGTTTCACCATCAGGTTTTCTTCTCGGGTTATAAGGTCTTCTTCCTCTTCCGCGCGTTTGCCCTCTTCTGGTCGAAGGTTTTCTTTTTGAGTATCTACGTTTAGTTTGTGTGGGATTGGCTTCAGCCTCGCCCTTGGGTGTTTCTTCCAGGCCTACCTCGGAACTTGTTTCAGGGCCTGCCTCGGAACTTGTTTCTGGGCTTGTTTCTAAACTTGCTTCTGAGCTTGTTTCTGGTCTTGTTTCTGGTCTTGCTTCTGGTCTTGCTTCTGGTTGAGTCCGTGCTGACCTCCTCTTTGAAGGCGCTCTTACATCTCTTTTCTCTGGTATTTTGGTTTCGACCTCTGGGTCCTCTTCTTTTCTCTCTAAAATTTCAAATTTAAATTCCTCAAAAGGCAAACCATGTTTACTGGAAAAATTAAGGTCTATTTGATATTTTTCTTTCAGGTCAGAAATTAAGTCCATTTTTGAATTTAAAAGATAGGTGGCAATTTCTGAAGAAATTTCTAAACCAATGACCTTGACTCTACCTTTTGCTATTAGTTCTTGAATTTTTCTAAATACCAGCAAAACAACTGAATTTGTCGATCGCACATGACCAGAACCCTTACAAATATTACATTCATCAAAAATCCCTTCTTTCACAGGAGGAGAGATTCGCTGACGAGACATTTCCAATAGGCCAAATTTAGAAATCCTGGAAAGATTAATTCTGGCCTTATCTGTTTTACAGGATAATTTGAGTTGTTTTTCCACCGCGGCTTTATTCTTTTTCTGGTACATATCAATAAAATCGATTACAACCAAGCCTCCAAGATCTCTTAAACGAAGTTGTCTTGCAATCTCTTTTGCCGCCTCCAAATTTGTAGTTACAGCTGTTTCTTCTAAATCTAGTCCACCTTTGGTCTTTCCTGAGTTAACATCAATGGAGGCCATTGCCTCCCCAATATCGATAACAATAGAGCCGCCAGAAGGTAATAAAACTTTTCTTTCATAAATAGACTCAATTTGCTCTTCAACTTTGTATTCGGAAAAAAGTGGCCGGGTTTCATTATAAAATTTCACCAGATTCCTACTTCTTGGCATAACCAATCTTGCAAAATCCTTCAATGCTTTATAAGCATCACTACTGTCAACGATGATCTGTGAAGTATCGCTAGAATAATGATCTCGGACTGTTCTCACGACTAAATCAGGCTCCTGATAAATTAAATAAGGAGCTGCTGTAGAGTCATCATCAAGGGAACTTTGGATTTTTTCCCAGACTTTAAGAAGCATTTGAAGATCTTTTTGCAGCTCAATTTTATTTCTTCCCACACCTGCAGTACGAATAATCAAACCTAGATTGTCTGGAAGATTGAAATCAGCAACAATATCCTTTAACTTCTTCCTTTCCGATTCATCTTCAATTTTTCTCGAAACCGCACTTCCCTGCCCTTGCATCAAGACTAGAAATCGACCAGGAATACTAAGGGCGTTGTTTAATGATGGCCCCTTTGCGTCACGGCTTTCTTTTGCCACCTGAACAAGAATTTTCTGGCCTCTCATCAGTACATCTTGAATTCTTATCTTCGCCTTTTTTTCGCCAGTATGAACATAAGATTCTTTCAGCACATCTTTAAATGGCAAAAAACCAAATTTTTTATTACCGAAATCAACAAAAGCAGCTTCGATAGAAGGCTCGACTCGATTAATAACGCCTAAATAAACATTCCCTTTAATTTGTTCCTTAGAGGAATGTTCGACAATATAATCGTCGATCACATTATTGTTCAAAATAACTGCACGACATTCTTCAGCATGCTGAGCATTAATCAGCATCACTTTTTTGGCACTTTTAGTTTTCTTCATGGGTATTTTCCTGTTTCTTTCTTTCGCTTTTCCACAGAAATCTCGAATTTAGCAGTGATTGGAATTTCTAAAGCTTGCCAATTAAAATCAGAAGCTTTATAATTCAATGGGTTATGGAGATTTTTGATTTACCTTGTTGGCCGGAACCATAATTGATGGTCTGAGGTAAGGAAAGAAGAGGGTTTTAGTTTGGTTAACTTTCAGTTTGAAAGCCTTAAAAAAAATATAGGTAATAATTTTCGTTCACTTAAAAATATTTAAAACATAAATATTTTTATATAAAAAAGCCTGATTACTCAAAGCTTAATAAATTTGTTTAAAGATGCTTAATAATACTAAATACGGTTTGCATCATACCACTCTAAACAATTATAGTGAAACTTTATTAAGGTTTTTAAGGATTATCGACAATAATTGAAAACTAGGCAGCAATATACCTTAAAAGTCGACCTATCCTCTTGTATTTATTGTAAATAAAGGGCATTAAATAATGGGAAGCACTGAAAACTCTAATTTGATCGGAATGGCCCAACTAGCCCAGCTTAAACCAGCTGATCTACGCGGAAAAACCATATTTATTCGTTGTGATTTCAATGTTCCCCTCCGGAGTACCTCAAAGGGTTTGTACCGAGTTGCCGATGATACTCGCATCCGACGCTTTCTAGACTTAACATTTAAAAAAATTCACGAGCTTACTGAAGGGGATTGCAGAATTGTAATCGGGTCCCATTTAGGACGCCCGCACAAGAAAAAAGACCACTCAGGCTGGGATGGGGTTTTTAATATTCAGTTTGTATGCTCACATTTCGATACTTTGATACGCAGAGTTTATGGTGATACCTACACCATTTTTCCTCCAGAGACCATTGATTCACACATGAAACATTCTCTGGAAATTGTATCGCACAAGAGGTTGCCTCCAGGGGGTATTAAGTTTCTTCCCAATTTACGGTATCTTCTTGACCCTGAAAACACCGATCTTTATAGAAAAGAGTTTATTGCAAAACTAGCTGATATTGCCGATGTCTATATTAATTGCGCTTTTGGTTGCAGTCATCGAGTCAGCAAAAGCATTAAGCTCCTCCCCCAAATAATGAGGGCCAATGGCAAACAAGTAGTCTCCGGAGTATTACTCTATGAAGAAGTAAAGCGACTAGGTGCTTTTGCCGGTAAGGTTTTAGCCAATCCAAAAAAGACTATGGTTATTGCTGGTGGAGCAAAAATTTCAGACAAAATTAAAATACTGCAACAATTTGTAGAAACAGGTGTCCAGGGTATTTTTATTGGCGGGAAAATGGCTAACTCTTTCCTTATGGCCAAACAACAAAAAGAATTACTTAAACCTTTTAGTGTAGATACTATCCCGGGCAAATTGGCCAGCGCAGACAATAACGAAAACCAAGAGTTTTTAAATGATGTCAATCTGGCTGAAAAAATAATTGACCTGGCTGAAGAGAAAAATGTTTCAATAATTTTGCCCGAGGATTACAAAGTAGTTACTGATTTCAAGAGTGCTTCGTTTGAAAACAAAGTAGCCCCTGACTTCACAAAAGAGCTTCAATTAGACCTCGGCGAAAAGACAATGATCCAATTCGAAGAAAAAATGAAAGGGATCGAGAATGTTTTTTGGAACGGCCCCTTAGGTGCCTACGACCACCCAATATGCGCGAGTTACGCAGAAGGTTCTCTTGAGTTGGCTAAACTTTTATTCAAAAGTGCTCTACTCAATCCTGACCTTTCTGTAGTAATTGGCGGAGGTGATTCAGCGGCCATACTAAATAAAATCGGAGGCAGCGAACTAAAGAAACTGATTAAAAGACAGATCGGGAAAATCATCCCCGCCACAGTCAACAGAAACCAAATATCCATCGATTTCCTTGAAAATGATTCTTATCAGTTATGGAATTACTTTGCCAGCAACTTTTTTGTTTCTACTGGTGGTGGAGCATCTTTGGAGTTTTTACAAGGTTTTCTGGAAGGCGAAGCTCAGGGGGACATGGCATCTTACCTACCAGGAACTCAAACGCTAATGGAGTTATGCGTCTTATAAACTAAACATACATTTAACTGCTCTTCATGTACCAAGAGTACTTCAATCATTCTTCTAGACTCCTTCTGCAACAACGAATAACATTCCCGACTTTCAATCCCTAATCTACTAATGTCACTACCTATAAGGTTTTCTTTCCTTTTACAAAACAAATCCGTAATGGGTTTTAGTTCGGGATGAGTCATACCAATCAGTTCTATCTTTTCATCAATACTGTCTATACCCTCTCCAAACTTCACCAGCTTTTCGGGCAAAGCCCGGATTCCAGATGCATTCTTTACAATTCCTTCGCATAACCTTACGCCTTCAGTTCCTAAAGCTTCAATTTCTTTAAGAAACTTTATTTTCACAGACAAGGAATCCAAAAGGTTGTCATAATCGGAAATACTGAAATTCCCCAGGTTTTCCTGAACAACCTTAAGGTCAGTTTTAATTTCAACATCCAAAGTCTCACGCCATAAAACGGCATAAGCTAAACGGAACAAATCATTTAAAGAAAGATCGCGCTTAAGCATGGGTCTTAGGCTTACTATTCCCTGGGAAGATAAGATGGTTTCAAAAATATTTAGTTCGTCTGCATTTTTCAATTCGCTTGGAACTTCCCAACGTCCCAACTCCAAATGACCTTCAACAAAATTAAAAATATGCTCAGGTAAAACTTTATCCACACAAACTATGTTATTACAATGAACCCCGTAACTGCATGGCGCACAAGAAATACGAGCTTGAAAAATTAAATGGCCCGAGGAAAAAGGTGCAGTCTCAAAGGGATGAGCATGGGCAAAAAATAAACCAATAATTTTGGTTTTTAATGCTGCCGCTAAATGCATTGTGCCAGTGTCATTTGTAACCAAATAATCACAGTCACTCAGCAATTCCGTCAACTGAGGAATATCTGTTTTTCCCGTTAAATCAACAACCCTACTTTTTTCCTTTACTAAGCTAATCATATCCGCAGCCGACTTGCTTTCAGATGCCACTCCAAAAAGCAGGATGCGTGCGTTTAGCTTTTCGATCAATAAATCTGCCAATTCTGCAAAAGATTTTGTAGACCATCTTCTATTCTCTAAACTGGAACCGATTTGGAATCCTATAACAAGCTCATTTTTTGTTTTTTGGACCCTCGCATCGAACAATTCATTCACATCACGTTC
Organism: Nitrospinaceae bacterium; assembly: GCA_029261695.1. Taxonomy (GTDB): domain Bacteria; phylum Nitrospinota; class Nitrospinia; order Nitrospinales; family VA-1; genus UBA8687. Next base: position 15,039 of record JAJDAV010000036.1, on the reverse strand, counting down.
AATAAATTTTTGTGAAATTTGTATTTCTCTATCCTTCAAATCTACCCCTGCACTTCGGGTAAACATTTCGACAAGATTAAACTCATTAAAACTTCTATTAAAAGGCTCTGTCCCGAAGTACTGCATCCAAGGATGCCCTGTAATCCTATCGCCAGAACCATTACAATGAAAACCGATTACGTTTTTGACCTTGAGGTAATAAACCATTAAGGCACTCAAACGCGAGTGGCTTAAATTAACCAATAAATCATAAGATTCATTACGTATTTCATTTAATTCCGATTCTATATAACGATATATTTTCACCCAAGATTCATCATCCCATTGCTCAGAATCTTTAAACTGCCTAAGGTTAAACACTACAGAGTCATCAATATCCGGTATTAGGGTAACAGCATCCACAAAATCGCTGGATACCATCAAGGTTATCCTTGCGTCCGGATATTTATCCCTAAGTCCACTTATTAATGGAGTCGTCTGAATCAAATCACCCATTCTTGTCAAACTGACTATTAGAATATTTTTGACCATTGCTATACCTTCTCCTGTATCAACTGGTCAAGCATCATAAGCAATGTCTCATTGTCATCTAAATCCCCCTCACCTTTCTGAATATCCTCTGAAAGAGTTTTTAATGAGAAGTTCTTTGTCCCTTCGAATTGTTTTAAATACTGACCTAATTCGGTGTCCTCTCCGGCTTTTTCTATGCAATATGACAATGGGTCGAGTTTATTCTCTTTATTTTTTTGAAGAGAATCCATTCGACTCATAAACACATGGATTAACAGCTCCTGCATCCGGTGCTCTATAGTATGTTCCCCCAAAACTCTTTGATACGAACGGATAGCTATTTCATTTCTAAGGTCGGGATTTTTAAGATAAAAACTAATTTGCTCATTCAACTCTTCAAAGGATTTAAAAACCACGAGTTCATCGTTAAGGTTAAACAGGTTGACCAAATCTGACCGATAGTCCAACAACTGGAATCCTTTACAAGCAGCTATCTCAAAGGTTCTTGGGTTCACAAAATCCCCTTCAGGATTAATCCCATAATGAAATGAAGATGAATGAAGATTTAAATTTATTTTTGCAGCATTATAAATATTGACCGTTTCATTTGTAGTCACTCGCTTATTATTATTTTGAAGTCTTTTTCCCAATGGAGAATCAACATTCCATCCCGTCCCCCAAATTTTAAAATCCCTATCTAACAATCTAGGAAAAGATTGCACTCGATTATGGTAAGCAGCCCCCATAAAGGAAATATCCGCTTTATATAGTTTCTTCTGGTCAAAAGATAAATTTAAAGGACGATGCACATCAGGATGCGCAGCTTGTGGAAGGTAATAGGAGTCTCTTACTCCGGCACCTATTAATTCCGAATGAAACTCTTTGTCTTGAATTGTGAAAAAATGATCATAAGATGATGAAACCTCTTTCCAGTAAGGAAGTGTTCTAAAATCCTCCACAAACCAAAAGGCAATGGGCACATTAAGTTCTTTTAAACGACTAATAGCATCAGGAGACAAAGGTGCCTGCGCCAAAGCCAAAATAAGATCAGGGCGGAACTCCGCAGCTTTTGCTGCTGTTATTTCCCCCATTAAATTTAGGAATTTTTGCGATAACACCTCTGCATTTGCTTTAATCTTAGTGGCCTCTTTAATTGAAAAGAAACCATCAGCAAATTTATCGCAATCCACGGACTCCACTTCGTGCCCTAAATTTTTTAAAGCCTCTAAACAATAAACTGCAGTAGGAAGAGATCCTCCATAAATTGGTTTTACTACCAAAATTCTAAGTGGTTTCTTACCAATGTAATTCCGGGTCTCTATTCCATTATATAACTGCTGATAATAAGCTTCTCCAAGCCTTACAGAGGGAACGTGTTCGAAGATATTCCATTGTGTTGGTTCATGTCTGGCGAGCAAACTTGCTGGAGTTTCAGCAATACGAAACCGAACCTTAGGTAAAAAGGGAGCAAGATCAACCGAAGACATAAAGGCTCTAAAAATAGTCATGAATGGCTCAATAACCGTTACTTCAGATTTTTCTATAAGAGGAAGTATGTGATAACCAAACCCTAATCCAAAAACCACGGTACGAGAGTCATTACGAACCTGGAAGCCTTGAGTCAATTGCAGGGCTTCTTTTCCGGGATGATATTTACTATGCAGGCTGATGCCAGCGATTTGAGGGACAGGCAACCCCTCTTTAGACATACTGACTTTTACGTTTTCAGGAAAACTATGTTCCTTAACCCGGATCGCCAAGGCAGGATCATGTTTTTGAAGTAGTTTTAAATTAGTTTCAAAATAATCCATTTGAAGTCCTATTCAACAGACACAGCTCGAATGCTTTTCTGAAATTCCAAAGCAAATTTATGATTGGGGTCAATAAACAAAATATCGTCCAAAGTTTTTAAAGAATCTTCTACATTCTCCATTTTAAATTGAAGGCCCGCCATCACAAAAAGCATGTTCAAATTGGCTGGGTATATATCTAAAAAGCTTCTCAAATATTTATACGCAACAGAATAATTCTCTGTAATGTAGGAAAGCTCAATTAACGATTTATTTGCCAAAAGATTCTCAATATTCAAATCCAATGCACGACAATAATATCCTTCTGCTTCCTTAAGCTCATTTGTCTTTGCCTTTAAAATTCCCAAAGCGCAAAAAGCCTTATCACTTTCTGGGTTCAATTCTCCAACTCTTACTAAATATATCTCTGCTTGTTTAGTATTCCCTCTATAAAGCTCTAACAACCCCAGCCCCAACCAGGCTTTATAGCTTTTCGGATCATTTGTTTTTGCTCTTATAAAACATTCCTCAGCATTTTTGGGGTTTTGCAATCTCATATGGCAGTTTCCCATGCCTACCAGAGCATCAGAAGAATCGGGGTCCACTTCAAGAATTTCTTCATATTTTTTCAGAGCAGTTTCATAATCAGTTTTTTCAAAAATATTTTGTGCTTCCTTCAAAAGATTCTCCATAAATATTTTCCTATTACCATTTGAGGGTTCAATTTGGTCATTTGATTGCACTCTTACCTTACCTGCTATAATTTTGTACTGGAAAACGAAAAAACGTCGGATCTCCTCAGGGGTAAGGTCATTAATAGAAATACGACCTAATTGGAGTGTCGTATGATTTTCACTAATAAACTTCTCATACTGCGGATCTAATGTTTCCTCAATTCTTTGTATATAAAGCCCCGCTTCTTTAACTAACTTCTCGATTTCATTGAATGTAAAAAATCGAAGATGGGTTTCATCAAGAATCCCCTCTTTTTGATAAGTCCAGTTCCCTTCAATTAATTGATGGACTACCCCATAGAACTGGACGTTCGGGATACTCATGATTACTGTCCCATCATCCTTTAAATGCTTATTTACTTTCTTTAATACTTCAAGGGGATTAATCAAATGCTCCAAAACATCTGCAAAAATTACACAATCGAAGGCAGAAGCACTGTAGGGAAGATCCATTTTCTCAATGTCCCCTGTGATAACATCATCAAGAACCTTCCTTGCCATTTCCGCAGCTGTTTCGTTCATTTCAATTCCAGCAACAAAAACCCCAGGACGATTTTTAAGTTCATTACCCGTCATTCCCTCAGCGCAACCTACCTCTAAAATGCAGCTAGCGTCATCAGGAACAAGAGGGATTAGATCATGACGAATATTTTTATAATAATTTTCTGGCTTTTCTGGAACTGTTTGATCGTCTTTTTTATTTGAAATTTCTCTATCCAAAATATTAATAAGAGTTTTAGCCCGATGCAGGTAAGTATGGTTTTCCAAGACCTCTCGGCGTCCTTGTTCAGCGATACGTTGTCTTTCAGTAGAATTCTTCAAATAATAAGAGATTTGATCTTCAATGCTTTCGTCTTCATAAATCACAAGATGTTTTTTATTCTCAAACAGTTCCTCCAAACCGCTTGCATGATCTGTTATCAACATACTTCCAGAACACAATGCCTCAAAAACTCTCATATTGAGATCACTGTTAATAGCATTATTAAAAACTATTTTTGATCTGGAATAATGTTCTGCCATTTCCTCCATAAACTTTCGGTCGCAATTCAAATTGAAACGCGATCCAATTCTTTCCAGAAGTATTTTCCTTCGCGTTTGAGCCTCTGGAATGGTCCCAACAAATCCGATATCCCATTCCTTGCTTTGTTCTTCTCCGCCATGAATATCAGGGTCACAAGCAAGCGGCAGCCAGAATACATTTTTAATTCCGACATCGTTCATTTGCGACACATAATCTTTTTGCGCCAAAAAAATGTAATCAAAGCTTCGGGCTATTTCTATATGCTTTTCAAAATTTATATGGGTGTCGATTAAGTAGCAAACTTTGGGAAGGTCATACTCCTGAATATCTGTTGGTACTGTCCCCAATCCCGTCTCGACCCATAAATATAAATCGGGTTTCCATCCATACGGCAGTTGGTCAAACACCTGTTTCAACGGAGTGCTATTGCCTCTTGGTATATCCTGCGGGGCAACCTCCCACTTCATATTTTCAAGATTCCAAACCTTTTTGACTTCTTCCGTAATTTGCGCTCCACAAGTCATGATGTTATGTCTCTGTCTTAAACCCCTTTCCAAATAGTGGGCGGTTGTCGCCGGATAAGACACAAAATCCATCAAAATATTTTTCCTGATCTTCTCCTTGAATGATGACTCTTCGGTGTCCAAGCTGATTCCCGTATATTTAAGAAAATCTTTAACGGCCAATTCAACGACACTGCTCCAAGAGAGAATAAATTTATCCATAGGAAATTTTTCCAAAACAGTTTTGCGTGCATTTTCACCTAGTTTTTTTGCCAATTCAGCATCCTGCATAAGATCGGTTATGCAGCGACTTAAATATTCAGGATCATTCGAGCAAAACCCATTTATTCCATCACGAATGGGAGAAGTTTTATTATGTGATGTTACAACAGGCATTCCCGTTGCCATTGCTTCTAACATGGCCAAATTATAACCATCCTCAAAGCCATCAACGGTGGCATTAATATAAACTCTGTTATTTTGGAAATGATTTAGAAGATCTTTAAATCCGTTTGAAATCCGAGAACCCGGAATATCGGGATTCATCCCCAGAGTAATCATTGAATGATTGGAAGCTACTTTTTCACTAAAAGAGTAGCCCATCATCAAATCCCGTTCCTTTAGCAAATTACCTACACGCAATACTTTTTTATCATTTCCTGTGTAACCGCCATATTCAGAAATATCCAAACCGGGTAAGATAATATTGCCTTCCATTCCCCAGTCATCTCTTTTCGTCTCTGATATAAAAACTTTAGTCACCCCCTCGAAAAGCGGCTCTAATTTTCCTAGATATTCTTGACGGTCAACCTTTCCATTCCCCAGCTTAATTTCAGTATTCAGGCAATTGTGAAAAACCAGTATTTTGGGTAGGGAATAATCCTTTACCTCTATTAGATCTTTTACGTTATGTGCAATAATGCAATCGATCTCACCTCGTTCGAGATTCTCCCGGGCATGCTCTATTGAAACGAGGCTGAAGTTGTCAGGGAGTGGACGCATATTTGTGTCCCAACGCCTGAAGCGCTCAGAAGCAATTTCGGGTTCTACGACCAGAAACTCGTGATTCATTTTTGATAAAAGGCAAAGGTAAGGCTCGTGCCAGTTAAAGGTGAGAATTTTCAATTTCATAAAGGACAAGGCTCCGGATTAATATCATCTGTCCTTTATATTTTCGGAGAAAACGTCAAATCACTTAACCTCAATTATTCTGGGTATTTTCCTGTCCCCAGGGTGAAAAAAAATAGATCATTTCTCCACTATTTTTGAGTCACAAAAATATTTTCAACATCTAATAATCGTTCTGCGGTATTGAACACTTCGACGCAGCAGAAATTGCAAATTAATCCTTTATTTTCAATTATTTAACCTATATCACCTAGATTTCATGTCATACGATCCCAATTCAAAGCAAATCAAAAGTAGAGAAAAGTTGATCCAATATCGCCGTAATTTTATAGACAAGAAGGCTCCCACAGATGAGATTCCTCAAGGACACGGAGAATTAAATCGGGATGGCAACCCCAAAACTCCACCAGGACAAAAGGTGGTGGAAAGCTGGCCCGTTCTTGATTTAGGGGTAACCCCTGAGCTGGATGAGTTTAGCTGGAACCTGACTGTTTCAGGATTGGTAAAGCATGTTAAAACCTTCGATTGGGATGCTTTTCAGCAATTACCCCAAACATCTGATGTTTCAGATTTCCACTGTGTGACAACATGGAGCCGTATGGATAATAAATGGGAGGGAGTCAAATTCTCGGATATCGCTGCCAGTTGCGAGGTTTTACCAAGTGCGAAATTTGTTTATATAAAGGCCTGGGATGGTTACTCCACAAATCTACCATTGGAAGAAGCCATGAAATACGATGTACTACTGGTGCACAAGTGGGAAAACCACCCTCTAACCAAAGAACACGGAGGCCCCGTACGGATGATTACGCCACAACTTTATGCCTGGAAAGGGGCTAAGTGGATAGGGGAAATTATATTCCGCGATTATGATGAGCTTGGATTCTGGGAAAAAAGAGGATATTCCAATACAGGCGAGCCTTGGCTTAACGATCGTTATACCTAGGTCACTCTAAGAGTTTTGAGGTTTTGAAATGCATCCGAATCCATTATCACCTTAACCCCCGCGTCACCAATCCCTGTATCAAACATCAAAAGAGTTTCAATATTAGTCAGAGTCTTAGTCCTGGCAAGGTATTGAGCGGAGTCTAAATTCAAATAATTTCTAGCAAGATTAAGATGTTTAACTCTTTGCAAAACCTTCGATTTTGCAAGAATCTTGATCCCATTTACTGAAAGATCCGTTCTATAAAGATTGAGTTTCCTTAAATTTGCAAAGGCCGAAGCTTTCGCTAAAGCAATTACCGGTTCATCACCAATCGCATTTTCTTGAAAAATAAGCACCTGTAATTTACGAAACCTTTCACATTGGACTACAGACATCGCCCCTTCTGGCCCAATATTATTGTAGCGTAAATCCAGCAAGGATAAATTATCTACAAAATTGGCTTCTGCCAAAGCCATAATTCCTTTGTCAGAGATATTATTATCCCCAAGGTATAAGCGTTTTAAATTTTTAAACTGTTGGCTATAAAATAAATGATGCGCCCCTCTCCACGTCAATTTATTTTTACTCAGGTCGAGATTTTCAACATCAAAGTTTCGGTTGGTGCTCACCAATGCTTCGACGCCTTCATCGCCAATAAATTTTCCGTTTAGCTCTAAAGCTTCCCCATCCTCAGAAAGGCATTCATCGATCACCCGATTTATATATTCAAGTTTTGTAGTAGAAACCAATTTAATTTCCTCCGGTTTTTTTTACATTGACCGAGCACCGAAACCCTATATCATTAAATCCTCGTGATAGCGGATAGCTCCAATCCCGATAACCTGATGCCATAGCTTTAACAGAGTCGGACCAAGACCCTCCCCTTCGAACCTTCATAACACCTTGCGTAGGTCCTCTTGGATTATGCAGAATGTCGGCATAATAAAACCTGATAGAAAACCAATCACTCACCCATTCCCAAACATTACCAGCCGTATCATAGAGGCCATTTTGATTTGGGGCAAAACTTCCAACTGGAGCCGCTTTATCTTGCAGCTTTAAACCACCCCGGGCAGGCGGATTCATAAGATCAAAACCACTGCCCCAAGGGAAATCACATCCATCACCATTACCAGCAGCTCTTTCCCATTGGGCTTCACTGGGAAGGGATTTACCAACCAGATGGCAATAGTCAGCCGCCTCGTACCAGCTTATTTTGGAAACCGCACAATTATCGCAATCTGAAAAAATGCTTCTTCGTAAATTATGCTCTGGGAAAATAGCTTCAAACTGTTTATTAGTCACTTCATATTTATCGATCCAATAGGCATCTAAATGGACCTTTTGTTCTGGAGCGCCATGCTTTGGACCAAAGCGATTACATCCCCTTTTAAAAGTGCCCGCCTCAATCAACACCATATTATCGAGAACTTTAGGGTCTTCGGCTTTCGCTGGAATTACGCTTCCTACAAAAAAAATAACCAGGATTAAAATCGTTACAGGTATGCTCTTACACATAAAAAAAAGACGCGAATCCGTCACCCTTGCAGTTTTTCCAATATAGCCAGGGTTGCCTTTGATCTATTCAAGGTATAAAAGTGAATTCCGGGGGCACCTGATTGAACCAAGTCTCGACATTGTTCAATGGCGTGGTTAATTCCTATCGCCCTCACTTTTTCCATGTCGTCTTCGACTCCATCAAATTTTGCAAGTAGGGAATCAGACAAACTGGCTCCACACATTTTAGTAAATCGCTGACTTTGTTTGAGATTTAATATAGGCATTATCCCAGGGATAATCGGGATATTAATTCCTTCTTGGCGGGTTCGATTCAAAAAATCAAAATAATGCCTGTTATCAAAGAACAACTGGGTAATTAAAAAGTCTACCCCTGAGTCGACTTTGCGTTTCAAGTTGTCCATATCTTTTTGCTTGTCAGAACATTCAATATGACCTTCTGGGTAACAAGCTGCTCCCAAACAAAAAGAAAATTTTGATTTTATAAAAGACACCAGTTCATTGGCATAACCAAAACCCCCCTCAGTTTTAACAAATTGATCTTCCCCTTTTGGAGGGTCGCCTCGTAAAGCAAGGATATTTTCTATACCGCAATTTTGCAGGCTTTCAAGAACGGATATAATTTCATCTTGCTTATGCCCTACGCAAGTCAGGTGAGCCATAGCTTCAATAGCTATGTCATTTTTGATTTTTCCAACCAACTCTACCGTTTTTGAACGAGTGCTGCCGCCGGCACCATATGTAACTGAAACAAACGCCGGATTGGCATCCTTCAATTTTTCTATAGTTTCAAATAAGCTTTGAAATCCGGCTTCATCTTTGGGTGGAAAAAACTCAAAAGAAAAAACAGGTTCTGAGGATTTTAGTTTATCGCTGATTTTCATCTCTTCGATAGTAACATAAGCATAAAAAGAAATGAAGGAAGGATCGAATCAGTTTTTTACAGCAGAAATTTTCTAGGCTGGTGGTGATTCATAAATTCCAAATCTTTTGAGATAGGAAATAAAGGAGACTACATCCACCAACTCAACAGGTTCTTCATCTATTGACCGGATGGCTTCATTAGAAAAATAACCTGTGGTAATAAATATCCCCCTTGAAGCACCTTCCCCTTTGACTGTATCAAGGAAGCCTTTAACCTTAATAGCATTTACCGTTTGGCCAGGGGGATCAATTATGCATAAAGCCAGATAACTTCCCCCGACTACGGGGGTTTCATCATTCATGGCTATCTCAAGCTCATGATCATTCGCCCAAACAGAATGAACGTACTCCAAGTTAAACTTTTCAAGAAATTCTACACACTTTTCTTTAAAAGCTGTCTGATCTCGCAGATACTTGGGTACATCATCAGGATTATCGAATTTGATTGTTTCTTGAGGAGGGGGTGGTGAGATCTTCTTTAGGGAGACAATAAGAATGATGCCAAGAATAAAAGCACCGAAAGTAATTACGAATATCGCCACTTACTTTATCATTTCATCCCAAATTTTTTCTTTTTTACCCTGCTTTATCCACTTGTCATTTGCGACCATCTGTTTTACCGCAATCCAAAAAACCCACCCCACAAAAATCAGCATCGTTCCGATGGGAATATTATCTGGTTTGGTGGCGATTAAAAGAAAGTTTTCAAGACCTGAGTTTTCCATGATTCGTCCTTATCGCAAAAGTAGTTCTAATAATTATATACAATGAAACTGGCTGGTGAAACTTTTATTCGTCTTCTTCCTCTTCCTCATCGTCTCCACCTTCTTCACTATCTTCATCTCCCCCCTCATCGTCTCCACCTTCCCCTAAGGAAATGTCAAAATCAAGTTCTGCCGTATTATAGGCAACAATAAGGTCTGTAAGGGTGTCTACTTGTTTTTCTATATTACCCACTGATTGGATTTCTGCGTATTTAGTGGGTACTTTATACGATTCCCCCTCTTTTACCCAGTGTGAAGGCATTGGCGTCCAAGGAATCATGGCACGAGTATCTTTAAGCCATTTTGGTATCCATTCCTCCCGCAACCGCTGGCTGGCCAAAGAGAATTCAATTCCTTTTTGTCCATCATCATGGCAACGCCCACAGTCCATATAGGTCACCATTTCTGCACCTTTTTGGGCAATTTCATTGTCTTTTTCTTTGTGAACCCCGGCCTCATATTCGGCTGCAGGAGAGAGCGCTTCAAAGTAGGCTGTCAAATCCTGAGCTTCTTTATCAGTGAAGGCAAACGTAGGCATCTTAACTTTCACCCAGGTTCTTACCGGGGTGGGACTTCGCAAGAAAGAATACAACCATGAACTCTTCAAGCGTTCACCAACATGATAGCTACCCATTTCCAATGGCGGCGGGTATTGTGCCTTAGCTTTCAGGTATTTCTGGATATCACCGCCCTCACCTTCAACATTATGACAACCTCTACAGTTATACTTGGTTATCAGGCGACGTCCCGTTTCAATAATCTGCTCTTTTTCAGTTAAGACTTTGCGATACTGAACAGGGACCTTACTTCCATTAAACCCTCTTAAAAGTACTACCAACGCCTCTATCTCATCAGGTTTGAGATGGAAGTTGGGCATTTTATCCAATACCCGTTCTGTTTTAAAAGTGTCTGGTTTTTTAAGTTTTGTTGCCGCCCAAGCCTCCCAGGTATGTGGGATATGAGAATCGCCAAATTCTAACTCAGCAATCATTTTTCTTCCAAAGGAAGAAAGCTCAGGAGCGATTCGGCCTTCGTTCTCCATACCCTTGATATCGTGACAGGCAAAACAACCTCTACGACGAACTACCACCTCACCGTGTTTGATCAATGCAGGGTCTGTAAGTTTTGCTTCGAGTCCAGGGATAATCTTTTTTTCACCAAACTGAATCAAATAGGCAGCAATGTCGGTGGCTTCACTTTCTTTAAGCCTTAAATCCGGCATTTTGCTTTTGGGATTATAGGTGTGCGGACCACCAATCCAAGTTACCAACCAATCTGCATTGACTTTATTGGCAATATTGCTTAGGTCTGGCGCATGGTTTTCACCCTTGCCATTTAATGTATGACATGCCTGACAGCCCACAGTTTCGAATAGTTTTTTACCCTTTTCTTCATTGCCTGATTCAAAGGTTCTATTTAACTTATATTCTTTTTCTGAGGAATCCAGAAGATAGGCTGTAACTCCTAATAGATCTTTTTCGTTAAAACCAAATTCAGGCATACTGGTTGTTGGCAAATAATCTTTTGGTTTCTTAATCCATCGATAAAGCCAACTTGGATCAACTTTGGAACCAATACGGAGCAACCCTGGGCCAACCTTGCCTTGTTTTGAATATCCCTCGGCTAGATGGCAACCGTGACAGCCTAGTTTGATAAATAATCTTTTTCCTTTAGAAAGTAATGGCGCACCCTCTAAGTCCACAACTTCTGCATGGCAATTTCTACAAGTGGCCTGTTGAAATACCCCTTTCAAAATTGGTTCATTGACTTCCAAAGTCTGATCTGTTTCATGATGTGAACCATGGGCATCTTCAGCAGGGGCAGTAACGGTACCTTGACCCAAGTGACACCAGGTACACCCTGTTCTCTCAGGAGGATGTTTTTTAATTAAAATTTCCAGGTTTGGATGGCTTTTTAAAGGCTGTTCAAAATCTTTGTAATGATCATCCTGATAGGAAATATGGCAGGTCATACAGCGATCAACTCGATATATGATTTCTTTAAAACTATTTACGCCGAACCCAGGGATAACTGTTTGTAGTATTTCAGCTGGTTTCCAGAAAAAAGGAAATGGCTTGTAAAAATCCATCGTCAATTCTAACTGGCTTTTTTTACGGGTTAGATCGGCCTGCTCTTTTTCTAATTTTATTTTATCTGCTTTTACCTTTAAAAGGCGATTTTCCGCTTCTTCTAAAATTTTCTGTCGTTCGGCAATAATTGGATCATAACTTTTCACTTCTTCTTGAAAAGCATGCAGGGTTGCCTTTTGCACATCGAAGTTTTCCCCTTCGTGCATCGCCTTTTTATAATAATAATAGGCTTCATCAACGTGACTGCCAGCAAACTTCTTTAACTCTTTTTGCTCATCCAAGGCAATTTGTTTTAACCTAACCTCTTCAACTAAAGCAAGGTAACTGTCATTTGCACTAAGCTCATTTTCTTTCTTTGCAAGACTTTCACTGATCTGCTTTTCGGTACCAGCAATGTCTGTGTTAATCTGCTTCCACTCAGCTTCAGCAATTGCATATTGTTCTTTAAAGAAAGTCTCCTGATAAACCTTGTACCCACGACGACTGTATTCATCGTCCCAAAACGCCCATAGGGTAACTAAAAGGGTCGTGCCTGCAATAAGAAAGAAAAGGAAACTATACGAGGTATGCTCGTCAAATTCCCCTTCTTTAAAATCAGGTGTATTTTCTTCTTCAGCTTTGTCTTCTTCAGCCAATGTTTTTTCTCGATATCTGGTTTTTAAATACTATTACTAAACACTAATCCAAGGCGTAACCATAATGTACTTAATATTAAAGCCAATCCTTAGGACAATCTTAATGACGATCCCGATCATTATTAGTGCCAATTGAATTTTTATAAACATTCTCAGAAAGCCCACAGATTTAAGAGCTTTTCTTTCCAAGAAAAAATACGCACCTGTCCCTATACCAAAGTAGGCTAAAAGCACGCCTCCCCCAAATATAGCCGACCAGAGGTAATCTCTTATCCCAAACGCATAAGGAAGATCCACACTAACGAGAGCCACAACCTTATGTGGATCCCAGTATTGCCACGGCATGAAAAGGTTCCACCCAGGCCCCCTTAGAAATACTCCCATGATGATCAGCGCAATCCATAAAACAAGGAAGCCAAAACAATAAACCCAAATAGCCACTTTTCTTTCATGGTAGGTGTAGTACCCGTTCCCTTTGGGATTAACATCAAGATAGGGGATCAACATCAGCCCCACAATGATCAGAACTGGCGCAACCACACCGGCAAACCATGGATCAAAATAAACCAGGATGTCCTGTAGTCCCAGGAAATACCAAGGAGCTTTTGATGGGTTTGGAGTCTTAGTGGGGTTGGCCGCTTCCTCAAGCGGGGCATCAATTACAATGGACCAAACGGTGAGTGAAATTATGACAACCAGCGCACAAAGAAATTCCAAGCGCACCAGATAAGGCCATACGTGAAGCTTCTCTGGAACTTCCTCTATTTTCTTTTTAGGTGTAGCAGCCTGAGCCATAATTAATTTCCGTGTATTAGATCAAGTTTTCTTACAGAGGACCCGAAATTCCGCCGTCTTTACGTATCCGCCAAAAATGAACAATCATCAAGGCGCCGGCAATAAGCGGAATAAATATACAATGCAGCACATAGAACCTCAAAAGCGCTGGAGGACCAACCAGACTACCCCCAATAAGCAAAGATCTAGCATCGTATCTTGGAGTCACACCTACAAATTCGGCAAAGGGCCCCTCATTTCCTAGAAAGGGAGTCGCTCTCGCCATATTAGTTCCAACGGTAACCGCCCACATGGCCAATTGATCCCAAGGAAGCAGGTAACCCGTAAAACTCAACAGCAAAGTAAAGGTTACAAGGAATACCCCAATGACCCAGTTAAACTCGCGTGGGGGCTTATAGGAACCCGTCAAAAAGACTCGAAACATGTGCAACCAAACCGTAATAACCATGGCATGGGCTGCCCATCGATGCATATTTCTCATCAGCATTCCAAATGGAACGTCATATTGCAGATATTTCAAATCGTAGTACGCATATTCCCCTACCGGTCGGTAATAGAACATCAATATTACACCGGTAACAACCGTAGATAAAAACAGGAGAAAAGTAATTCCACCCATGCACCAGGTGAATTTAATACGAAGAGCATGTCGGTGCATCTTCACTGGATGGAGATGCAACCAAACATTACTTGCTATCTGTAGAACACGGTTACGTGGAGTATCAGCATAGCCATGCCTGAACGTTGAGGTCCAGAGTTGAGATTCAGTGATTTCTTTCGCAATCTCACTAAAAATCTTCCCACTTTTAATTTTATCCATCAATTCCGCAATACTCGGAATCTGGGGTGCCTTGTTTGCCAAAAATCAATCCTCCATTAAAAATGGATGTTTTGAATTTCTAAAGGAACAATTAATGGTTCAACCCAAAAACACTTAAAATCAAACTAAGAGTTTTGATCCGGGTTGACCCCACTGGCCTTTTTCCCAAAGAAACTTTTTACTTTTATCTACAATAATCTGCCCATCAGGACCCAAGGTGATTTTCAAACGTTCCAAAGGTCGAGGCGCAGGCCCCTCAAAATGCATCCCCTCTTTGGTAAACCCACTACCATGGCAAGGACATTTATACTTACTTTCGGTATTCAGCCAACGGGGCGTACAACCTAGATGTGTGCACAATCCGTAGACAACATAAATACCCTCATCATCGCGCACAATCCAAACCCGCTGATCCTTAATATACTTGGTGCTAACTGCACCTACCGTGTAATCACTTGGATAACCGGCTTTAAAGATCGGAGAGGGTTCAAATAGAACTCGAGGAAATAGAAGTCTTGCAAAATAAAGAGAGGACAGACCTAACGCTGCCATGAAACTAGCCCACCCAGCTAAAGAAAAAAAGTCGCGCCGGGACCAAATGGTGTCTATCTCTTCTTCTTTTTTATCTTTATCTTTGTCTGCAGCCATATTAAATCTCTTAAATCCAAATTTTATAAGGGCTCAATGCTATTTCAACAGCTTAAAGAAAGACGCAAAAGCACTGTCAAAGTGTTGGTTTTTAACATAATTAAAATATCGAGTCAAGGCAAGAAGTATTCCTGAGAATATTGCCAAAATTATCCAGATTTTATGGCCTTCAAACAGGCTCGAGCAGCACCACAAAGTGCTTGAAAACGTGTCCCTTCGCTGCAGCTA
>JAJDAV010000035.1 GCA_029261695.1 Nitrospinaceae bacterium | reverse complement strand
ACAGAGGCGAATTAGAAATCACGGATGTGAATCGCGTTTATCTTCAGCAGTCTCAACTATCTGTCGAAAGAATGAGTCGAGGTTTCGCCTGGCTGGATACAGGATCCCACGACTCATTGCTTGATGCCGCAAATTTTATTGAAACCATACAAAAACGCCAGGGCCTTATGGTTTGCTGCCCCGAAGAGATTGCCTTCAGCAAAGGTTGGATATCTGCGGACGATGTAGCGAGACTGGCCCATACTCTGAAAAAAAATGACTACGGCCAATATTTGACGCGCATGATTGCAAACGCATAGAAATAATTACCCACCTAAATTAAAACCCGATCTCTTTTGAATTTCTCCATATGAAAATTCTCTTAATAGGAAAAACCGGACAGGTTGGTGGAGAGCTAAATAGTATTGTCGGAGATTTGGGAACCCTAATCACCCTTGATAGAGAACAAATGGATCTTTCCAAACCAAATTCTATCGAACCCGCTATTCTAGAAATTCAACCTGACATTATTATCAATGCCGCAGCCTACACAGCGGTAGATAAAGCTGAAGATGAACCTGAACTTGCGATGACAGTAAATGGAGTCGCCCCAGGGATTATGGCAAATACCGCAAAAAAGGTGGGAGCGGGTCTAATACATTATTCAACCGACTATGTTTTTGATGGTCACTCAGACAAACTCTATCGTGAAGAAGATTCTCCTTGCCCCGTGAATGTTTATGGCAAATCCAAACTAGCAGGAGAAAAAGCTATCATTGAAGCAAAAATCCCATATCTCATTTTAAGAACCAGTTGGGTCTATAGCCTTCACGGAAAAAGCTTTCTAAAAACCATAAAAAAACTTTCCACAGAAAAAGACACGCTCAGAATTGTTGACGATCAGATAGGCTCCCCTACCTGGGCTCGCTCTATTGCTTTGGCAACGCACGAAATTCTCGGTTATTGCTCACGTAAAGAATGGTTAAAAAAACCAGACCCTTCTCTTTCAGGGATATTCCATTTGACTTGTCAGGGGAATACAAGCTGGTATGGTTTCGCAAAAGAAATTTTAAAATTATCAGGAGAGGATCTAAATACCCAATTGAGTCCTATCCCCACATCGGAATATCCTACCCCTGCGGCACGCCCTCTCTACTCCGTACTTTGTAATGAAAAGGTTAAAAATATTTTCGACATTGAAATGCCCCATTGGCTCAATGCCATAAAAATTTGTTTAAACGAAAAAAGCTGAAACTCACTCGTTCTGGCCCGATTTTAGTTCCATGAGTGTGATTTCAGGTGGGCAACGAAAACGAACTGGCACTCCAGAGGTACCAACCCCAGGCCCCGTAAACCCTGCCATATTTTCATATAGCCACTCTCCCATCCCCATTTCTTTGGGAGATAATGAATGCAATAACAATGGACCTATAAAGGGAAAATGTATTTGGCCATGGTGCGTATGACCACAAAGATAAAAATTTACACCTTTACCTTTAGCTGACTCGTATAAATCAGGAGTATGAGATAAAAAAATTTTAAATGAATTTTCCGGAACATTCTCAAAAGCTTTTTCGATATCATCGAACTTGAAATAAAAGGGATCATCGACTCCTACCACATAAAATGGAGAGGATTTGCTTTCTAACTTTATAGACTCGTTCATCAGCACCCGAACTCCGATTCTTTCTAACTCGGGAACTAACTCAATGGTATCGTGGTTTCCCAAAACAGCATAAAATCCCAAAGGGGCTTCCACTGCATCTACTATTCTTTTCATCCCTTGAATCGCAGGATCAAGAAATTTTCTTCTATCGCGCTGGAAATCCCCACCAAACAAGCACAAGTCAACCTTTGTTTGACTAATCGTATCAACAAGGACGTCGGTCAGTTCCGGATTTTCCTCAAAATGAAGATCGCTCATAAAAAGAACTCTTAACCCTTCTAATTCTATAGGCAGCCTGGCCACTTTGATTTCACGGTTCCTTAATTTGACGTTTAGAGCGTTTTTATAACCTTGCTCAAATAAACCTATGCCTTTCAAAAAAAGCTTCAAAATTAAGTGAGGAATTCTCCAAGCCAAACATCTTAAATACGTTGCTTTAAATTTTAGAGATGGGTTGCTCCCTTCCCCTTCAAACAAATACCTTCTACTACGAATAGGTTTCTTATTAAGATTGTTCATTTATTGCGATTCTTATCTAGAGATTTGATAGAACAGAATAACCAAAATTTTGTTTGAGAAAACAATTAATCTATAATTATCATGATTCGTATTGGTTCTCTAATTTTTAAATTTTCCTGAGGTCTGCAAATAAATGACTGTTTCCAAAAGACATTTAATGTTCTTGAAAAAAGACGGTTCAGGAATAGTCGTTGAGGCAACCGGTTCTTCCCACTGGGAAAGCCTAAAACAGCAAGCCGAGTCCAAAGGAATGACCTGCCAACCGTTAAGCATCGAAAATTTTTATCCAGATTATCGTGGATATCGCTATTTTGACTTGAGAAACTCCCTGACGCAGGAATCCTTCAGCATTGATTATGTTCTGCACACCTGGGAAATGGATAAAAAGCATCATGAGGGTCACGATGGTACAGACGAATGGTTTATCCATTAAGCATGATACGGGAAAATAAATGGAACAATACTTAATTACACTTAAGTTAAAACCGGGCGCATCTCTTGCCGACATAAAAAAAGCCTACAAGGCTCAAGTCAAGATATGGCATCCAGATCGCTTTCCTCTCGAATCTCCCCGTTTGCAAAAAAAAGCGCACGATATGTTTGAGAAAATAACCACTGCTTACAAAAAACTCTCTGAGATTTATTTGAAACGACGATATACCGAATCCTCAGGATGGAAGGGACAAGCCACAACTTACACCAAAGCACGTCAAGAGAGGAAAAGAACACGACCCCCAAAAGATACTTCCGCTGAGACAGAAAAAGTTCCTGGGTTTATTACCTACACTTGGCCCAATGGCGACAAATATGAAGGGCAAATGCTCCGAGACCAGATGCATGGAAGAGGAATTTTCACTTGCGCTAAGGGGTATGTTTACACAGGCGAGTTTAAACACGGTAAACCCAACGGTTTGGGGAAACTTGTCTACGACAATGGCGATAAATACGAAGGTAGTTTTCTTGATGACATGCTGCATGGGCAGGGAAAATACTCCTACGCCAATGGAGATTGTTACCGTGGAGAATTTGCGAGCGACTTACCGCACGGGCATGGTGTCTATGTCCTGGCTAATGGAAGTGTTTACTCAGGGAAATGGGAAAATGGAAGCCTCGCAACTCAATAGAATCAAGATCCCAGTTCCTCCTCGCAGATCTTACAATTAAGATAGGTTCCCAGATGCTCTTGCCTTCCGGCCTCGCTATTTACCCAAGGCCTGGAAATTAGGGGGGGATTGTGCCTGACATGCTGTTTATGGCCGCATTCTAACTGGGCGACCCAAAAAGACTCTTCATCCTGAAAAAACCCTGAAATTTTTTTATCCATTTCGATTCTCAGGGCTCGAGAGTTTTATTTTACTAATTGCCTCTGAATACAGTTTCCGCTGCCAGCAAACCCATTTTAGTTGTATCAATAACAATATCCATATCTTCCTGAGTGATTTTCAAACTATCTAGATAACCTTCCTCAGGAGGATCTTCAAATGCGGTTGTAACAGGGTGAGTGATTCCATGTTGATTCGCTATTCGATTGGCTGTGCCAACCAACTGATCCAAATCAATATTTTTGTCTGATGGAGGAGCTGGGTCATGATGCGATAAAGCTGCCGAATTCACTTTGTCGGATATGGCCCACCACTTTTTCATAAATATTGCCCCTACCTCACTATGGTCAATTTTGAAATGTTCCTTCTCCAACTCCTCTAAAGACTGATCGGTGGAACTTAAATCTTTAAGGGTAAGAAATTTATAATACTCTTCCGGAATTACATTATCTAAAACCAGAATTCCCACATCATGCATAAGACCGGCAAGAAAAGCCATTTCCCAGTCTTCAGGGTCTGTTAATACTTTTTTCGCCAAGGACCGAGAGATAAATGCAACAGCCAGTGAATGCTTCCAAAATTCTACCTGGTCAAAGGCTTTACTTTTGCTAAAGGTCCTGGGCAGCTCCAAAGCATAAACAAGATCCATCACTTGTTGCATTCCCAACCTGACAACAGCATCTTCAAGATTCCTTGTCGTATCCTTTCCCGAACCAAATAAGGCACTATTTGCCAAGGTAATAATACGTCCTGACAATACCGGGTCTGTCTTTAAAAGACGATAAACATCCTCCACTTCACAATCGGGATCATTCATCAATTTCTGCAACCCCAACAAAATTTCAGGCAAAGGTGGAAGGTCTGGCCTGGTTTTTACAAGTTCAATTATTTTTTTTCGCACCACATGCCTCATATAAGGAACAATACTTTGGGGCTGTATATTACCAAAGGGATACCTTCATTTATAGAAAATTGTCATAAATGTCCCATCCAACTGCTAATTAAGATTTTAGGGGCGTTGAATAGAATTTCAACGGATTACAATCAAAAATCCCCAGGTTTCTATAATTTAGGACTTAGATCAGAGCCCGGATAACTTTTAAAAACCGCATCCTCATTGGAACTTGATTCTTGGAGGTTTTGAAAATATGATCATTAAGTAAAATCTTTTTAAAAGCATTTAGTATACTTTGACAAGTTTCATCTTACTTCGCGAAAATCAGAGGCCGCATTTCACATGAAAATATTGGTAACAGGCGCAGCAGGGTTCATAGGCTATCATACTTCAAAGAAATTACTTGAAGACGGCTTTGATATAATTGGCCTTGATAACATCAACAATTATTACGATATCAACCTTAAAAAAGATCGTTTAAAAATCCTTGAAGGCTTTAAAAACTTTACTTTTTTTGAAAAATCTTTAGAAGATCCAAAAGCGGTTGAAAGTATCTTTAAAAACGAAAAACCTCAACGCGTCATCCACCTGGCAGCCCAAGCGGGCGTGAGATATTCCATCCAGCAC
>JAJDAV010000034.1 GCA_029261695.1 Nitrospinaceae bacterium | reverse complement strand
CGTATCAATCAGGATGCGGAAATATCTCGACAGATTTCATTGTGGGATCAACGAGGCTCGAGTGTTATCCAGGGAACCTTGCTTGTAATACCCATAGAAGAGTCTCTGGTTTATGTCCGTCCGCTTTACTTGAAAGCCGATGCAGGAAAAATTCCGGAATTGAAACGGGTCATCGTTGGATATGAAGATAATATCGCTATGGAGCGAACACTGGATGAAGCCTTAAAGAAAATTTTCCCAGGTCTCTCTGGTATTTCGCCCAGCATACCTGAGGAACTCCAAAGTGTAGACTCTGGTTCAACAATAGAAAGAGAAGAAAGAAACCTTATCTTAAGTCGAACCGATTACGAAAAAATCCAAAGTTTTTACCAAAAAGTTGTAGAGTCTCAAGGAAAGCTTGATCAATCTTTAAGTAGCTATAAAAAAGAACTGGAAGCTTTGGGGCAGGTTTTGCAGGAGGTTCCGGTTTCTCTTCAACCGGTGAAACCATCGGGAGAGTGAGTGTTACTTTGAAAACAGGTCCAGTTGTTGTGTGGAGGCAAGGTGGTCGATAACAGGCACCGGATAGTTGCCATCAAAGCAGGCAGAACAGAATTTGTTCTCACCATTTTGTAAAACCTCCAGCATTTTTTTAATGCTTAGATAGCTCAGGGAATTTGCACCCAAATATTTCCGCGTTTCTTCAAGCGTGTTTTTGTGGGCAATCAGTTCCTCTTTATTGGGAGTGTCGATTCCATAAAAACAGGAATGTAAAATAGGAGGCGAAGATATTCTTAAATGAACTTCTTTAGCTCCAGCTTCAAGCAGCATTTTAACAATTTTGCGACTGGTGGTTCCACGGACAATGGAATCATCAATAATAGCTAACCGTTTCCCGTCAATAATATTCTTTACGGCGTTTAGTTTTAGCCTCACTCCAAAGTTTCTAATCTGAGATTGAGGTTCAATAAAAGTCCGCCCTACATAATGATTTCGTATTAGCCCCATTTCAAAAGGGATGTTGCTTTCTTCTGCAAACCCCATTGCAGATACTACTCCTGAGTCTGGTACGGGAACAATCAGGTCTACATCAGCAGGACTTTCCTGTGCCATAGCCCGGCCCATCGCTTTTCGTGCTGAATATACATGTTCGCCGAAAAGAAAACTGTCTGGGCGTGCAAAATAGATATGCTCAAAAACGCAGTGTTTGGTTTCTACTTTCTTAAAAGGAAAAAAGGACTGGACGCCGTCTTCATTGATAAGAATCAATTCGCCAGGTTCTACTTCGCGAATGAACTCAGCTTCAATGAGGTCCATCACACAGGTTTCTGAGGCAACAATATAGGCACCATCCAATTTCCCAAGACAAAGAGGTCTGAACCCGTGTGGATCGCGTGCTGCCAGTAATTCGGTTTCTGTCATCAGGACTAATGAATAAGCACCACTTACCTGTCGTAAAGCTTCTGCCGCGCGATCTACAAAACTCTCACTTTTAGCCTGCGCCATTAAGTGGACAATAACTTCGCTGTCGTTGGTGGACTGAAAGATAGCACCCTTGCTACCCAATTCTTTGCGGATGGTTTCAGCGTTGACCAGATTGCCATTGTGCGCCAGTGCAAGAGAGCCTGCGGCGTAGTTGATCATACAAGGCTGAGCGTTTACCAGTTCACTCTTTCCAGCAGTGGAATAACGATTGTGGCCGATGGCAAGAGGACCGGGAAGTTTCAGCAGCCGACCGGGGTCAAATATGTCTGCTACCAGACCCATTCCCAATTCCAAATGCATTTTTGAATGGGTGCTGGCAACAATGCCGGCACTTTCCTGACCTCGGTGTTGCAGAGCGTAAAGTCCCAGGTACACCAGATTAGCTGCTTCCGGGTGACCGTAAACTCCTACGACTCCACATTCTTCATGTAGTTTGTCCAGCATAGCGTCCTAAGGAAGTTTTCCAGATTTCTTTTATAGTGCCAATGTCCTGCTTAATATATTCTTCGCCATTGATTGTGGCTGTGAACTGCGATCCCCCTGTTTTACCTATTAAAGAAAAATCGACGGGATAGCCTAAAGCCAGGTCTTCAATTTGGTCTGTTAACTCTTCCGGAAAAGAGATAACGATTCGAGAATGAGATTCGCCAAATAAAAGAGCATCACCACGAATGGTTGATTCCAGATTCAATGTTGCTCCCATTGCTTCCTCTGGGGAAGAAAAACAGGACTCTGCAACAGCGATAGCCAAGCCTCCTTCAGAGCAATCGTGTGCCGATTGAATGAGACCTTTTTGTATTAATTCTCGACAAAATTCCTGCACTTGCTTTTCATGTTTTCTATCCAGTACAGGGGGTTTACCCTCATTCTTATCGAATAAAACCTTCAAGTATTCGCTTCCGCCCAACTCTTCCATCGTAAAACCAATGAGCCCGATGCAATGACCAGATTTTTTAAATCCCTGCGTCATAACTTTTGTCTGATCTTCAATCAGACCCACAACTGCAACTGTGGGGGTTGGGAATATGGCTTCTCCTTTGGTTTCATTATAGAGGCTGACGTTTCCACTGACTACAGGAATGTCAAAATAAAGACAGGTGTCACCGATTCCCTGCACGGCCTGTTCAAACTGCCACATGATTTCTGGCTTTTCAGGGTTTCCAAAGTTAAGACAATTGGTCAAGCCAATGGGAGTAGCGCCAGAACATGACAGGTTGCGGCAACTCTCTGCTACAGCTATAGCGGCTCCTTCATAGGGATCTAGGTAGCAAAAGCGGCTATTACAATCCACCGATATGGCCACGGCTTTATCAGTGTCTTTGATACGTAAAACAGCCGCATCTGAACCGGGTAAAACCAACGTGTTGAGGCGCACCATATGATCATATTGTTCATAGACCCATTCTTTGCTGGCAATGTTGGGGCAAGCTAATAATTTTGTAAACGCTTTGTCGCCTCGTGCGGGTTCGGGCAATTCGGTCAAATTCAGTTGCCCAACCTTATCGAGGTACTCGGGGCGTTGTGTTTCTCGTTTAAGATCTAAAGCGCCATCGACAACAGGGAAGGTGGGCAGGTTGACCACTTCCTTGCCTTCAAATTCGATGTGGACTCCTGGCTCCTCGATGACCTCTCCGATGATTGCTGCATCGAGTCCCCATTTTTCCAGAATGGCAATGGCCTCCTCTTCATTTCCGGGTTCAATCACAAACAACATTCTTTCCTGTGATTCGGAAAGCAGGATCTCGTAGGGAGTCATTCCTTCTTCTCTCAAAGGAACTTTCGATAAATCCATTCTCACGCCCGCCTGAGAGCGATGCGCCATTTCAAATGAAGATGAAGTAAGCCCTGCAGCTCCCATATCTTGCACGCCCACGACCCAATCGAACTCCATGATTTCAAGGCAAGCTTCGATCAATAATTTTTCAGTGAAAGGGTCTCCCACCTGCACCGTAGGTCTCTTGTCTTCGGTTGTGTCATCAAATTCGGAAGAAGCTAGAAGGCTGGCACCGTGAATTCCATCACGACCGGTTTTAGAGCCGACATACAAAATAAGGTTGCCCACTCCACCCGCTTTGGCAAGGAAGATACTGTCTGATTTTGCAAGCCCCAGACAAAAGGCATTGACGAGAATATTTCCGTTGTAGCAAGAGTCGAAATAAACTTCCCCTCCCACAGTCGGTACGCCAGTGCAGTTTCCATAATTGGAGATACCATCGACTACCCCGTTCAGTAAAAAACGTGTGCGAGGGTCGTCCAGCTCACCGAATCGCAAAGAATCCATTAGGGCAATGGGGCGTGCGCCCATAGTAAAAACATCCCGCATGATTCCGCCAACCCCTGTAGCTGCACCTTGGTGCGGTTCAATGAAGGAAGGGTGATTATGGCTTTCAATTTTAAAAACTACGGCTAATCCATCACCAATATCTACAACTCCGGCATTTTCACCGGGGCCTTGCAATACTCGGGGGCCTTCGGTTGGTAATTTTTTCAAAAATGGTCGCGAACTTTTGTAACTGCAATGCTCGCTCCACATCACTGAGAAAATACCCAACTCGGTAAAGTTTGGTTTGCGTCCAATTAAATCCAGAATGCGTCGATATTCCTCACCTGTTAAACCGTGGTCTTTAACAAGTTGTGCTGTGATTTCAGGTTCGTTTTGCATTTATATATTCAGCCTTGCGCGATAAGAGAATTGAAAATGCTTTGTCCGTCTATGTTGGGCCATAGGGGGTCCGAGCAGCGTTCTGGGTGCGGCATCATTCCCATAACATTTTTCTGTTCATTACAAACCCCGGCAACGGAACCCACAGAACCATTCGGGTTGCTCGAATCAGTAATATTGCCTTTCGAATCACAATAACGAAAAAGTATTTGTCCTTTTTCTTCCATATCGATTAAAGAGTGATGATCAATATAGTAGCTTCCCTGATGATGCGCGATAGGGATATCAAGCACAGACTTATCCTGGCATTCCTGAGTGAAAGGCGTGTTAGTGGACTCAACTCGGACGTACACATTCTTGCAAATAAATTTTCGGGTATGATTTTGCATCAAAGCGCCGGGCAAAAGGCCGGACTCGAGAAGAATTTGGAAACCATTACAAATGCCAAGAACCTTCCCACCTTTTTCGGCGAAAGGGATGACGGAGTTCATAATGGGAGAAAAGCGGGAGATAGCGCCTGCACGCAGATAATCCCCATACGAAAAGCCACCCGGTAGAACCACCAGATCAAAAGAACTCAGGTCAATACTGTCCTTATGCCATAACCAATGGGTGTCTTGTTTCAGAATATTTTTAAGGATGTGGTAGCAATCGTGATCGCAATTTGATCCAGGAAAAACAACTATGCCACACTTCATGTTTGACCGATTCGATTAGTGGGTTCTATTCAGTGGAGACTAGTTTGAAACGGAAGGATTCAATTACCGTATTTGCCAGGAGCCGTTCACACATTTCCCGGACTCGAATTTCAGCTTCCTCTTCAGAAACAGAGTCGAGTTTTACTTCCAGATACTTTCCAACGTTTACATCAAGTACTTCGTCATAGCCCAAATCGTTCAACGCATGGTGGACGGTTTTCCCCTGTGGGTCGAGTACACCTTCTTTAAATGTTACATGTATTTGGGCAAGCATTTTGCGAACCTTAACACAGAAAAAGTTTGAAATCAGCAGGCTTTGTAGCAGTTATTTAAAAAAATACAAAGGCCATTTTTTGACCGACCTGAAAAATTATGATAAACAATGAGTTAGAAAGTATTACGCATTTTTTCTTGCCAAAATTCTTTTCATCAAATTGCGAATTCCAACTATAATTCTGTTTAATATTTTGCATGTTTGGGGTGGCAAGCGCTTTATAGCAATAAATTAAGGGAAATTTATGGAAAACAAATGGAAAGATTCGTCGGCGAAGGCCGCGATTGAACAATACAGCGATGTCCATGAAGATATCGCCCTGCGAGTTTACACTTCCCGGCTGATCGGTGCAGATCCTGCACTTGTGCTTCACGGGGGAGGCAATACTTCAGTGAAATCGCGCACCCTGAATAAAGTGAATGAAGAAGTAGATGTGCTTTATGTAAAGGGAAGCGGCTGGGACCTCGATACCTTGGCACCTCCCGGACTCCCAGGGGTTCTACTGGATCACCTTGTGAAATTGCGGGATCTGGATTCTTTGACCGATGAAGATATGGTCAATGAGCAACGGACCCACCTTCTGGATGCTTCATCACCAAATCCATCGGTAGAAACTCTGTTGCACGCTTTTTTGCCACATAAGTTTATTGATCATTCTCATGCCGATTCCAGTTTGATAATTGCAAATCAGCCCGATGCGGAAAAGGTGTGCCAGGAGATTTTTGGTGCCACCATTGGCATTGTTCCTTACATCATGCCAGGGTTTGCGTTAGCGAAGGCCGCCGCCGAGGTTTACGAAAAAGATAAGAGCGTGGAAGGGCTGATGTTGATCAATCATGGTTTGTTCACCTTCGGCGCGACAGCTAAAGAAAGTTACGATCGACACATTCAAGCGGTGACCAAGGCCGAAGAATATATTGCCAATAAACAGCCAAAGGCCTTAACTCCACTTAATGGACCCGCTATCGATGCCGGCGAAAAAAATCTACTGAATGCGTTGGCCCCGGTTCTGCGTGGATTGTATGGCCTAAAGTCTGATAAATCCTGGGTCGTGCATCATCGTAAAGACGAAAAAGCCAAAGCCTTTGCATCCAGTGAAGAATGTTCTTCCTGGTCGCAAGTCGGTACGGCGACGCCAGATCATGTGATCCGCACCAAACAGAAACCTCTATTATTAAACTTGAAACAATGGCAGGACGCAGATGCGTTGCGAGAAGAAGTGGCTTCAGCGTTAGAAAGCTATTACGAAAATTATCACCAGTATTTTAAAGCAAATAAAGAGGCTAAAGGGGTTGATAAAACCGAACTAGATCGATTGCCCAGGGTTTTGCTGGTTGCAGGTCTTGGTTTGGTTACCATCGGAAAAACAGTTAAAGAAACAAAAATTTCCGCAGATATTTATCAGCACACTATAGACATCATTCATAAATCGTATTCGGTGGGAGACTACGTTCCTCTGAAATCTGAAGACTTGTTTGATATGGAATATTGGTCTCTTGAACAGGCGAAGTTGGGTAAAAGTAAAGCGCCAGTACTTCAAGGCAAGGTTGCTTATATTACCGGGGCCGCATCAGGCATCGGTCTGGCGACTGCAAAACTTTTTGCCGAGCAAGGGGTGAACCTGTATCTCGCAGATTTGTCAGAAGATAAACTCAATGAGGCGGCAGATTCAATTCGCAAAAAATACAAAGTGGGCGTCACTGCACGGGTGCTCAACGTGGTCGATGAAGATGCCGTAAGAGATTCATTTGCAGAAGTCGTCGCCAATTATGGTGGAGTAGACTTTTTGATATCCAACGCCGGCAATGCCATGCAAGGGGCTATAGGCTCCATTGATTTGAAAGCATTGCGCCAGAGCTTCGAGCTGAACTTTTTCGCGCATCAGGTGTTGGCTTCTGAGGCGGTTCGGCTTTTTCTAATTCAAAAAACCGGTGGAGTGCTTTTATTCAATGCTTCAAAAGCTGCGTTTAATCCGGGTAAAGATTTTGGTCCCTACGCACTACCAAAAGCTGCAATGGTAGCATTGACCAAACAATACGCTCTCGACTACGGTCAGTTTGGGGTTCGCTCCAACGCAATCAATGCCGATCGCATCCGGACTTCT
>JAJDAV010000033.1 GCA_029261695.1 Nitrospinaceae bacterium | reverse complement strand
ATCGCAATGCAAATGACAGCCTTCCGAGCTTATCAACTCATTGAACAAGGGATGGATCCGAAAGAAATCGTTGCAACTGCTATCAGTTGGTTTAAGAAACCAATTTCTTTTGGAATTATTGTTGTCAGTAAAATAGGTTTTTCGGGAGGGGCAAACGATTCTATGGCCTGGACCGCTTCTGAAATAGAGGTTTCATTAGGGGGGAATGTCAGGCCAATATAGTTAAAGGCAGAACAGTACAGGCATGCATTTTAAGTATGGACCCAATTGCCTCCCCTGCTAAGGGGTAGTTAAACGAATCGACTGATGACAGTTGGACCAAAAAGTTCGAATCGGTTTTCAAGGAAAATTGGAACATCACGTTTTGCACCGTAATCGATTCTTAGCGATTCTAGGTCTAGTGGGGCATCCTTGTCAAAGATGGGAGTCTCTGATTTGGATTCTTTCAAGCTTTTCTGTTGTAGAAAAAAAATATCTCTAATGTCGGATGCACGGGAATTTTCAAAAGGATTTCCAGATTCGTTTGAAGAAAAAATATTTTCAAATGATGAAGGAAGAGCAGAGCCATTTTCCTTATTCTGTTGCAGAAAAAAGATGTCTCTAATATCCGAAGCACGCGAGTTCTCAAACTGATTTCCGGAACTGGTAGTACCATTTTTTTCGCCAAAGGTGGTTCGCAATACTTGAAACTCGGAAAGTAATCTTTCAAAGCTTCCCCCGGCTATGGCGTCCGCCTGCTTTTTTTCGGCTTCGGTAAATCCATTCAAACAACTACAAATGTGGTTAACGCTTTCCATATATAGCTTTACGGCATTTTAGTGAGCAGGCTTGATGGCTCAGTGTTTGCTGGAGTTTAGGTGGGCTTGGAACCTGTTGAATAATCAACCGGTAGCCAAATATATTTTTCCAATATTTTTAAAGGTTTTGCTCCATAAGGCTAAAGAGCGGACCGGGGAGCTATGGTGGGTCCACCACCCAGGCTTTCCCACATCAGGAAAAACAGGGTGGCCATTAGAACGGCCATAATAGCGAGGACAATTTTTGCAGTTTTACTCATTAGTATTTTCCGAAAGTATTTTAATTATAGTAAAGAGCCAAAGTAATTTGTTTATCGAATGGGAATAACGCACGCCAAGGGGTTAGCGCCAACTTGTGTGCGGGCTGGGAGTCATCGCCTTGATAATCCCTTTTTTTCGAAATGAACCTTTAATCATTTTGTAAGCGATTCGTCCCTCTTTATTCGAGGTCGGTTTTCCCAATTCGCAACCACATTCCTGACAAACTAATAACGGCAATTCCGTTTTGCTTAACGAATTTAAATCAGCAAGAGAATCGGGTTTGATAATGGTGTCAATAAACAGCAAGCCTAATTTTCCTGAACCGGTATAGCGTGCAATAAATGCTTTGCATTCAGAGCATTGAATTTCAATCATTCGACTTTCCCTTTTAAACTCTGTTACATTTCATCAGCAGATTCAGTCAAAGTGGAAGCGTGTGGTATTGCGTTATTTTCGACATCCACTTGATTAAGAATGGGATCTTCATTGTGGAGCTTGGCAAAATCGGCAATAAGTAATTTGGAGTCCGCAACAATTTCTTTCACCTTGTTGGTTTTTCTCACTCTATGAACTATGTCGACAAACCGATCAGCCAAAGGCCTGGCCTTCCTCATAGTCTCCTGCACTTGGGCAAAACCTAGTTTTCGTTGGTAGTTTTTTTCATAATACTTGGCGTATTTCACCCAAGTCATCACCTCTTCTAGAGAATATCCATAACCATCGGTTTGGTACTTGATGAACTCTTCTTCTCCTTTTTCACGCCATAGAGGCAATATGTAATTGGAAACATCGTTTCGAGGAATCCTATTTAAAGCCCCACAAACGTAGTCTAGCGTGTATACGAGAGCAATGGCTTTTTGGTCCAAGTGAAGGGCCACTGTGGAATGATCTCTAAAGGCACTTCTTCTTTCAAAAGCTTCCCAGACACCTCCCTGAGCTTTGACGCTTGCAACTTCATTATTTATGGGCTGGAATAACGTTTGGCAGGCTTTAGTATTATCAGCTTGTGCGAGACCGGAAATAAAAATTCCCGAAAACAATGTAATTAGAATTACTGGAACCTTATTCATAATAAATCCCCAAAAATTTGTATATGGGACAATTCTTATTCAATAAAAATAAACCTCGAGGTACTCTAAGTCAATGGTATTTTCATTGTACACAAGGGAGGTGCTAATAGCGTTCCAAGAAAATATCAATTTTATCCTCATCTGTAAGGACTTCCAGTAAGCTGCTGTCTCGGACCACTCGGATTCCAGCAAAATCAATGCTCTTAAGCATGAAGTAAAAATTCTCGTCTTTACTGGCCCAATGGCTAAGGAAAAAAATGGAAATATTTTTGCCCTTAAAGTCTTGTTCTATGGCTCTCATTTCTTGCAAATAACTTTTCACTTCAAGAAAGGCTGCTTCTTTTGTGTTTGCCTCCAAATTAAAAATGTAGCTTTTAAATGAGGAAATGTTTTTTGTATCCGTGGTGAAAGTAGACTTAAGCACTCTGCAAAGTGTATTTATCTGGTTTCTACCCAATCGTACTTCCTCGGAAGGGGTATCTTCAATTTTTTTGTTGGATTGATGTTTCTTTATCAACTCGGATTCGGTTGCGAATCTGTCAGGTTCCTTAGAGTCGTCGTTCCTCAGCACATAAAATACTTCCGGTACTCGGATGGCTATCCTGAACCTTTCTCCATTTCCCATTGAAAAACTCCTTAAATAAATAGAGAGGTTGGTGCAGATTTTATATAATAGATTTTTAAATTAAACTGAGATTACGATGCCACCCAAGCAATACAGTTTTAAAGTAAAAGGTGTTTTAATAAGCGATAAGGATAAATCTGAGGATGATTTTAGCATTTTCATAACAGCAATGGATGATAATCACGCTGTGATGCTGGTACGTGAACATTTAAGAAACCACGCGCCTAAAGGAAATTCGGTTATTAAAGGTATAGAAAAAAAAGCGGATTAATTTTGAGGTAGGGGGGAGAATCGTCATATTTCGATTGCCCAATTAAGGTGATTGCCTCTTATAAATTCACTCAGCTCCCCTGGGTGAATTTTTTTGAAAACTAAATTGATGTTATTAAATTTAAAAGTCATAGTCATAATACTTTTCCTGTCGATCGGAATCATTCCACCTGTTACTGTTTACGCCGACGAATTTGAGGAAGCAGTAGAAGCAGTAAACCGGCGTGACTATGAGACAGCCTATAAAATGTTTGTGCCATTAGCAGAAAAACGCCACGCCGCCGCTCAGTTGGTTTTAGGCATGATGTATTTTAAGGGTACAGGTGTAGAAAAAAATATTGTTGAAGCGGATAAATGGTTGCTCATTTCAGAAGAGTTAGGGCAGGAAGCAGGAAGGAAAAACCGTATCTTTGTTGAACGGCAAATGAACAGCGATCAGATATCCCAAGCCCATAACTTGGCTAAAGATTGGCTGGAAAAATCTAAGAAATGACATCCGAACCGGACGAAGACCTTCGAGAAGATTCGAATCCACCTCCGGCGAATCTGCCTCCCGCAAAGCCAGGGGGTTTAGAAATAATTGTTATAATTCTTTTTCTTTTGTTCGTCGCCTGGGGCACTTATGAGTTTGGAATTTTTATGATTATAGATGGTGGTAAAACTCCGCAAGAGACAACCTCTCCTTTCTGAGGCTGACGATGGTTATGCGGCTTCTTGAGTATTGTTTTCCGAGTAACGTTCTTTAATTTCCAGTATCTCCGGGAGAATAGAAACAAACTTGTCTACCAGATCAGGATCAAAGTGTTTGCCTTTTTCTTCTTTTATTAAATCGATGGCGTCTTCAACGGTCCAGGCTTTTTTATAGGGTCGTACGGATGTTAATGCATCGAATACATCGCAAATCGGAACAATTCTTCCTTCAATAGAAATTTCTTCACCTTTAAGCCCATTAGGGTAACCCGTACCATCATATTTTTCATGATGGGTTGCGGCAATTTCTTCTGCCAGTTGCATGAGTTCAGAATCGCTCCCCGATAAAATAGCTGCCCCTACTTCTACGTGGGATTGCATTTTAGTCCACTCTTCACCTTCCAATTTTCCAGGTTTCAGAAGTACTTTGTCAGGAATTCCGATTTTGCCGACATCATGCATGGGGCTGGCCTGTAAAATAAGATCGCATTGTTCTTTGCTGAGGTTGGCCTTTTTTGCAAGCGCTTCACTAAAATGCGACATACGCACAACATGCATTCCAGTCTCGTTGTCACGGTATTCTGCAGCACGGCCCAGGCGTTGAATAATTTCCTGGCGAGTTTTTTCCAATTGCCGGTTTCGTTCTTTAAGCATTTCGATCATATAGTTTGTGTAGCGTCCCATTACCGCAAACTCATCCTGACTGCTAATTATTACATGTTGATCAAGATTGCCTTTTGAAACAGCTTCCATTGAGTTGTTTTGATTGTTAAAATGTTGTTTCAGGTTACGGCAGAAAGAAAATATTAAGTTGGTCATTTCCGCTAAGATTACCCCGCCTACAAAAAATAGCTCGCGCATAAATATCACGCTACCTTCTCCATAGTTTTCCTGCTCAAGATCAATGAACCAATAAAGGTCTTTAAGGAAGACGAGGAACATAATGCTGGTCATGAATATTAATGAGAACACAGCAATTGCGGTAAGTTTGGCGGTGATGGGAAAGGCCACTTTGGGATCGTAATTACTAAGATCCACCAGTTCTAAATTACCTTTGATTAGTTTTTGCCTTTCCAAGGCCATATCACAAGCGGTGAAGAAACCAAAAGTTGTGCATCCTAAAAATACTTTGCCGGTGCTTACAATATCAGCATAGTTTTCATAGCTGTTGTACCAGGCCAAGATGGAAGCACCTACCAGGTAGAGAAACCATTCCAAAATAAACTGGCGTTGAGGCTGTTTTTGCCAATGGGTTTTTAAAACCACCCACTTCACTAAAAAGGGGCGTATACAAAAAAGGCCCGCGAAGACCACTGTGAGTCGGATCGTCCAATCCAATTGGCCGATGTTTTCAATAATAGGGCAGACCCTTTCCCCGTAAATTGCCAGAATGACAATCGAAAAAATATAATGTGCTGAAACTCGCATATATGAAAGCCCCTGAAAAATTTAATTAGAAAAACCTCTGATAAAGTATCCAAAATTGCTAGGAGGTGGAAACATCATCAAAAAGAGAACAACTGCTTCAGGCTGCTATTCAATTTTTTGAAGCACGGGATACCCGAGTGTATAAATCCACTTATCTTCTTCTTGGGCATCGGCCTTTGCTAAATCACGGGCAGGTAAATGGCATCCAATGCAATTTTCCTGATAATCTGTGGAAACAGTTTTTTTGGAATCGGGAGCATTGAAAAGGGACCATCCCCAACCATCACCCCACAACTTAGAATTTTTATATCGGCCTTTTGTATCTCGAACCAATACAAACCAACCTTTAATTTTTGTAGCATGGCTTACGGCAGGACCCGTGGTCATTGGCATGGTTTCGGCATGAAGTAGCTCTTTGACCAATACAGCTCCATCTGGGTAACGTCCATGCTTTTGATAATAGTCAATTGTTTCTGGCTGGGTATAAACCACATGATACTCATGGGATCCGGGTTTTCCTTTTTGCTTGGAGTGTGCCCAGGTTCCCAATGTGGCCCATCGGGTGTAATTCTCAGGAACACTAATAACACCCGTTTTGATATCTACATTTGGAGCGAATATGGTTTCTTCACTTATTGCTGTTCCCACAGTTCCTAATGCTGCTAAAAGAAAGAAGAGAGATGCCACTATTATTGTTTTCATTTTATTCCTGTTTTCTGTGAGGGGCTATATTTAAAGCTGCGCTTTTCCAATGGCAAATTTAAATTGATCGCACCAATCGATAATTCTTTTGTTTAAAATTTATAATGAAAGGGGAGAAGTTATCTTCTCCCCTTGATCTGGCTTTAAAGCTCGGTTGGATGTTTATGCTCAATGCCCTTCCAGTTAGAATGTGCTTTGGTTATGTGACCACTTTGATCCGCATTCCATTTCATCTGAATTTTTTTATCGAGATTTAAATAGAGTTTTCCATTTACAACTTCCCAGATGGTAGGATCGGAATAAAACTTTTTACCGACGGCTACGCCATACGCACAATACCCACCAAATTGCGGTGCATATTTTTTGGGATTGGCTTCAAACATTTTTTTATTATCTTTGCTTGCGAACAAGTATGTGCCGCCATCATAAGTTGCAGTGTGATACCCGCTGCCACGCATTGGTTTTGCAGCGCTAAAATAGGAAACAGGATCATAGCCACCCATCACCGGGGCAGAAGTTTCTGTTCCGTTGTTTCGCATGTCTGAAGCACCTGCACCACTGACAAACATTCCTGCTACTAAAGCAACTGCTGCAAATAAGCGGGTCCCACGTTTGAAAACTGAATTCATGACTGGCTCTCCTTAAAAATTTAATTAATAGAATATTTAATAAAAAATATACAGATTGGTATACTTAGAGGAGATATCCTTACAGGCTTTCAAAATAAATTTTAAGCCTTTAATTTACTTGTGTTTACGTAAATATTGGAGGGATAAGATCAAAATAAGAATATTTACTTTAAAAAAAAGCGCTACTAATATACAAATAGGTTTATTTTGTGGATAGGGAGGTGGGCGTGGCACAATCATCTAAAAGAGAGCAATTGATTCAAGCCGCGCTGGAACTATTTTCATTAACGGGCTACAGCACGGTTGGGGTCAATGCGATTTCAGAAAAGGCGGGTGTCACAAAAAAGACGCTGTATCATCATTTCAAATCTAAAGAAGAACTGATTCTTGCCGTCCTGCGCTATTACGATGAGCGATCCCGAAACTCTTTCATGCGATCTGTCGAAGAGAAAGCAGAAAATTCGCAAGAGCGTTTGTTAGCTGTTTTTGATGTTGTGGAAGAATGGTTTAACAGTAAAAATTTCTCAGGGTGTTTGTTCGTGAGTGCAATGGGAGAGTATCCAGAGGAAGGCGCTTCGATTCGGAGTGTTTGCCAGGAATCAAAATTGATGACTCAGAAATATATCCAATCTCTCGCAGAAAATGCAGGTTTGCAAGATGCCAGGGAACTTTCTGAACAACTTATGTTGTTAATTGAAGGATCCATTACCATGGCCCAAGTGAATAACTCTTCCCTAAGTGCGGTTCGGGCTAAAAAAGCGGCCAAGGTTTTAATACAAAGTTCTGTTTCCCCTTAGAATAGATTATTGAATTCCTCCAAATGTAGTTCCTACAAGATCACTTAATTCTTTCTGCATGGGGTCAAGCTGGAAAAATTCACCCCTGCTCCCTTAAACTTATTGTTTCGATAAAAATTTTCTGGCTTCTTTTAATTCGCTCAATTCTGGGTTTGCATTTTTCAATTGAGTGAGTACTTGCTGATAGGTCCTCATTGCAGCAGATTTATCGCCTTTTGCATTGGCTGCTCGTGCCGCTCCTACAAGAGAACGAATTCGATTGGGATGCCGCAGTAAAGAAATAGAAAATTTTTTATGAGCTTGGATGGGTTTTCCAGCTTGCAAATAAATTTCACCTAATAATTCATAAGTGGGTTTTAAAATGCGCGGTGGACCCGATGGTTCGGGAAGTTTCTCTTCAATTTTGGTAGCTCGTTTTGCAAGTTTAATAGCCTCCCTAAAATCTTTTTGATAAAGCTTAATTGCCGCTTCGATTTCAAGCTCCCATACTTCCAAGCTATCTAATCGCTTAAAATAATTTTCACGAAACCCTTTTTCTCGTATCGCTTTTAGTTCAGAAAGATTTTTATGAGCTAATTTTATTTTTCCTTGCATGGCTGTAGAAAATCCGCGAATAAAATGAAACCCTGCTTTAGAAAAACTTTTTGGTTCCCATCCATCAGGAGGTGTAAGCTCTTCGACCAAATTCCATCGTTCAGTTTCAATAGCAGATGCAGCAAGCATGCGGTAATAATATTTCCCCGCCCTGAAATTGGTTTTTGACTGAATCCCTTCGATCATATCCTTTTGTTGGATTTTGAAAATACCTTCAGCTTCATTAATTAGCCCCTGTTGCAAATAGGAATAGTGCAGCCATTGCAAGCTATGATAGTCACGTTCACTGTGGGCAAGGTTCTTTTTATCCACCCAGGCGACAGATGTTTCCCATCCGTTTTTGTTGGAATTAACCGCATCCGGCCACATTCCAAGCTGAACAAAAATATGTGCAGACATATGTTGCGCATGGTGCGATGCAGGTGCTATTTTTGCGTAGCGTTTCGCTGAAGGAAGGGCGAGCCGCGCCAGATCGGGACTGTCAAATGCATGGATGGCGTAATGAGCGGCACAAGGATGATCGGGATTCTTTTGAAAAACTTCCAACGCGATACTTCCAGCTTCAACTTGCAGTCTTAGTTTATTCTTCGTGTTCCTGGCGACACCTAGCTTAGAGAGACTGTAAAAGCACGCAGCTTCCAGATCATCAGGGTAGTTATGATAAACCTTTTCCATAGCCTTGGAGTAGACTTTATCCCGCATATGTTTTTCCCCATCGCCATAAAGAAGTTGCACAGCGTGAATATAATACTGTTCCCGTTGGGTTAATTGAGGGATATTCTTTATTTTTGCAAGTGCTGCTTGCGCCGCTTTAGTATTTTGTTCTTCCCATAAGGGATGGTTGTGAGCCATGGCCAGCCCCCAGTAACCCATTGCAAAATCAGGATCACTTTTTGTGGATTGTTCAAATGCACTGAGCGCTTCTGTGTACCAGAAGGAGTGTAAGGCTGCGACGCCACGAATAAAATGTTGTTGCGCTTTTCCTGAAGCAGAGGTTGAAAATTCTACTGTCCCAAGTTGCGAAGAGGGGCCAGAGGAAAAAGCCGGGTGGCCCTGATTAACAATAAAGAAAATAAATAAAAAGATAAGAGCTCGTATCATAAAGCACCTTTATTTTGATGGAGTGTAGTTCAAGTTTATCATAATTAGACTATATTGAATTTTAAGCCTTTAATATGAAAAGGGTATAATCATTACCCAAATATATAGGATGTTAATTTTTGAAAAGCGATTGGAGCTATAAAGAATGTCGCTTATTTATTTGAGTACCAGTTCACCTTTGGCAGAATCATTTTCCAAAAAGATAGCCGCACATTGCGAATCTTTCCTTGGTTCTGAATGCATCCTGCCAAAAAGTAGTGAGAAATATTCTCAACAAAAAATACGATCAGAAATTGAGAACTGCGATGTTCTAATGGTAATTGTTTGTGCCGAGCAATCGAATCCCGCCGAAGATGTTTCTGAATACAATCTTATAGATAATGAACAGGTGCGCCATGAAATTATTTCGGCAATGAATCAGGATATTTTGATTGTTCCTGTGCTGATTGATGATGCAAAGCTGCCAGAAAAGGGAAACGTTCCTGGGGCGCTAAAAAAATTGCTCGATTGCAAATCACATCATTTGCGAACGGTATTCTGGTCTGAGGATATGGAAGTTCTTTTGGAACATTTGGAGGATGAGCTTGGTTTTATATCCGAAGTTAAACAAAGGTTAACAGAGTCGGTAGAAGTCAATTACCAAAGGTTGGCAGAATTTGATGGCCGAGAACCCAAAAAGAACAAGTTAGATTTAAAGTCATCTGACGTTATGCAGGTGCAAAAAATGGTGGAGGCAGAAACCATTTTCTTACAAAAAGCACGGGGGATAGGAGATAAAAAAGCAGAGAAAAATGCCCTATCAGCCTTGGCACTTGCATACTCGCGTCTGGGCCAAACCGGAAAAGCGATTCAATATTTTCAGGACCAGTTAGTAATTTCCCAAGAGCTAGGTGATGTCGAGGAAGTTTGCGGTTTGCTGGCAAACTTGGGAGACGCTTATGCGATTTCGGGTAACATTGATCGGGCCAAAAATTTTTATGAAGAGCAGAGAGTTCTCGCAGAGTCTAGAGGATTACATGCTTTTGTAGGAACTTCATACAATGGAATAGGATTTGTTTATGTAAAAAAGGGTAAAATTGAAAAGGCGATAGATTGTTATTTTAAGGCTTTGGCAAGTTACCGCGAATTAGAGGATCACGACAAGCAATTAGAGCTGTTGGTTGGCATCGGTCTGAACTATCGAAAACTGGAACAATTCGAAAAAGCTATCGAATGCCTTTTGCAGGCGTTGGATATTGCCAAATACCTTGAAAATAGAAAAGAAGAAATTCATATTCGAGTCGACTTGGCAGAGTCCTATTCCAG
>JAJDAV010000032.1 GCA_029261695.1 Nitrospinaceae bacterium | reverse complement strand
ACCATTTCCGCTAAAGATAAAGTTATGTATTGATTAATATCTTCTTCGTAATTGAGCTCGTTGTTTTTTAATTCCTGCCAGTGGGTGTCTTTCCAATCCGAATCACGTTGATCCTCTAGAATAGGATCATAATTGGAATTTGAAGGCTGATTACAATCAATTCTTGCAGTTAAGAAGTGGTTAGAAAAAAAAGATTCTGTGGTATCGGTTTCTAATGAATCGGAATAAATAAAATTTATCGGCATAGAACCTCCAATTAGAATTTATTCATTACTTTAATTGTCTAATCTATCTTCACACTTATCACTGAATTTGCAATGAATTTGAACAACTTCAGGCAAGTTTGGCAGCAAGCTGGGAGGAGTGCTAACGGGACATATTTATTTAGATAATAAGGGATAAATCTAAGGAAGGATTAAGATAGCCATTTTTTTTGGGCTAGACCCAAAACCTCATCATAAACTTTTTTAACAGGTAACTTCCTATTTTGAGCGGCTTTTCTACAGTCTTCAAATTCCGGTGTGGCCTGAATTGTTTTGCCATCCAATTTCCCAATTTTTATTTTTATTAAACCATACGTAGTTTTTAGCTTTTGAATTTCTCGGTCTAGAGTAACCCGATCAACCTCATGAAAACGCACACCAAAAGAGGAGGTCTCAGTGAGAAGAATATTTGACAATTTATCTTTATCGCTTTTCTTAGAAAGCACAGAAATTTTTGTCGCTGGTCGATTCTTTTTCATAGAAATAGAAGAAAAATAAACGTCCACAGCGCCTGCCTTGAAAAGAGATTCCATGACAGAGTTAAAAATTTCAGGGTTCATATCGTCGATGTTTGTTTCTATCAGGGTAATCCTATCGGAATCATTTCTGACAACCTCTCCCAGAACAACTCTTAGTAAGTTTGGTAGAGATGGAATTAGTCGTCCCCCTGCCCCATAACCATCGTCAATAATAGTCATAGGCGGCATAGATATAAACTTGTCTGAATAAAAACCAATCATCGCTGCACCCGTGGGAGTTGTAAGCTCCTTCTTTACACCACTTGAAAATACGGGAATTCCTTTTACAAGCTTAAGAGTTGCAGGGGCTGGCACAGGCAACCGACCGTGAGCGCAGTCTACAAATCCTTCTCCTACATTCAAAGCCGAGGAATAAATTTTATCTAACTTTAGGGATTCAATCGCCCAGACACCACCTACAATATCGACAATTGAGTCAATCCCCCCTACTTCATGAAAATGTATTTTTTCAATGGTTGTATTGTGGATTTGAGCTTCAACTTTGGCGATTCTTTTAAAAACCTCTATTGAATTACTCTTTACTATTGAAGGTAGGTCAGACTGATCAATTAACTTCCTGATGTCTGAAAATTTGCGGTGCGTTTTTTTTTGAGGGTTATCTATTTCTACAATAATTTGGGTACATGCTAAACCATTTCTTTGTACTTTTTTTGTCTTAAGCTTATACCCTTTTAGATTAATCTTTTTTAAAGCTTTTCGAATTTCTCTTATATCGACTCCAAGATCAACCAAAGCCCCAAGAATCATGTCACCACTAATACCAGAATAACAATCGAAATAAGCGACTCGCAGGGATTTCACAGATTCTATTTCTTGAAAGAATGCTCAAACAATTCCTTAATTGCTTTTTTGCCTTTCGGGTTCAAAAATCTAGTACCAGTCCCTGCAAACATTTTATTTTTTATTTTAGGTTGATCTTCATGGCTCCAATTTTCTTTCGACCATTTAAACCAGGCATGTTGTTCCTGATCATAAATATGCAAAGATTTATTACACAATTTAGAAAATTCAGCCCCCCAACCGGTTCCACCCTTAACGGTATTGTCATCCAAAATTGTACCTACAACAAAAACTTCCTCTGCGCTGTTAATCTGGTGCCATATACTTTGAAGAACTTTTTTAAACATAGGGCCCGTATTGTATTTTCTATGCATAAGTTTTGACAAATAAGCTAGGCTGACATCGCCTTTTAACAGTTCCTCAGAAGTTAAAACACGTACTCCACGAGACCTGAAAATTTTATGTCCATCGAAAGTATAATTCACCTCCTGCACACCAAATTTTTCCGCTATCTTGCCAAATTCGGTTTCAGTACCTTGGGCACCACCACTGTATAGAACACAATTATTGGGGTTCATATAAAGTAAATTTTATAGTTTAAAATTGGTTGTTAGAAAACAAGCTAACAGAATCATTATATTCTGAAAAGAAAAATAACAGAAAAACTAAAGCGTTATAATTTTTTATGATGTCAGGAGGTAGGCGACTTAATTTTTTCGAAAAATCGACTCAATATTCCACGCTTTTTAACTTTTTTTGCATGGTCCTGAACCAGATTCTCCATGGATGTGATTTTTTCTTGATGCTCATCGATAAAAAGTTGCAATAAAATATGGCAGGAATGGCAACCCCCGCCCGCCTCACAACTTTCTGTAACCTGATCAATCTCAGTCAGATTATCTTTTGCTATAGCAGCGCGGATAGTGCTTTCATTTACTTGAAAACATTGACAAATGGTCTCATCCGTTTCAGCTTTTGGAGGGAGATTCATATAACAAAATATTAGATTATTTTAGTTAATGAGAATTATTATCAATATTCTAATCTAAAATGCCCCACTATGTCTATTGTAAATTTAAAATCAATAGACAAATTTAAGGCAATTTAATAAGGAATGGGTGGGGGAAAAGCTGGTAGCGGTGGAGGGAGTTGAACCCCCGACACTACGGATATGAGCCGTTAAGAGACTAAAACCTACTTCAACCACGCCCACAATCTTAATACTCTTAACCATTGGAAACAAATACTTTTTAGAAATTACGTATTTTGTGTTTTAGGGCTAATTAGGGCTTAATGTAGATGAGTTTTCGGACAGAACTCGGACAATTTTCGGACACTAACTTTTGGTATTTCATAATATGTAAAAACCAAAATTTGATCGTTCTACAATTTCAGATTAGGTTCAACCCAACGCTCTTATTCAGGTCCGCTTCCCGGCCAAAAGCGGACACTCACCACTTCCAAAAATAAAGGCCCCAGAGAGTGGCCCAAAAGATTCGCACAACAGCCAACGGCGTGAGAGACCAGAGTTGGTCTCAAACATTTAGATCAGGATTTCCACAAACTATTTTGTTTAAAGGAATTAAGGTATACAGGCTCTTTATCTTCTTTGGATTAAAGCTTAGACAAATATTAGACAGCTAAATGGTATGTTTGAAAATAAATTCCGTAGTATTAAAATTTTTTAATTAGTTATTTTGGAATATTTCTCTTAAATTGGTATCGTTATATATAGAGTACTATTGATTTGAGTTGTAAGCAGGCTTATATTGAAAGACATACAGCCGATAAGAATATTATGAGAATCCAAACTCTTAAAAAACGACGCTTCCTAATAGCCATTATTATGGTGTTGAGCCTTTTAGCTTCAGCATCCTATTCAGTGGCCATGCCGTTGATAATGGCTTCATCAGAATGTGCAATGGAAGTCACTCCTTGTGATATGTGTTGCCTGATGAGCCAGTCTTATCAGCAAAAAAACCTCCATACAGTGTCGTTAGTTTCCATTTTGGTGCCCACTATTGAAGGCGTGCCAGATTCTATCCCGCTTCCCTTTTATCATCCTCCCGGTTAACTACCTCTAAATCCAATAAACGTTTTATCTCTACAGGTGCGTCTGAAATAGCTGTTTTCAGCTAAATTCGTAAATTCTGCCCCTTTAGAGAATCGCAAACCCGATTGGAAT
>JAJDAV010000031.1 GCA_029261695.1 Nitrospinaceae bacterium | reverse complement strand
GATGCCAGTCGCGCAATGGAACTGGGTGTTGCAGGAATTTTGATGAACACCGCTATCGCTGGCGCGAAAGATCCATTGAAAATGTCCATGGCAATGAAAATGGCAGTGGAGTGTGGGCGCATGGCTTATGAAGCAGGAAGAATACCAAAAAAATTATATGCATCGGCAAGCAGTCCGATGGACGGTTTGATCGACTTGTGAAAATCCCCCCAACCCCCTTCGTGGAAGGGGGGGGCTGAATGATCCCCTCTTTTCAAAGAGGGGCTGGGGTGATTTATTTTTTAAGATAGGATTTGAAATGAAAGCATCCAAAAACAA
Organism: Nitrospinaceae bacterium; assembly: GCA_029261695.1. Lineage (GTDB taxonomy): Bacteria > Nitrospinota > Nitrospinia > Nitrospinales > VA-1 > UBA8687. The sequence goes on along the minus strand of JAJDAV010000031.1, from coordinate 2,522 downwards.
CGAGCTTGATTTCTTGCATGTCTACCTCATTTCAGATTTTCATCATCATCAAGAGACACCGATCACCGAGCAGGTAGAAAAAGCATTGCAGGGCGGCATCAAGGCGTTGCAACTGAGAGAGAAAGATTTGAGCCCAAAAGAGTTGTTGGCACAGGCTCTTGAAATCAAACCCATCATTAAAAAGTACAATGCAAAACTTTTTATTAATGATCGCGCCGACATCGCAGAAATCGCCGGTGCAGATGGGGTTCAACTCACCGAGACCAGTGTGCCGGCCGGTGAAGTAAAAGATAAGTTTCCGAACCTTATTGTAGGGGTCTCGACCCATGCTAAGGAAGGCGCGCTTTTAGCAGAAGCAGAAGGGGCTGATTTCATCACCTTCAGTCCGATTTATGAAACACCGTCAAAAATACATTTTGGGCCTCCACAAGGACCAGAAAAGTTGGGTGAAATCGTGAAGTCGATTCACCTACCCGTACTGGCATTAGGGGGAATTAAACTGAACCGTGTTCCCGAAGTTCTGGAACAAGGCGCTCATGGAGTCGCCGTCATCTCAGGAATTTGGGACTCAAAAAATATAAAACAACAAGCATTCGAATATATGAATCACTTTGGAGGAGTAACATCATGACCACATCTAATGGAAATGGAAACGGCAATCGGCATGGGGCTACCGATGAAAAAGTAAATATCTCCACCGATCCTATTTCCCCCAAATCTAAAAAAGTTTATGTTTCGGGAACAATTCATCCCGATATTAAAGTCCCGTTCCGCGAGATTTCTCTGTCTCCATCCACAACCGTAAATGGCAATGGAAACGGACACGAAAATGATGAAAGCTCGTTGATCGTTTACGATACTTCCGGACCCTACACCGACCCCGATGCAAAAATAGATATTCGAGAAGGCTTGGAGCCAATACGCCTGTCTTGGATCACTGGGCGTGGCGATGTGGAATATTACGGCGGTCGGAAAATCGAACCGAAAGATGACGGCTATCGTGAAGGCGAAAACCCAAATACCGAACGGTTCCCTAAAACCCGCGACAAAGTTCTGCGTGCGAAGCCAGGACAAAACGTATCGCAAATGCATTACGCGAAAAAAGGCATCATCACACCGGAGATGGAATTCATCGCCATCCGCGAAAACCAAAAACGCAAGCAGTGGATGCAAAATGAAGAACGTGAAGAACGATTGACCGGCAACTCCTTTGGCGCCAATCTGCAGCAAGAGATAACGCCAGAATTTGTTCGCGATGAAGTCGCTCGTGGACGAGCCATTATCCCAAACAACATCAACCATCCAGAATCCGAGCCGATGATCATCGGTAGAAACTTTTTGGTGAAGATCAATGCCAACATCGGTAACTCTGCGGTTTCTTCTTCTATAGAAGAAGAAGTTGAAAAAATGGTCTGGTCGTCTCGATGCGGAGCCGACAACGTTATGGATTTATCGACTGGAAAAAATATTCACACCACCCGCGAATGGATTTTAAGAAACTCGCCCGTTCCCATCGGAACCGTTCCGATCTATCAAGCACTTGAAAAAGTAAATGGAGTTATCGAAGACCTGACATGGGAAATTTATCGTGACACCTTGATCGAGCAAGCCGAGCAAGGCGTGGACTATTTCACTATTCACGCAGGTGTGTTGTTGCGTTATGTACCAATGACCGCGAAACGCGTGACCGGCATTGTTTCTCGTGGTGGCGCGATTCTTGCCAAGTGGTGTCTCTCGCATCATAAAGAAAATTTTCTCTACACCCACTTTGAAGACATCTGCGAAATCATGAAAACTTATGATGTCGCATTTTCATTGGGAGACGGACTCCGACCCGGTTCCACTGCCGATGCAAATGACGAAGCCCAGTTTTCTGAATTGGAAACACTTGGCGAATTGACGCAGATCGCATGGAAACACGAAGTCCAAACCATGATCGAAGGTCCGGGACACGTGCCGATGCACATGATCAAAGAGAATATGGAAAAGCAGTTGAAAGCTTGTGGCGAAGCGCCCTTCTATACATTGGGACCGTTGACCACAGACATCGCACCGGGATACGACCACATCACCAGCGGCATCGGTGCCGCCATGATCGGTTGGTACGGAACAGCCATGCTCTGCTACGTCACACCAAAAGAACATCTGGGGTTGCCGAATCGGCAAGATGTTAAAGAAGGCGTTATCACCTACAAAATCGCAGCACACGCGGCGGACTTGGCGAAAGGCCACCCCGGCGCGAGAGTCAGGGACGATGCATTGAGTAAAGCCCGTTTTGAGTTCAGGTGGGAAGATCAGTTTAATCTGTCACTCGACCCTGAAAAAGCGTTGGAGTTCCATGACGAGACCTTGCCGAAAGACTCGGCGAAAGTGGCGCATTTTTGTTCCATGTGTGGTCCGCATTTCTGCTCGATGAAAATCACTCAGGATGTTAGGGACTACGCCGCAGAAAAAGGTCTTGAAGAAGAAAAGGCACTCGATGAAGGCATGAAAGAAATGTCCGACACCTTCAAAGAAAAAGG
>JAJDAV010000030.1 GCA_029261695.1 Nitrospinaceae bacterium | reverse complement strand
CCTAAAGGAAGCATGACGGGTACGGTGCGCGCTGTAAGAAATAACTGGTCACCTAAACAAATGATAAACCCGGATTGGGTGAATAAAACGTTTGATTTTTGATTGAATTATGGATGAAAAAAAATTTAAATTAGAAAAAGCTAAAGCAAGGAAGCTAAGACAGTCGCAATGGTGGAAACAAAAAGTCCAGTCTGGAATATGTCATTATTGCGGAGGCCATTTTCCAAGCGATGCGCTAACAATGGATCATATCGTACCCATTTCCAGGGGTGGAAAAAGTAATAGAGGAAACCTTGTCCCCGCTTGTAAGAAATGCAATTCAAATAAAAAATATTACACTCCGGCCGAAATCATCCTAAAAGAAAAACTTGATCAGGATGTCTGTTTTTAATTTCATCAAAATCTTTTTAACCTCCTCTTAAGAACATAAAATGGAAATTCTTTTACATCATGATTATTTGATTCATGCTCTTTCATCTACAGAAGGTTCGCCTGTTTTGGGTCTTTGTCGGTCGGGTCAATGCAAGGGCTGGGTGGCATCAACTTCTCTTCCAACTTTATTTAGAGAATTAGAAGGCCAGGAAAGAGATAAAGCGAAAGATCTTTTAAGTAGTCTGAGTGTGGCTTCTCCTACTGCTGGCGACCTGAGGAATGCATTGCAAGATGAGCGTTTCGATGAAAAGCTGGCGTCAATCCTCGTCCAGTCTTGCGGATTTGATGCGGTGGTCACTACCATTCCCGAAAATTTTTCTGGCGATGATATTCTTGTTCTAACACCAGAACAGCTGCAATCTAAGGTTGAAAGTCCTCCTGGTAAAGTAAATGAAGTAAAGCTTCTCGATATTTCTGCTTCCTATCATCAAATACTGAATGATGTTGAAGTTGAAATGGCCGATACCACCCGAAAAGGACATTTCATTCTTGGTGCAAAAGTATCGGAGTTGGAAGAAAAGATCGCGGAATATTGCCAAACTAAATATGCCGTGGGTGTTTCCTCGGGAACCGATGCTCTATTAATATCTTTGATGGCGGCTGGAATAGGAGAGGGTGATGAGGTCATCACTTCCCCGTATACATTTTTTGCTACAGCGGGATCAATTATTCGTGCAGGCGCAAAACCAGTGTTTGTAGATATCAACGATGTCACTTTTAATATAAAAGCGGAACATATCGAAAGATGTATTACATCGCGAACGCGAGCTATCATGCCCGTGCATTTATATGGACAATGTGCAGACATGGATCCGATAAATGAATTGGCAAAAAAGAACAACCTTATTGTTATAGAAGATTCAGCTCAGTCCATTGGCTCAGAATATAAAAACAAACGATCAGGCTCTCTTGGTGATATGGGTTGTTTTTCATTCTTCCCCGCAAAAAATCTGGGCGCCTTTGGGGATGGGGGCATTGTGACGACTTCCTCGGAAGACCTTTACGAAAAACTTAAGGTGCTTCGTGTTCATGGTTCAAAGCCTAAGTATTATCATAAAACGATTGGCGGAAATTTTCGTTTAGATGCTTTGCAGGCAGGAGTGGTGAAAGCTAAGTTAAATTATCTAGAGGGTTGGACAGAAAAGCGTCGGCAGAATGCAACGGTCTATAATCAATTATTGCAGCAAAACGCATTGACTCAATATATCCAGTTGCCACCGGAAGTATTTCCAAGGCATGTTTTTAATCAATATGTCATTCGTGCCGGCAATCGCAGGGATGAACTGCGTGCTTTCCTAAATGAAAATAAGATCGGGTGTGAAATTTATTACCCTTTGCCTCTTCATGTGCAGGAATGTTTTCAATCGCTGGGCTATAAAAAAGGGGACTTTCCAGAATCAGAAAAAGCTGCGGATGAATCATTAGCTCTTCCTATTTCTCATGAAATTACCCAGGCGCAACAGGAATATGTTGTAGAAAATATTCGGCGTTTCTTCCTGGGGTCCTAGGTACATCCTCTCCTGTTGGCAGCCTGAAAGTCGGAAACCTTCGGCACTACTAAAAAAGTGGACGGCTTTCTTTTTCGGGTAGCTTTTCTGGGGGAGTGTGAACTTGGCTCTCGCAAATCATGAGTAGGTGAAAACCAAGCTTACTTTTAATCGGGTTGGGAAGCACAAATTTTTCCAGGCCCATAATTTCTTCCACAAGTTCTGGAGTCATTGCTTGTTCGGGGAGTGTCATTCCCCGATAGACCCAGCCTAGATCACCTCCAAGCTTTTTACTTTGACAAACGCTATATTTTTTGGCGAGGCGGGTAAAAAACTTTTCTACCTTTTCCCAGTCGTGAAAAGGTTTGTCGGGGTCTTCCATTTCTCCTTTTGCCAGATCATTCTGGAAATCTATCAGAATATCCCAAATCATCTTGGCAGATTCCTCAGATGTTAAGCGTATATTTCTAACCCGGTGCTCCATGGGCTTATCAGTCGTAAAGGTGGTTTTTTTGGGGACGAAAACCTTTTTAACCTTTGGCTTGGGCTTATTTGGGGTTTTTGGTTTTTCGACAGGGGTTTGCGGCTCTTTGGCTGTCTTATCCCTTTGATATATGGTTTTTTCTGATTCCTTGGGCTGCTCAGACATTTGATGTTCCAGTAAAAATATTAAGTTTCTATTATACAAACATTAATAACATATTTTAAATAAGTTTATGATTTTGCCCAGGCAGTTTCAAGAAAATCTAAAACAGCACCCTGGCTGTTGCTACCAATTATTTGATTGGCCGATTCTTTAACTTCGGGCAACGCATTTTCCATTGCGACTGAATATCCGGCGACTCGGAACATATCCAAGTCATTCAGATAGTCACCAAATACAAGAGTTTTGCTCAATGGAAAATTTATATGTTCTACCAATTGTTCTACCATGTTTCCTTTGTTAGCTTGCTGATGAAAGGATTGAAGCCAAAAATATCCTTTCATTGAAACATCTTCGGCGAAATACAAATTTAGATGGTCAAAATGTTTTTCATTAAGGCTCTGATAAATGGGGTTTAAATTTTCTAAGGTTCCTATCAATAAAAATCCGGATATTTCTTCATCCTCCTTAAATAGAAAGTTGGGTACTTGTTTTACCCGTCCATCTTTTTCAAGGCTGTTTAAATAAGCTTGCGAGCCAGCATTGGTGGCTTGGCGGTAATAAACCTGATGCTGCTCTCCAAATGTATAAATAAAAGGTTCAATATTATTCAATTGGGCTAGCTCCAACATACTATCCACAACTTCTTTGTCTATGAATTGGGTATGCTTCAGTATATTTCCAGTGTGAAAATCAGCAAGATAGACACCGTTAAACAAAACAACGGGTAACTCGATGTTTAACCCCTTTAAAATAGGGTGAGCGGAATCATAATTTCTTGCGGTGGCAATCGTAAATTTCATTCCATCGCTTATAAGATGATTCAGGCGAGCCTTGGACTTTTCTGGAAATGTCCCGTCTGGAAGTAAAAGCGTCCCATCAAGATCAGAGATATATAGAATGTCTTTTGAACAATCAGGACTAAATTGCATTTTTCAGCCTTTTTATTATGTGGGGGATATATCAAGCTTAGAATAATGCATTATAAATATAAGCTTTGTTTTTTTGTAAGGAAAAACTCGAAGAAAGTACTAAAATTTAATAAAGATCATTTTAAGAAATATTCAATGGGGATCAGATTATGCCAAGGACCAAAACAAAAAGAAGTAGGGCTATTAAATATGCTGCAATTTCAGCAATTTTTGGGATAGTCACTTTTCTCTGGATTTTTCCGGTAGCGGCTTTTGATTTTTCAGATTGGGACGCAATAATCAAAAAGCATGTCAGCGCCAAAAAAGTTGCTGGCATATCAATAAATGCTGTCAGTTACGCGGGCTTAAAAAATGACGGGGATTTTAAAAAATTGGTCTCCAGATTGAATTCGGCGCGACCAGAGTCATTAACCCGAGATGAAAAACTTGTGTTTTGGATTAATACTTATAATATTCTTGCCGCAAAAATGGTGGCTGATCGTTTCCCTATAAAAAGCATTAAGGATGCGGGGAGTTTTTTCAGTCCGGTCTGGAAAAAACCTGCAGGGAATGTGGCGGGAAAGCAGCGAACTCTAAATGAAATTGAACATGAAATTTTAAGGAAAATGGATGAACCTAGAATTCATGTTGCTATAGTTTGCGCATCCGTCAGTTGCCCTGACCTCAGGCTCGAGGCATTCAATGTGGAAAGGTTGAGCGAGCAGTTGGATGACCAAATGATAAAATTTTTGAAATCTTCTGATAAAGGGATGAAAATTGACAAGGAGAAAAACCGAGTCTACTTGTCTTCTATTTTTAAATGGTTTGAGGAGGATTTTGAAAGCAGGGGTGGGGTGTTGAAGTACATTAGTAATTATGTTTCACCTGAGACGGCAAAAGAATTACAACGTTCCAAGATTAAAATTTCCTACCTTGATTATAATTGGGATGTGAATAGTTAAATTCGTTTGAGTTTAACAACCTGATTAAGCCACCCGGAAACGGCGGGTTTCCCCGCCAGCTTCACTGGTAAGGGTGACAATTAATCGGCGTGTTTACGCAGAAACGTGGGAATGTCGAAGTTTTCATTCAGATTCCCGGGGTCTTGATTTTCTTCTTTTATAGATGAAGCCAATGACTTTAGATGCTTATAAGATAGCGCCGCATCGTCGTCCTCCATATGTGGGTCGCCACCAACCACCTTTTTCAACGCAGGTCTTTCGCTGACAGATTGGGTTGCTGCATTATCGAATCCAGTAGCGATCACAGTTACCCGCATTTCGCCTTCCATTTTATGGTCTATTACTGCACCAAAAATAATATGGGCATCATCATGGGCATTTTTCTGCACCATCATCGAGGCTTCATTGATTTCCATCAGGGTTAAATCTTCTCCGCCCGTAATGTTGATCAAAATACCTTGAGCACCATCAACCGTTGCTTCATCGAGTAATGGGCTTGAAATTGCTTTTTGTGCAGCTTCCACTGCCCTGTTCTCACCCGTAGCAATCCCACTCCCCATAAGGGCTTTGCCCATGCTTCCCATGATGCATTTGACATCGGCAAAGTCGAGATTAATGAGCCCAGGGATTACAATCAAATCAGAGATACTGCAAACCGCTTGCTTGAGAATGTCATCCACCATAGAAAAGGCACTGGTGAAAGAAGTTTGTTTTCCAACATAGCTTAAAAGCTTTTGGTTAGGAATCACTATTAAAGTGTCCACTGCTTCTTTTAGTTCCATGATTCCTTCTTCAGCCTGTCGCATTCTTCTTTTCCCTTCAAATGCGAACGGTTTCGTCACAACACCTACTGTAAGTGCTCCTGTTTCTTTTGCGATTCTAGAAATAACAGGAGCTGCACCTGTCCCGGTTCCTCCACCCATTCCAGCGGTGATGAAAACCATGTCGGCACCTTCGAGCATATCTCGAATAATGCTTTCACTTTCCTCAGCGGCATCTCTCCCTGTTTCAGGGCTGGAACCTGCTCCCAGTCCACGAGTTAGTTCTCCGCCTATTTGGATTTTCTCAGGGCATTCTGATTTTTCCAGAGACTGTAAATCCGTATTAGCGATAATAAACTCCACTCCACGGAGGCTATCTCGAACCATGGAGTTGACCGCATTGGTACCACCACCTCCTACACCAACAACCTTTATGGTTGCCGAGTAGTCATTTTCATTTTCAAACTCTATTGAACTCATGTTGTCCTCCGTTTTTTAAAAAAATTCGTCTGCCCAATCTTTCATACGTGAAAAAATTTTATCGAATAAATTTCGCCCTTGAAGCTCTCGCACAGGTCCGGTTTTTACTCTCTTTGAACCGTATTGGATCAAACCTGTACAAGTTGCATACATGGGATTGTTTACTACATCAATTAACCCACCAAGACCTATCGGGGTCCCAATTCTAACTGGGGATTGAAAGACGTCCTCAGCCAATTCAGCCATTCCATGCATACTTGCAACGCCACCTGTAAGAACAACTCCAGATGAAATAATTTCTCTATATCCCGACTCATTTATTTCATGATCGAGTAATTCGAACATCTCACGCGTTCGCGCTTCAATGATTTCACTTAAAATTTGTCTAGGTACCGTTCTAGCATCTCTTCCTCCTACGCTAGGCACTTCAATGTTGTCGCCTTCCGCTATTAAGGGTGAGTAGGCGCACCCAAAGGAATGCTTGATTTTTTCTGCTTCGGCATTGGGTGTGCGGAGACCAATGGCAATATCATTGGTCATTTGCGCGCCTGCAATGGTCAAGACAGAAGTGTGTTTGATTGCACCTTGATAAAAAATTGCAAGGTCAGATGTTCCCCCACCAATATCGATCATGGCAACACCCAGTTCTCTTTCATCTTGTGATAGAACAGATTCGCTGGATGCGAGTTGCTCCAATACGATGTCTGACACTCCCAAGCCTGCCTTGTTGACACATTTAACGATATTTTGTGCCGATGTTACGGCTGCGGTAACGATATGCACTTTAGCTTCAAGACGGACTCCAGCCATTCCAAGCGGAGTTTTTATCCCATCTTGATTGTCAACGATATATTCCTGGGGAAGAACATGGATCACTTCGCGGTCTAGGGGAATCGCAATTGCCTTCGCTGCCTCAATCACCCTGTCGACATCTTTCTGGTTAATTTCCCTGCCCTTGGCCGCAATAATTCCATGGCTGTTAAGGCTATTGATATGACCACCAGCGATACCCACATAAACTGAATCGATTTCACAGCCAGCCATGAGTTCGGCTTCTTCAACCGCATTTTTGATGGACTCGACAGTGCTGTCGATATTGACTACAACCCCTTTTCTAAGCCCTTTTGATGGATACTGACCGAGACCTATGATATCTATTTTTTCATCATCGATAACTTCACCAATGATGCAGCAGATTTTTGTGGTCCCAATATCTAACCCGACAATGTAATTACTTTTTTTGGACATGCGTCCTATCCCCTTCTAGTTGGTTTGATTCTTTGTCGAAATTAATGTTTTGCTTGGTATAAAATTTTCTCTAATAACAACCTGGTTTTTAAATGAAAGGTCTATCATTTTAAAATTTAGATTTTCTTCTTCAAGTGAATCGAGGATTATCATAAAGTTTTTATGGCCCTCTTTTAGCGCGTCCATAGACATTTGAATTTGAAGATCTCGATTTTTGGTAATGAAATGAACTCTGGAATGACCTACTAGCTCTGCTGCATCCAGTGGATTGTTTTTAAAGAATGGAAGTTTATTAAAGTAGTGCATTGTTTTAAGGCTGTGTAATACTTTTCCATTTAATAAATCCTTTTCTTTGGTCTCCTGTAGGACGATTAGAGGCAGATGCTTATATTCAGGTCTTTCAGGTGAAAGAATGACACCAAAATTATCCATTAAATAAATTTGGTCTTTTTTGATTCTTGCATAAGGAACTCTTTCAGTAAGTTCAAACTCCAACCCTTGCGGGAAATTTCTTTGGATGGATGAAGATTGCACCCAAGGGTGCTCTGAGAGTCGTTGGTTCAAACTCGCCAAATCAATTGCGATCAGATTTTCACCTTGTATTGGGCCCAGCCAATCAAAAATTTCTGAATTACTCAAGACCTGATTCCCTTGGAAAGAGACTTCCTGAATTTGAAATCTAGGTGTCGAGATTAAAAAATTGTATCCCGCAAAAATCAGATACCCTACGACTCCTGCTAGAAAAAGCTTTGATGCAAGCTCAGCCAAAGCGCGGCCCCAAGTACCGATTTTGGGCTTGCTTGGATTCTTTGAGTTAAAAGCACTGCCGCGCTTGCGTTTTTTATTTCTTTCAGACCGAAGATCGTCCCATGCGGCGGCAGGTCCTTTTTGCCTGGCTACAGCAAAGCTCATGCTTGATCTCCATAGTCTAATTGTGCTGAGTTTAAAATTTCCATTACCAGGTCATCGAAATCCATTCCAATTTTTGAAGCGGCCATTGGTAAGAGGCTGGTGGGCGTCATCCCTGGTATGGTATTCATCTCCAGAACATACGGTGTTCCCTTGGCATCTAAGATGATATCGACTCGGGGTAAACCTCGCCCTCGCAGTGCTCTAAAAACATTTATTGCCACATCATTGCAATTTTTAATCTCAGTGTTGGTTAAATTAGCTGGGCATTGATATTCGGTTTTTCCTGAAGTGTACTTGGCTTCATAATCATAAAATCCAGATTTAGGAAGAATTTGAACGATGGGCATAGGTTCTTCACCCTTCATTCCAATCGCAAGAAGTTTTCCGTCGATAAAATTTTCCACAATAATCTCTTCAGAATATTTAAATGCACTTTCCAATGCAGGTTCCCATTGATCTTCTTTCTTAACAATGCTTACACCAAAGCTGGAGCCCTGGTTGGTTGGTTTAACCACAACGGGTAGACCCAGAGTTCTCTCGATAGGCTGATCCTGGTTTCTATAAAACACCTCATAATCTGCCGTGGGTATTCCATGAAATTTAAAAATTTCCTTTGATTTTAATTTGTCATAAGCCAAAGCACTGCCTGTAACTCCTGGGCCTGTGTAGGGTATTTGAAAATATTCCAGTAATCCTTGAATACAACCGTCTTCTCCATAAGTGCCATGCAATGCGATGAAAGCCAGATCAATATTTTGAAGGCAACTTGCTATGTTTTGATCCACATCAATAGGGGAAACTTTTAAACCTTTTCTGTTCATGGCTTCTAAAACAGAGTTTCCGGTTAAATACGAAATTTCCCGTTCTGATGACAAGCCTCCCATTAGGACGCCTATTTTTTTTTCTTCAATATTTTTCAAAAACTTTTCCAACTTTAGAATGATAGATCCACCCCGGCCCTTGGCCAAAAGGGCCGGGAGCAAAGGAAGGAGGGGTTACCTTTGCGCGGACCTAAATTAAAAATTCCTCCGAATTTAATCTCCCAAGATCACAATCTCAGTTTGCAGGTCGATATTGGTTTTTTCTTTCACCTCTTTTTGGATGTGCTTGATCAACTGAGTGACATCTTTCGCTGAGGCCCCACCTTTGTTCACTATGAAATTCGCATGGCGAATGGATACACCCGCTTTCCCAATGGAATAGCCTTTAAGTCCAACAGATTCAATGATTCGTCCGGCAGCATCTCCTTCAGGGTTTTTAAAAATAGAACCTGAATTTGGAATGGTTAACGGTTGAGTTTGCGACCTTCTTGAAAGATGGCGGTCCATTGTCGCCATAATTTCTGATCGATCACCTTCTGCCAGTTCAATTTCGGCCTCAATAATTATTCCTGCTTCATCAGGGAAAATAGTTTTTCTGTACTCGAAGTTTAGATCTTGACGTTTTAATGTTTCGATTTCACCGTTTCGGGTAATTCGAGTTACGCTACGAAGAACTGAGCCTATTTCCACTCCTTCCGCTCCTGCATTCATAACTACCGAACCTCCCAAAGAACCAGGTATGCCTACGAGTTGCTCAATTCCCGTTAAAGAAAAGCGGGCGGCATGTTTTGCCAGGTAGGACATTTTCGCGCCCGCGCCCACTTTTATAACGGCTCGTCTTTGTCCTTCTTCTTTTTTGAAGAAAAGAGGGCGCTTTATTTCTTTAAAACAATCTTTTAAGGAGATAACTATCCCTCTGATTCCACGGTCGCTTGCTAATAAATTGCTTCCTTCCCCTAAAATATATATGGGGGTTTTCCCTCTGTTTTTTAAAATGGTTTGTATATCCCGCGTGTCTTCGGGGTATATCAAAACATCTGCAGGGCCTCCAATTTGAATGGAAGTATGGCTAGCAAGTAACTCGTCTTGAAGGACTTTGCCTTTTATTTTGTGTAACCAGGGAAATGTTTGGGTCATAGTTTTACTCTGATTAATTTTTTGTCCCAGAACGGTTTTCGGAAACTCCATTCTGGTTTTGAGATTAAATTCTTTCCCAGATCCAGAATGTGCGATATGAATTAATCTTCGTTTCCATGCTTCGTTCAACATAAATGAAAGTCCTCTCTGTTTTGGGGCTGTCAATCATGGAATTGAGCGGCAAGCTTGTGTGCCAATTCCCCGATATTTCCTGCTCCCAGAGTTAAAACTACATCTCCGGGTTGCAGAGAATTTTTTAAATGTGGAACCACAGAATCCAAACTTTCTATATGGTCCACGTGTTTATGTCCAAACTCTCGAACTCCTTGTGCCATATTTCGCGAGTCAATTCCGTCTATAGGTTTTTCGCCGGCGCCATAGATATCTAAAAGAATTAATTCGTCTGCATCATTAAATGATGAGTAAAAATTTTCCAAAAGATGCTGGGTTCTAGAAAAACGATGCGGCTGAAAAATCACTACTAATTTTCGATTCGGCCAGACATTTTTTGCTGTTTCCAAGGTGGCCTGAATTTCTGCGGGATGGTGACCATAATCATCCACGATAATTACTGATTCTGATTGCATTAGGATTTCGAATCGGCGTTGAACACCTGTGAAATTTTTAAGAGCATCAACGATTGCAGGGAACTCCATATTCAACTCCATTCCCACGGCGATCGCTGCTAATGTGTTACAGACATTGTGGTTTCCTAAAGAGCTGGATGAAATGTTTCCAAGTTTTTTGCCCTGATGGTAAACGGTGAAATTTGTTTTCAGTCCACTAAAGGATATTTCCCGCGCTGTATAATCCGCTTGAGTCTTTAGACCGTAGGTAATGGTTCTTTTTTCAATTTTTGGTAGAAGCGATTGTAGATTTGGATCATCCAGACATAAAATAGCTGTTCCATAAAAAGGAACACTGTTTAAAAATTCCAGAAAAGCTGATTTCATATTCTGCATATTGTGATAAAAATCCATATGCTCCTCATCCAACGTAGTCACCACTGCAAGAGTGGGAGAGAGCTTTAAAAAAGACCCATCGCTTTCATCTGCTTCAGCAACCAGGAATTTGCTTTGTCCTAATTTTGCATGTCCACCCATGTTCTTGAGTTTTCCTCCAACAATTACTGTTGGGTCCAGATGACCTCCTGCCAATACTGTTGCCACCAGAGAAGTAGTGGTTGTTTTTCCATGAGTCCCCGCAATTGCGATTCCATGTTTCATTCGCATAAGCTCGGCCAACATTTCTGCTCTGGGTATTACCGGAATCATTTGTTCTCTGGCTGCTTTAACTTCAGGGTTGTCATTTCGGATAGCACTGGAAACCACCACCACATGTTTGTCGCGTACGTTTTCCGGCATATGCTGGAAGCTAATATCAGCACCCAAGGATTCCAGATGATCAGTCACAGAAGATTTCGATTGATCCGAACCACTTACTTCGTAGTCTTGATTAATTAAAACTTCAGCGATTCCGCTCATTCCCGAACCTCCGATTCCGATAAAATGAATCTTTTGTGTTTTTCCTAGAAACATGACAAAACATAATTCCCTTGCATTTTTTTTGTTCTTCCCGATTTTTTGTAAGTTTCTTCTAATAACTCCATGCAAAGGAGCCTTACTTTTTCGGTCGCGTCTCGGTTCCCCAATTTGTAGCTATTTTCTTCCATGGTTTCTAAACGCTCTGGGTCTTCCATTGCCTGAATTATTGAATTCGCAATACGAGGTCCTGAAAGCTCTTCATCTAAAACCAACTCTCCAGCATTAGCAGCCTCAAGAACACGCGCATTTTTTTCTTGATGGTTATGCGCGGCATGTGGAAAAGGAACTAGAATGGACATCTTTCCACATGCTGTAACTTCAGCTAGTGTTGTTGCGCCCGCTCGGCAGATAACCAAAGACGCTTGTCTATATTGATCACCCATGTCATCAATGAATGGGCGGATGTCTGAAGAGAAGCCGCTTGCCTTATACTGCTTGCTCACCAATTCGAAATCTGCTTCGCCGGTTTGATGAGTAATATGAAGCTCTCCTTTTTTATCTGAGATAGATTGCAATGCTTCCAACATAGCCATATTTATGGAATGAGCACCTTGACTGCCTCCAAGAACCAAAATTCGGAACGGTCCATCAGGTTTTGATGAGGCTTCTTTTGGCTGGCAGAACTCTTCACGAATCATGTTTCCCGTAACTTCCACTTTGTTTTTTGGAAATGATGCTGACGATTCTTTAAATGAAACAGCGATTTTGTCGGCAATTTTCCCTAACCATTTATTTGTCATTCCGGGAATGGAATTCTGCTCGTGTATTAATATGGGGATTCTAAGAATCCATGCAGAGAGGACCAACGGGCCAGATACATATCCTCCTACACCAACAACAAGACCGGGACGTTTTCTAATTAAAAAACACATAGACTGGGCAGTTCCAATTGGAAGCTTAAACCACGACACCCATCGGGAAATTTTCTTTTTGCCAATCAAACCGGCTGAAAGAATAGTTTTTAAATTAAAACCCTCGCGGGGCAAAACTTTTGCTTCGATACCTTTTTGGGTTCCAACAAAAGAAATTTCAATATCCATATCGTGCCTCATAAGTGCTCTGGCTAGAGCAATTCCTGGATAAAGGTGACCGCCTGTTCCGCCACCGGCTATGACAACTCGTTTCCTCATTAATTCATCATCAATGTTTTGCAGCTTGCTCTGAAATATTTAGTATTACTCCCACAGAAAGCATCGTTACCAACATTGAAGACCCTCCCATACTTATAAATGGTAAGGTCAATCCTTTCGTTGGAAGAAGACCTGAAGCGACCCCCAGGTTTATAAAAGCCTGCAAACCGATTAAAAGAGTCAGCCCTGTTGCTAAATGAGTCCCAAAAGGATCTTTGGCTCTGTAGGCCGTTATAAATCCTCTCCAAATAAAGATCGAAAATAAGAGGACGATTCCTGTTGTTCCGATAAATCCCAGCTCTTCCCCGATCACTGAAAAAATGAAATCCGTATGCGCTTCTGGAAGACGAAAAAGTTTTTGAGAGCTTTCTCCCAATCCGGTTCCCCAAAAGCCCCCTCGCCCAAAGGCATAGAAGGATTGAATAACCTGAAACCCGATCCCCGAAGGGTCTTCCCATGGGTCGAGAAAAGCGATAATTCTTCGAGTTCGATATTCGGCAGTTAGAATTGCCGATGCTATAAATGGAACTATTGCCAGAATAGAAAGGAATAAAAACTTTTTCCTTAGCCCGGCGATAAAAAGCATTGTGAAGGTGACCGCGAAAATAATCATGGCGGTTCCAAAATCGGGTTGGAACAAGATGGGTATAAAAAAGAATCCCAAAACGATCAGGTTCGGTAGATAACCGTAGGCGAAATTTCTTAGCTTGTCGGCACGTTTTACCAGCGACTTGGCGATAAATAAGACGAGAGTAAACTTTGCCAGTTCTGAGGGTTGGAATGAAACTCCCCCTAAAGTCAACCAGCGCCTTGCCCCTCCCACCTTTTTGCTGAATTCGGGAAACATTACTATGATCAATAATAGAAATGTGAAAATCATTATGGGATAGGTGTACTGGTGGAGCTTGTGGTAATCCAAGTTTTTCGTGATTAAAAGTAGACCTGCGCCCAGCAGACACCATAGGACCTGTCGTTTCAGGAAGTAGTAGGAATCGTTGTGATCTCTTACTGTGTAAGCAGCGCTTGAGCTGAATACCATCACAATTCCTATTAGAACCAGAATAGCTACGGTGACGCAGAGAATAGAATCGCAACCTGTTTGTCGAGTTTCGTTCAATGCTTGTCATTCTCCAAGATTGTTAACTATAGATTTAAATTGATTCCCACGATCGATATAATCTTTAAACATGTCAAAGCTTGCACAAGCCGGGGAAAGAAGAACAACATCTCCTTTTTCGGCTTTTCCTTTTGCAATGTGGACAGCTTCCTCTAACGAATCAGATTCTTCATATCCCAAGGACCCGTTCAAGACACTTCTAAATTTTGGTCGTGTTTCACCAATTAAAATCAAGTGCTTTACTTTTTCCTGCATAATTTTTTTTAAGCCGGAGAAATCTGCATTTTTATCTTTACCTCCGGCGATAAGAATAATTGGTTGGTCAAACGTATTTAACGACTTGTAAACGGAGCCTACATTGGTTCCTTTTGAGTCATTGATAAAGTCAACACCATCCCGATTGCATACCCATTCCAGTCGATGTTCTAGTCCTGCAAACCTTCCCAGGACTTTTTTTGTGATCTCTATTGATATGTTGAGCAGCAGGGCGGTTGCCACTGCAGGCAAAACATTTTCTACCTGCCAGCGCAATCCACGGGAGAGAGAATTCAATTTGCATATTTCTCCCTGAAAATCATTAATAGAAGCAAAAACCCCTCCGTCTTTCAAATAGACTCCACTTTCGAGCTCATCCTTCATACTGAAGTAGATTTTTTTTGCCGGGCAATTTTTCCCCAGAGGACGAGTGTTGGGGTCGTCATAATTTAAAATAAGAAAATCATTTGCATTTTGATTCTCAAATGTTTTTTCTTTCAGACTTGCGTATTGATCAAAATTTTCGTGTCTGTCTAAATGATCGGGCGTAATATTTAAAACAATGGCAATCTTAGGGTGAAAACTACGGGTCGTTTCCATTTGGAAGCTTGAAATTTCAAGCACACGATAATCTGCTTGCCCTTTGCCTAAGAGTGAAATGAAAGGCGTCCCCAGATTTCCACCTACCTGGGTGTTATTCCCTCCTTCTTGAAGAATTTCACCAATCAAACTTGTGCAAGTAGATTTTCCATTGGTTCCCGTAATACCAATCATTGGGACATCATTGAATCTGCTGGCAAGTTCAATTTCACTGATAATCTCAATTCCTTTTTTGCGAAAGCCCTGAAGGAATTCAGACTCGATATCTACACCCGGACTTATCACTATTAATTCCGAATTTGGTAACGGGTCGCTGTTGTTATAAATAGTATCCACATCCGGTAAAAGTTGGTTAGATAGCTCAGAAAGTTGCTCCTTAGATTTCCTGTCCAAAATGGAAACCTTCGCGCCTCGAAGGCTAAGGAAATTGGCTGTCGCAACACCCGTCCTCCCTAAACCAATTACAGAAACGATTTTGTTTTTTAAGTCCATATTTACCTGAGTTTCAATGTGCTCAAGCTGATCATTGCCAGAACAACAGCAACAATCCAGAAACGAACAATTACTTTTGGTTCTGACCATCCTAATTCTTCAAAATGATGGTGGAGAGGGGCCATCTTAAAAAAGCGCTTCCCTCCGGTGTATTTGAAATAAGCCACTTGAATGATTACCGACAAGGCTTCGATAACAAAAATACCGCCGATGAGAATTAAAAGTAATTCGTGCTTAACTATCACTGCTATGGTTCCTATCAGGCCTCCCATAGACAATGAACCAACATCTCCCATGAATACTTGAGCTGGGTAGGAGTTGTACCAAAGAAACCCCAAGCTGGCTCCAAGAACAGCTGAACTTGCAACAGCAATTTCACCTGCATCTTTTATGTATTGAATGCGAAGGTATTCAGCAAATTTGACATGGCCGCAAATGTAGACGATTCCCGTGTAAGTGAGAGTCGCTATTATTATCGGGCCGATAGCAAGACCATCAAGACCATCAGTTAGGTTGACCGCATTGGATGTGCCAACCATTATGAAGATGATAAATAAAAGATATAAAAATCCGAGGTCGGGTTGAAGTTCTTTGAAAAACGGCACAGATAAACGTGTGGCATATTCAGAGCGCGCGGGATCAAAATAGAGCAAATAAATGCCGACCGCTAAACTAACTAATATCTGTAAAACGAGTTTCTCTTTCGCAGAAATGCCAGTTCCCTTTCTTAATTTTAAAAGGTCATCGCGAAATCCAATTGCAGCAAAACCAGTTACCGAAAAAACGATGAGCCAGATATAACGATTTTCGAGATTAGCCCACAACAAAGTGGATCCCAGAAATGCGGTTAGTATCAAAAGCCCACCCATTGTCGGTGTCCCTGACTTTGATGCGTGGTGTTCAGGGCCATCACTGCGAATCTTTTCTTCAATTTGAAATTTTTGTAGCATTCGAATCATGAAGTTACCAAGAACCAGACTAAGCACCAGCGCCGTAACGCCAGAATAAGCAGAGCGAAATGTAATGTATTTGAATACATTCAGAAATGAATATTCAGAACTAAGTGGGTAAAACAAGTGGTAAAACATTTTTTAATTGTTCCGCTCTTTAGGTGTTTAAAAATTCCCGAATAATATTTTCCATCTTTGCCCCGCGAGAACCTTTGATTAAAAGGCAATCGCCTTTTTCTACTTTTCCCTGCAAGTAATTCACTGCCTGGGCATGTGTGTTAAATTTTTCAATTTGCAATCGTTTCGCCGCATTCGCCTCTGCGCTTTCTGCCGCCAATGCTGCTAGTGGACCAACTGTCACCAAGTTATCTATGTTTGAAAGCGCTATCTCTTCGCCCAATTCATGATGTGCTGATTGAGATAAAGGCCCAAGCTCCAGCATGTCACCAATGACCAGAAACCGTTTCCCTTGAGTGTTGAGTCCGCTTAAAGTTTTTAATGCTTCTCTCATTGATTGAGGGTTTGCGTTGTACGCATCATTGATGAGAGTTATTCCTTCATAAATTATTTGTTCGTTTCTTTGAGGGATCTGTTGATACACCTCCAGCCCTTTGCTCATTTGCTGCCCAGATATGCCCATGGCATGGCCTGCGGCTAATGCGGCTAAGGCGTTGTAGATATTGCAAAATCCAATTTGCGGAATATTGACAGGCACGCTTTGGTTGAAGATCTTCGCCGTAAAAGTGAACCCAAGGCTCCCCTTATTTTGGATGTCGCTTGCATGGACATCCGCTGATCTCTCTATTCCAAAAGTAATTTTATTGACGCGTAAAGGACTTGCCAGTTCAAGAACCAGAGGATCATCTGCATTTATAATTGCCGTTCCTCCTTCATTGAGGGAGTCAAACAATTCTCCTTTCGCAGCTTGAACTTCTTTTACCGTCTTAAGTTGTTTGAGATGACCTGCGGAAATATTTGTTATCACGCCTATATCGGGCTTGGCTATTTCTGCAAGTCGCTTGATTTCTCCGGCAGCACTCATCCCCATTTCCAGAACACCCACTTCATGCTCCGGCTTTCTTGCCAATAAGGTCAGAGGAAGACCAATATGATTGTTGAGGTTCCCCTCAGTTTTGAGTGTTTTATATTTTGTTTCCATTATCGAGGCGATCATTTCTTTGGTTGTTGACTTGCCATTCGTGCCGGTTATCGCAACAACCTGAAAAGGAAATTGCGATCTTTGATAGCTGGCAAGGTCTTGCAATGCCCGTAAGGTGTTTTTAGACTGAATTACAAACGGAGAACTTTCTTCAGCGATCATTCCTTCTGAAAGCATCGAGCTGTCAGATAACAGAACTCCCGCGGCGCCTTTGTTGATAGCTTCGCCAAGGAAGTTGTGGCCATCAAAATTTTCGCCTTTAATGCACACGAACAATTCTCCGTTTTTGGTAGTCCGGGAATTTATGGACACTCCCCGAAACATCTTCGTTTCTTTACCCTGCAATAGTTTTCCCTGCACTACTTCCAGGCAGTCTTTCGCTTTACCTGTTATCAATGAGCTCGTTCCCTTAAAAACTCTCTTGCAACCTCCCGATCATCGAAGCGCTCTTTTTTTTCACCTAAAATCTGATAATCCTCATGTCCTTTTCCTGCAATCAAGATAAGATCATTTTCTTTCGCTTGCTTGATTGCATAACCAATGGCCTCTCGCCGGCTTGTGATCGTTGAGTATGAAGCTTTGTCTGGAATGCCTTTGCAGATGTCAGAGATAATCTGGTCAGGGTCTTCTGTGCGCGGGTTGTCAGAGGTAATGATAGCCAAATCTGCTTTTTCTAAAGCTATTCTCCCCATCCCTTCTCTTTTCCCTTTATCTCGATCTCCACCACAACCGAAAACAACTATTACATTTCCCTTGGTAAAAGTTTTAGCTGCGGATATCGATTTGGAAAGAGCGTCTTCCGTGTGAGCGTAATCGACCAGTACAGAAAAATTTTGACCGCAATTTATAGATTCAAACCTACCCGGAACTTCAGGTATTTCTTGAAATGCATTTTGAATGGTCTCTAATGACATGCCCCGAACTGAGGCCCAGGCCGCCGCAGAAATAAGATTGTAAATATTATGCTGGCCGAGGAGGTTGGTTTGCACCTCGATAGAACCCTTAGGGGTTTTTAGCGTGAAGCGACTTCCCGTTGCATTAAGGACAATATTTTCCGCAGAAAAATCGGCAGAACATTTTATTCCGGTCGTGCAAACGTTTTTATTTAACTCTTCAGCAAGCTCACTTCCAGCAGGATCGTCGATGTTAACGATAGGGGTTTTAATCGTATTCTCACGGAATAGTTTAGCCTTTGCATTTTTGTACTCTTCCATGTTTTTATGGAAATCAAGATGGTCTCTGCTCAGGTTTGTAAAAATACCTGCCTCAAAACTCATGTCGTAAACACGTTTTTGAGTTAGCGCATGAGAAGACACTTCTAAAAAACAATCCGAGATTCCAGCATCTACCATTTGCCTAAGGCGCTGGTTAAGATCGAGAGACTCAGGTGTTGTCATGGATGAAGGAATTCTTGTTTCTCCGAAATGACAATCTATAGTTCCGATTACTCCCGCTTGCTTTCCATCAGCCTTAGAAAGAGATTCCAGAATATAGGTTAGGGTGGTCTTTCCGTTGGTTCCGGTTATTCCTGTCAGGTTCAACTCCTCAGAAGGGCGGCCAAAATAATTAGCGCTAATTTTTGCCAAAGACGCTCTGGAACTATCAACACCTAAAACGGTAATGTTTTTTTGATCCATTTGAAGCGAAGCAAGTGATGAGGATTGCATGATAATTGCAACCGCCCCTTTATTCAGCGCTTCCTTTATAAAAGTTTCGCCATTGTGTTTCTCTCCTGGAATTGCAACGAACAGTCCTCCTGATTTCACTTTTCTGGAGTCATAAACAATGTTTTCGATTTGGCGGTTTCGATTTCCGACAGAACTCACGATTTCAATTCCCGCAATCAAATTCTCTAGATTTTTTTCAGGCATATTTTTTCCAATGGAAAAATCACTTTGATCGAATAAAAAGCATTCTATTGGCGCAGTTTTTATCATTAGGCTCGGTCAAGAATGAAAACACGTTCTTTGCTAGAAGGAACATTTAAATAACGTAATGATTTTTTAGCGATCTCACTAAACACTGGGGCCGCAACAACACCACCCCAATGCAAGCCCTTCGGGTTATCAATCATCACCAGTATTACTAAGCGCGGAGAATCTGCTGGCGCGTAGCCAATAAATGAAGAAATAAACTCTGTCTTGGAATAGGATCCGGTTTCCGTAATGTATTTCTGCGCGGTCCCGGTTTTCCCCGCCACATCAAATCCTTCTACAGCTGCCTTCCCCCCCGTCCCATCTTTGACAACGTATTTCAAAATTTCCATCATCTGCCGGCTGGTTTTTTCAGAAATGACACGCCGGATTTTCTTCGGTTTGATTTCCTCAACAATTTTTCCATCTCGCATCAATGCCTTGGTTATGTGCGGCTCCATCAAGGTCCCTCCATTGGCAATGGCGCTTAGCGCTACAACCATTTGCAAGGGAGTAACCGCTATTTCGTGCCCAAAGGATATGGAAGCCAATGAAAACTCTGTCCAATCTTGTCTTTTCCCCAAAAGCCCGGGAGATATGCCAGGTAGACGAACTTTTGATTTTTCGCCAAAACCAAATTTCCGAATGTATTCGTAGAAAGAATCCTTGCCAAGTTTCTGAGCAATTTTTATCGCTCCTATGTTGCTCGATTTGGCAATAATTTCTTGCATACTGAGAGATCCAAATTGATGACCAGAAGCCTCACCAATATTTTTTCCACCGATCTTAAAACTCCCATTTTCACAGAAAAATTTTTCATGAGGTTGCGCTATACCTTTATCCAGAGCAGCGGCAGCAACAATGGGCTTGAAAATGGAACCCGGTTCGTATGAACTAACAACGGTATTATTTTTCCTTGCCTCCGCCGTAAACCCGTTAAAATTGTTTGGGTTAAATTGAGGCACGTTTGCCATCGCATAAATTTCGCCGGAATTAGGGTCCATAACCACAGCCATTCCTGAGTCTGCTTTATATTTGTCTACCTGCTTTTTTAAATGGTATTCGGTAGTAAATTGAATAACCTCATCCAGCGTGAGCATTAAGTCGTAATTACCCAAAGTGGAGCGGGAAAGATTACTGAGGATTTGAATATTTCTTCCCTTGCCATCTTGCTCGATGGGTTGGGAGTAGACAATTCCCTTTAATTTTTCCTGATAAGTATGCTCGATCCCAGCCAAGCCCAAATCATCAGTCCCAACAAAACCAATGACGTTGGCCGCTAACTCACGTTTCGGGTAAAACCGTTTTTGTTCAGACCGGAATTTAACTCCCGAAAGCGCGGAATTCTTAAGATGCATAGCTTCATCCGCCGAAACTTTTCTTTTAATCCATACAAATTTTTTATCCGAAGATACTTCCTTATAAATGCGATTGTAATTTTGATTCAGAGTTGAGGCGAGCACCCTGGAAGTATATTTTCTGTCCCTCACTTCCTGGGGAACAACAAATACGGATTCGACTTCAAGGTTGGTAGCCAATTCATTACCGTTGCGGTCAAAAATGGTTCCTCGCCCTAAATGAGTTTCCAGAGTCCCGCGGTAAGGCTGCTTTTCTGATTTTGCCAAAAGAGCTTCGTGTTGAACGATTTGCAGATCTGCAAGTCGAACAATAAGAGTGATCGCAAAAAGAAGAAGAAGGCTAGACACAAAAATCAATCTAGTCTTAACCACACTTCGAAAGGAACCTGATGCTGGTTTTTTGTTTTTTGCCATAACTTTATTTTAAGAAAATAGTTGTTACTTGCCCTTTTTTCGGCTCAATCATCCCGACTTCATTTTTTGCAAGAGTCTGAATTCGATACAACGATTGCAGGGTTTCTCTCTCTAAGCGCAAAAGATGGTTCTCGCTTAATAGCTCTTCTCGTTCGGCCGCAAGAGCTTGATAGTCGTAAGACAATTTCACCTTTCTCACATTCGGCCAAACCAGCGCTAAAGCAGCTAGCATCATTAGTATGGAAATGAGAAAAATCATTCGAAAACCTTTCGGCGCAATGTGAAGTTTCCCATGATTTATTAGCCGAGAACCGTTAAACATATACTCTTTCCGCCACCCTCAATTTTGCGCTGATCGATCTGGGATTTAGCGCAATCTCTTCTTCTGAGGGGCATATGGGGCGACGTGTATGAATTTTTAAAGTCGGTTTGTTGCCACAAATACAAATTGGAATTTTGGGCGGACATGTGCAGCCTTTTTCTTCCGCACGAAAAAACGTTTTCACGATCCTATCCTCCAAAGAATGAAAAGAGATCGCTACAATCCTCGCCGAAGAATCAAGAAGTTGAATCGCATCGCTTAATACAGTTTTTATTTGCTCAAGCTCGTTATTAACTGCTATGCGCAAAGCTTGAAAAGTTCTTGTTGCAGGATGAATCCTCGAGTGCCTCGGCGACCGCACTACTCGCGAGATAATTTCAGAAAAGTGCGATGTTGTGGTAATTGGCGCTATTTCTTGCTCCCTGCGAATTGCGCGCACGATTCTTTTTGCAAACCGCTCCTCACCAAAATTTTTTATTATAGAAACCAATTCGGCATCCTTAAGTTTTTCGAGAAGATCTGCTGCTGTGGTTTTTTGCGAGTTATCCATCCTCATATCGAGAGGCCCATCATTTCGAATGCTGAATCCGCGTTCCGGCGTGTCTAATTGGGGGGAGGAGACACCAAAGTCAAGCAGTAGACCATTGATTTTAGTTAAGCCTGATTGAGTTACAATATCCCGCAGGTTTTCCAAGGAACCGTGAACAAACGTTACCCTGTCCCGGTAACAATTTAGTCGTTCCCTGGCTCTTTCAATGGCAGACTGATCTCGGTCAATGCCGAGCACTCTGACTTTCGGCCCTGTGTTTTTAAGGATGAATTCCGTATGACCTCCATCCCCTAATGTGCCATCCACGATTACACCCTCCATGTGAATATTTAGATAATGAAGCACTTCATTTTTCATTATCGATTCGTGGTACGTTGGCATGATCTTTCCGAGACGATTCGATGGTTGTAAAATAAAAAATACTACCGAAGCCTCGTTCCTTTACTCGCCTCCCTGTTTATCCCATCTATCGGGAGACCAGATTTCAAATGTTTTAGACATTCCCACCAGTACGGCTTCTTTATTGAGCCCGGCGAACTCTCTCAAATTAAGAGGCAATAGAATTTTTCCAGACTTCATTTCACAGTCCGTGGCACGTGAATAAAATTCTCGAAGGCGGGTCCGATCTTCTTTATCAAATGCATTAAGAGAACTAAGTTTGTCTTCGTTTTGGGCCCATTCTTTTTGTGGGAAAACTACTAGAAATGGCTCCATGGCACACACCACCAGTTGTGGGCCGGACTGCTCTAAAGTTCCGCGAAATTTCGCAGGAACGTTAAAACGGCCTTTGTCATCCAGACTGATGTTGTAGGTACCTAAAAAACTACTCATTACTCTACCTGCAAGTTTGACGGAAAGTGACATAAAGTTACATTTCTAGACACTTTAGAACACAATCCTATCATAACCCGACAAACTGTCAACATAAAAGGAGACAAAAATGCTGTTTTTGGGGAAGGTGAAAATCGTATAAGTTTTTATTAAAACAGGGTTTTCTCGATATTATTAGAAGTCGGTCTTGGATTTTTGGAAGATTTTCTGGGGTTTTGGGGGCTGACACTTTCAGAATTTTTTAACGGATGAAAGGAGGTCCAGGTGGGTCTTTGGGATTGCGGATGCAGAAATTGGTTCAAAAAGGATAAAATTGGGATTGTTTCATTATATATATAGGCAACCTTGAGTGATTTGGGTAGAAAGAGTAAATACCTCTTTCGATTTCAATGGATTTGCTTTGACAAGTCCAAAGGATTTGCTTTGACAAGTCCAAATTCCTGATGCTACTATGAAAAAAGCCTTAAATGATTATGTATATTACCTTTTTCCAAAGGATTAGAACCGGTTATGAAGCAGAAAAAAGTCAGATTTTTGGTAGGTAGCTTGTTGATCGTAGGGGCGATCGGTTATTTAATTACGATGGGGATAAGTAATACTTCACAGTATTTTTTTACGGTGGATGAATTGCTTAGCCAGAAAGTCTCCTATGCCGGAGCCGGCATGAAGGTTAAGGGCAATGTCGTTAATGGTTCCATTCAAAGAGATCCCAACGATTATTTAAATGTGAAGTTTTCAATTGAGGAGAAAGAGTCCTCTATAAAAGTAACTTATCAAGGAGTAACGCCCGACATGTTTGCTGATGGGCGCGAGGTAGTTGTAGAAGGGACACTGGGAAAAGATGGTGTCTTTCATGCAAACACTTTGCTGACCAGTTGCCCTTCAAAATATGAAGCGGAAAAAGAAGCAGGTAAAATGCATCCTGGAAGTCTGAGTACCGATAAGTATAAGGAGCCCGGCCTGAAAAAGGTGGACGCCTTACCAAAGACAACGATTTGACCTTCCCTAAAACTTCAAAATAAGCGGGGTCCCTTTATCTAAAGGGTAACCGACTTCTATTTTTATTCATGAATGATATTGGTGAATTTACATTACTTGTAGCTCTGGCAACCGCTATTTATGGCTGTGTTGCTTATGTCATGTCTGCGCGTGGCAATCGAATAGACCTTTACCTAAGTGCGGATAAGACGCCGCTAATCGTCTGGGGTTGCGTGATGATCTCTTCCATTTGTTTATGGAGAGGATTTCTCACCAATGACTTCAGCCTCCAATATGTATGGGCTTATTCTAATATTGAACTCGACACGTTTTACAAAGTTGCATCTTTTTGGGGTGGGCAAAAGGGGTCCCTGTTATTTTGGACATTGCTTCTCACTACCTATACGGTTGTAGTTCATTTCCAGAATCGTAAAAAAAATCTGCGAGTTGTTCCCTATGCGATGGCAGTATTATTTATCATTATTATATTTTTCTTGTTCTTGGTAAATTTTTCTACGAATCCCTTTGAGCGCATCCCTTTACCGCCTGAAGACGGTCGAGGTTTGAATCCACTCCTGCAAAATTACTGGATGGTAATTCATCCACCGACTTTATATCTGGGGTATGTTGGGTTCACCGTTCCATTCGCTTTTGCTGTGGCAGCATTGATCAGTAAGAATCTCGATGATGGTTGGATTAGGTTGACAAGAAAATGGACTCTGATCTCATGGTTTTTTCTTTGTATGGGAAATTTGTTCGGTGCCTCCTGGGCTTATGTAGAGCTAGGTTGGGGCGGGTATTGGGCTTGGGATCCGGTGGAAAATGCAGCATTTATGCCGCTATTGATTGCCACCGCATTTTTGCATTCCGTCATGATCCAGGAGAAAAAGGACATGATGAAGGTCTGGAACATGTCTTTGATTCTCTTAACTTTTGTGATGACCATTTTTGGGACCTTCATTACACGTAGCGGCCTTATCCAGTCTGTTCACACATTTGATGAAGCCACGTTAGGATATTATTTTCTAGCATTTCTTTTTGTAATCCTTTTTTCTTGTATGGCTTTAATTATCGCTCGCCTTCCGCTATTAAAAAGTGAGAATCAGCTAGATTCCTTTTTGTCGCGTGAAAGTAGCTTCCTGTTTAATAATTTATTATTACTGGGAATTGCGTTCGCAACATTTTGGGGGACCATTTTCCCGATTATTTCCGAAGCGGTTCGCGGGATAAAAATTACTGTAGGTCCGCCTTTTTATAATCAGGTCAACGTTCCTATTGGGCTTGCGCTTTTGGCGCTCGTTGGTATTGGTCCGGTCATTGCCTGGCGCAGGGCTACCGTGTCGAATTTGAAAAAGAATTTTTTTAAGCCTTTGGCAGCGGCATTTATTGCGGCAGTGGCATTGGCCCCTGTAATTCCCTTGGGAAGCCGAGTTGAGAATTATACCTATATTACTTTTGTCCTGTGTGTGTTTGTGTTGGCCTGTATTCTAATAGAGTTTTTTAAAGGAACAGCTGCAAGAATGGGGTTGCATGAGGAGTCCATGTTTGGAGCATTGGCGACTGTTACCTGGCGTAATAAAAGGCGCTACGGAGGTTATATCGTTCATATAGGTATTGTTCTAATATTTGCGGGTATTGCAGGATCGCAGGCTTATGGAACTCACGTAGAAAAGCATCTTAAGACCGGAGAGACTTTTAAAATAAGAGGGTACGATATTACTTATGAAAAATTGGTGGCAATAGAAGCGACCAGTGTTAAAACTCGGGTCATTGCTCAGCTCCAAGTTGAAAGAAACGGCAGCCATTACTGGACTGCGCGCCCAGAAAAAGAATTTTATAAGGGGCAGAATCAGCCTGTATCTGAAGTAGATGTGCTTTCAACGTGGAAAGAGGATTTATACATGATCCTTGCTGATTTTAGAGATGACGAATCGGCTACTATTAAAGTTTATGTGAACCCCATGGTGAGCTGGATGTGGACGGGCGGTTGGGTCATTGCATTTGGTACGATGATTTCCATGTGGCCCGATCGACTTGAACAGAGACGCCGTCTGGAACGTTTTCGAAGAGAAGAAACTTTATTTCCTTCTCCGGCACAGGAGTAAAAAATGCATATGTTGAAATTTTTCTTGAGCATTTTTGTTGCAGCTTGGTTCGTTGTGAGCGCTCCCGAAATATCGCAAGCAGGTTCACTTTTGCAAGATTTGGAAAATGCGTTGATGTGCAAGTGCGATGACAAATGCGGGAAGGTTTTAATTAATTGTACCTGCTCAACCTCAGATAAAACCCGGGCAAAGTTTACTAAACTACTTGATTCGGGTCTTACCGTAGATCAAATCATTAAATCCCAAGTGGATAAATACGGCGAAACCGTTTTGTCGGCTCCGACAAAATTTGGTTTCAATCTTACTGCCTGGGTGATGCCCTTTGTTGCGCTGATTGCTGGAGGCGTGGGAGTTCGAAAAATTATAAACTCTTGGATAGGGAAAAAACAAAAGCCGGATTCCGAGGATGTACCTGAAGAAAAATCTGCGACACCAGGAAAATATTCCAAACGATTGCAAGATGAATTAGACGGGATCGAGTTATAGGGATGGGATTTGTCCACTTCTTAGAGCTGCTTTTCGTGGTAGTAATTTTACTTGTTATAGGGATTCCTCTGTTTGGAAAGATGAAACTCAAAAAGCTGGTAGAAGCTGTCGACCCTGACAGTGATGAATACAAGCACCTTTTAGTGCGAAAAGAGGAAACTCTTATTTCCATTAAGGAGCTTGAGTTTGACCTGAATACTGAAAAGATATCTGAATCAGATTACCAGGAACTTCGAAAAAAACTTGAAGCAGAAGCCAATGAACTAATCGAGCGATTGGATCAATTGGAGCAAGCCCGAAAAAAAAATAAGTCTGCAAAATCCCGATGATTTTTCCCCTCCCAGGCATGTCCAATGGAACCCGATGAAAACGCAATGGAGGTTCGACATCTACGAAAATCCTTTGGTGTCTTAAAGGCTGTCGACGGTATTGATTTCGAATTGAAGCAGGGAGAGTTTCTGACGGTATTTGGTCCCAATGGCGCTGGAAAAACTACTTTAATAAAAATCCTTTGCGGATTGACTCAGCCCACTTCAGGGACAGCAAAAATAGCCGGTTTCGATGTCACTGAAGGCAATGTTGAGATGCGAAAAGAGATAGGGGTCATCTCCCACGCAACTGCGCTGTATGCTGACCTAACACCTGTGGAAAACTTGATGTTTTTTGCCCGGATGCACGGCCTAAGTCAACCTGAAGAAAAGGCCATGAAAGTCATTGATGAAGTAGGGCTAAGCCAGAGGAGAAACGATCGCGTTAGAACTTTTTCCAGAGGCATGTTGCAACGACTTTCTATTGCCCGAGCCATTCTCCATGATCCGACTATTTTATTCCTAGATGAACCCTTCACCGGTTTGGACATCCACGCTTCTAATGTTTTAAAGGAGCATTTGAAGAGGCTACATAATCGTCGCAGAACTATATTGATGACCACTCATGATATCTCCTGTGGGTTGGAGATGTGCGACAAGGTTGCCTTGCAGGTGCAGGGGAAGTTTGCTTTCATGGAAAATATTGCAGATGTGAATAGAGATCAATTTGAGTCTATGTATTTTGATGCGGTTCGTGATAACCAGTTCGTAATGGAAATTGGTTCTTAATGAAAAAATATTTATCATGAACTTATATTTTAATCAGATTGCAGCGATTGTCTGGAAAGATTTTGTTACCGAGTTAAAGACCCGGGAACTGCTCAGTGCCATGTTTATTTTTGCATTGTTGGTAATTCTGATTTTTATTTTTTCTATAAACCTGAGCATCGTAAAAGCAAGCGAGGTGGGGCCTGGGGTTTTGTGGGTGGCTTTTCTTTTTGCTGGAACAATTGGGTTGAATCGCTCTTTCATGCTTGAAAAAGAAAACGGATGCTTGATGGGGTTGATGCTGGTTCCTGCAGACCGAACGACAATATACTTTGGGAAATTGATCAGTAACTTTATTTTTTTGTCGATCATGGAACTTTTCATTCTTCCTCTTTTTATGATATTTTTTAATATTGAGATTTTAGAATATCTCGGTCCTCTTTTGATGGTGATATTTTTGGGGACGTTGGGATTTTGTGCTTTAGGGACGCTATTGTCATCTCTTTCGTCCAACCTCAAAACACGCGAGATCATGCTGCCTATTCTTCTGTATCCACTTTTAATTCCAATCGTAATTGGGGTGGTGAGGATGACCGGTCAACTACTTGAAGGGGTCCCGCTTCTCGATATGATGAAATGGGTGGGTTTGACGGCCTCCTTTGATATCATTTATATTGGGGTTTCCATAATGACAATAGACCACATATTGGAGGAGTGATTAGATGGATAATTTTGGTTTCTTGTTTGCTGCAAACGCATTTGTTTGGGGGGGTATCATTTATTATGTTTATACTCTTAAACAACGTAATCGAGAGCTTGAAAAAGACTTGGCATTATTAAAAGAAGCAATAGGTAAGGAATCTCGATGATGGATCAGGAAATAAACGAAGATTCTGGGGGAGAAAGTTCGATTCTGGTTTGGTTGACAGGAATCACTTTTTTTGCAGCTATGGCTGCCATATTCCTTTTTGTTCCCACAGAAAAAACTGAAGGACCTATCCAGAGAATTATGTATTTCCACATTCCTTCGGCATGGCTTTCTTTCTTTGCGTTCTTTATCGTATTTGTTTCTTCAATTCTATTTTTATGGAAAAAGGAAAGAGAGTGGGATATTTATGCGAATGCTTCCGCCGAAATAGGAGTGATTTTCTGCTCACTGGTTTTGATTACGGGTCCCATCTGGGCTAAGCCGATTTGGGGAACCTGGTGGGTTTGGGATGCGCGTTTGACTTCAACGTTAATTTTGTGGCTGATATATGTGGCTTATTTGATGTTGCGTGCTCAAACAGACGCCGGCTCTATGCGCGCCCGCTATGCAGCCGTATTGGGGATCGTCGGTTTTTTAAATATACCTTTCATCCATTTCTCAGTTTTATGGTGGCGGACTTTTCACCCTCAACCAAAAGTTATTTCGTCGGAAGGTTTTGGAAAAGGGATGGACCCCAGTATGCTTGCGACTCTGGGAGTATCTCTTGGTGCATTCACGTTGCTGTATTTTTTACTCATGGGGCAACGCATTCGACAGGAAAAATTGAAGGATGAAATCGACCGTCTTAAAAGAGAAAAACTCTTCTCATCTTAGAAACAATGGGTTGCTTTATTTGTTGCTCGTTGTCGCGGCAATAGTATTATTTTATCGATTTCAAAACCCTGTTGCTTCTCAAAATGAAAAGACAGGAAGCCCTGTAGTAGGTGCCCAAGCTCCGGATTTCACCTTGAGAAATTTGCATGGAAACCTGGAAGGCCTGAATGACCATAAAGATAAAGTTGTTATTTTAAACTTCTGGGCTACTTGGTGCGCTCCTTGCCTTGAGGAGATGCCTTCTTTTGAAACGCTTTATCGCAGGTATCGGTCACAAGGGTTAACGGTGCTTGCAGTAAGTCTGGACAAAGGTAATACTTCGAAGGTACAAAAATTTGTCGATACGCACAATCTGACCTTCCCGGTTCTTTTAGATTCAAAGGGGATCGCTGAAAAACTTTATCCCTCTTTCACCATACCTTTTACTTATGTGATAGATAAACAGGGAAGAGTTGCTGCGCGAGTTGATGGTGCGAAAAACTGGGCATCCAAAGAAACTTTTTCGGCGTTGGACATATTGATTAAGGGGTGAAAAGTTATCCCTTCTTTTAAAGAAAGTATTCGATGAAAAATGAAGAGTTGGCAATGACGGCCAATGAAAGTTTTTATAAAGCCTTCAATGCTCGTGATCTGGTTGCCATGAAGGAAATATGGAGTTCACATGAAAGTGTGACATGTGTCCACCCCGGTTGGAATCCTTTAAATGGATTCGAGCCAATAATAGAAAGTTGGCAGGGGATATTCAAGAATTCAGGGAATATGGATATCCAGATTTCAGATGTTAAGGTGGTTTCTTCAGAAGAACTGGCTTGGATATCTTGCATTGAAAAACTCTATACAATAGCTACTCATGGTGTTTTAGCGTCAAAAGTTTTTTCAACAAATTTGTTTAGGCAGGATGAAGGAACCTGGAAAATGATCATGCACCATGCTTCTTCTGTTCCTTCCGAACCAGGAAGTGATGAGGGTTAGCTTTCTACTGCTATTCTTTTAAAAAACATGCAACATGATGCCCTGGTGACACCTCTTTAAGTATGGGTTCCATTTCTTCGCATCGCTTTTCTTTTAGAGGGCAACGTGTGTGAAACGAGCATCCTTGAGGTGGATTTGAAGGATCTGGGATATCTCCACGTATTTTTATTTTTTGTTTTTTTTGTTCTGGTTCCAGCCCAGGAACGGCATTGAG
Source organism: Nitrospinaceae bacterium (assembly GCA_029261695.1). Taxonomy (GTDB): domain Bacteria; phylum Nitrospinota; class Nitrospinia; order Nitrospinales; family VA-1; genus UBA8687. The sequence goes on along the minus strand of JAJDAV010000030.1, from coordinate 23,322 downwards.
AAGGGCCTCGGTGTAAGGATGGCCGGGTGTTCTATAAATTTCTTCGCTAGTAGAAATCTCAACTATTTTCCCTAAATACATAACTGCGACTCTGTCACAAAAATATTCTACGATACTCATGTCGTGAGAAATGAATATATAGGATATCTTCAGTTTCTCCTTCAAATCCATCATGAGGTTAACGACTTGAGCCTGTACCGAAACATCTAAAGCTGAGACGGGTTCATCCGCAATCACAAGACTTGGATTTAATGCGATGGCTCGGGCAATTCCAACGCGCTGCAATTGCCCCCCGCTCAACTCATGTGGATACCGATGGGCATGGTCAGATGAGAGCCCCACCTGATTGAGTAGTTCTTTTATAGACTCCGCGACATTTTCTTTAAGATTATGAATAGCAAAAGGCTCGCGTAAAACGTCTCCAATTCGTCTTCTTGGGTTAATGGATGAAAAGGGATCTTGAAAAATCATCTGCATTTCTTTTCTCAAACTGCGTAGCTTCTCTTCTGAGAGGGCGGTAAGGTTGTGTCCCTTGAAATGGACGGTGCCGGATGTAGGAGGTTCTAATTGAAGTAGGGTGCGTGCGGCTGTAGATTTCCCACTTCCGCTTTCACCAACAATTCCGAGCGTTTCTCCTTCTTCAAGCTCAAAGGAGATGCCATCGACAGCTCGAACAGAACCCGCGGTATTACCAAAAAATGATTCTCGGGGAGGGAAATATTTTTTCAGATCTCTGACTTCAAGAAACGAATTATCGGTCATTATAGTGACCCCGGTTCAAGATGGCAGCTATACTGGTGGTCGTGATTGGATTTTTTTGAAATGGGTTTTTGTGTTTTGCATTGATCCATGACCCAATTGCAGCGTGGGTGAAAAGGACAACCGCTGGGCCGCTGATTAGGGCTAGGCACGTTCCCTGTTATCTCAGGCAATCGTAAATCTTTTTTTATATTCAGCCCGGGTTGCGGTCGGGAGGCGATCAATCCTTTTGTGTAGGGATGGTTCGGGTTTTTTAATAAACTCTGAGTTGGGCCAGTCTCGACTTCATCTCCTGCGTACATAACCATGACCCGTTCTGCAATTTCTGCAACCACCCCAAGGTCATGGGTTATTAGCAGCATGGCCATTCCTGTTTCCTTTTTTAGGTTTTCAAGAAGTTCGAGTATCTGGGCCTGAATGAGAACATCTAATGCTGTCGTGGGTTCATCGGCGATTAAAATTTTTGGCTCGCATGCCAATGCCATAGCAATCATAACGCGTTGCCTCATCCCGCCACTTAATTGATGAGGGTATTGCTTTAATTTTTCTTCAGGTGAGGAAAGTTCTACTCTTCCTAATAACTGCGCGGATTTTGAAAGTGCTTCTTTTTTATTTAAATTGTTATGCTGTAAAAGAGTTTCCGAAAGTTGTTCGCCAAGTGTCAAAACAGGGTTGAGGCAAGTCATGGGGTCTTGAAAGATCATGGAAATTTCTTTTCCTCTGACCTTTCTCATTTGTTGGGAACTTAGACCTAGAAGGTCTCGGCCTGAATAGATAATTTTTCCACTGATAAACTTTGCTGACGCTTCAGGAAGAAGTCTTAGAATAGAAAGTGCAGTTACTGTTTTACCGCAACCGGATTCACCAACTAATGCCAAGGTTTCGCCACTGTGAAGTTGGAAGTTTATTCCATTTACTGCCGAAAAATTTCCATGAGGAGTGGAAAAGGAAACGTTTAAATTTCGGACATCCAGTTCGATCTGGCTCATTTGAGGTAGAAAAAAAGGGCGGCCCTTTCGGACCCCCCTTTTTCAAAGATTAAAATAGAAGTGTAAATTTATTTAGCTTTTTCAAGACATTCTTTTTCAAGCTCTGCACTTACAATATTGTTGCACTTTTTAGGATCACCAGTAACAACTGCATAGCAATAAGTCTGGCTGTCTCGGTTTAGGATCAGTGTGCAATAATAATTGCTGTGATCCTTATGGGCGTACCGGGACTCAGGATTTTTGATGGGAGACAATGCAAGGCATAAATGTCGCTTATCCTCTTTCGATACTTTTCCAGATGATTTAGCGGCGGCCGAGTAAATCCCGTCGCGGATTAGTTCCTTGGTGGGCCCTACACCATCTCTCACTTCAACCGGGGCAACTCCAGGACGGCCTTTACGAACACTAACTCCATCAGCATCACATTTAGTGGGGTCTGGCACTTCTGCGGCCATGGTAGCCGGTGCAAATATAAAAAATGCAAACATTGTTATAGCTTTCAAACCCGCTAGTCTATATTGCCACATACATTTATCCTCCCTAAGATAACTGTTTTGTATATATTTTTTTTTGGGTCCTAAGTCTAAATTACATGCGTAAATTAAAGGATACCTTATTTTTAAATCAAAAACCACGGCTTAAAATTAAAATCCAGAGTTGCTAGTAAGTAATTGTTATTTTGTATTTTAGGTTGAATTTTCGGGTGCGTAATTTAGTGTTTACCGCATGGATATAATCCTATTTAATTTGAAAAACACACCAATCGACTTCACCTATTTTTTGTATTAATAGGCTGTTATTATAATCTGTAACTTAAAATCTCTATTTAAATCGAGAATTAAAATGGATTCTGAACCCAATAAAAATATATGGAATAAAAAGAAAATTCGGAAAATCCTAGGTCCTTTGTTAGTGCTGGTAGGTCTTGGTTATACATACCATTCTCATCTAACCGGTTGTCCTCGATATGTGATATTTGGGGGGTGGGCAATGGGGCCCCCGGTTTGGTTTGTTGTGGAATATTGGTTTTTATTTGACGAAAAAGAAGAGGATTTGCATTCTTTCATGCATTATCAATCCTTGGGAAGAAACTTATGGCTTGGGTTTTTAGCCTACCTCGCGGCATTTTACTTGGGTAGCTGGAAATGATTCATGGAAAAATTGAGGTTTAATTTTTTCAATATTGATTATACTAATCCCCTTTGAAGCTCGGAATATATGTAATTGTTTCAGAGCTACTTTCTTGTGAACCCCTTTTAAAAGTATTAAATTTAATGCGAATTTTCAGTTGGAATGTTAATGGCTTGCGCGCTGTCGTTAAGAAAGGTTTTTTTGATTGGTTGGAAGCTGAATCACCGGATGTAGTATGTTTGCAGGAGATTAAAGCCCGGACAGAGGATCTGGATGAGAGTATACGAAACCCAAAAGGTTATCATGCAGCCTGGAATTCTGCCGAACGAAAAGGTTATAGCGGAGTGGCCATATTTACTAAAAAGAAACCCGGTCCTGTTCATCTGGGGATGGGGATTGAACGATTTGATTGTGAGGGACGGGTAATTAGGGTTGAGTTTAAAGATTTTGATTTATTGAATGTTTACTTTCCCAATGGAACAAGTGGAGCTGAGAGATTGCAGTATAAGATGGAGTTTTATGATGCTTTCCTTGCCCATTGCGAGGAGCTGCGCAAAAATGGAAAAGAACTGGTTATAACAGGGGATGTTAATACCGCTCATAAACCGATCGATTTAAAAAATCCTAAAGCAAATCAAAAAAACTCTGGGTTCTTACCTGAAGAAAGAGAATGGGTAGATAAATTTATTTCGCATGGGTATGTAGATAGTTTTCGCGCCTTTAATCAGGAGCCTGAACAATATACCTGGTGGAGTTACCGTTTTAATGTTCGCGCTAAGAATGTAGGTTGGCGTATTGACTATTTTTTTGTGACAGAAGGCTTGATGAAAAAAGTCAAAGACTCATTTATTACCCCAAAAGTCATGGGTTCTGACCATTGTCCTATTGGCCTGGATATAAAAGCCAGGTAATAATACTTTGTTGGATCGTTCCAAGATCAACAGCATCTAAAACACAAAGCATATTTATTTTAGCAGAATTTTGTGCCAAAAATTTTAAGACAGGAGAATCCAATTTATGGGTTTTGAAATAAATAAAAGTTATAACGGTTTTAAGCTAACTAAGAAGGAAGAGATCGCAGAGTTGAAATCCCTCTGCCTTTTATTTGAGCATGAACGAACCGGTGCCGAATTAATGGTGCTGGAAAATGAAGATGATAATAAAGTTTTTAGCGCGACTTTCAGAACCCCTCCAACAAATGATGCGGGCGTGGCTCATATTCTTGAACACAGTGTTCTTTGTGGGTCGAAAAACTTTCCCGTTAAAGAACCTTTTGTTGAATTGATGAAAGGAAGTTTGCAGACATTTTTGAATGCGATGACGTTCCCTGATAAGACCATGTATCCTGTCGCAAGCAGAAATCGGAAAGATTTTTTCAATCTAATGAACGTGTATATGGATGCCGTATTCTATCCGATTATTTCTGAAGATACTTTCAAACAGGAGGGTTGGCATTACGAACTGACAAAGCCAGAGGATAAAATTGTATATAAGGGTGTTGTCTTTAATGAAATGAAAGGCGTATTTTCCGACCCTGAAAGCTGGGTAGACCGGCAGTTGGCGCATTCATTGTTTCCTTCAACGACTTATGGATATGAGTCGGGAGGCGATCCCAAGAGTATTCCCGATCTAACCTATGAAGATTTTAAGGGATTTCATGAAAGACATTATCACCCCTCCAATAGCAGGCTTTTCCTATATGGAGATGGTGATACAAATGAATATCTCCAGTTCCTGAATGAGAAATACTTGAAAGATTTTGATCGGATTGAGGTTAATACTTCTATTCAACACCAACGATCTTTTAGAAAACCAAAAAGGAAAAGCTTTAGTTATCCAGTATCCAGCCAGGAATCTTTAGAAAAAAAGACGTACGTATTGCAGGGGATCAAGTTGGATAAGGCAACGAACTACGAGCATTGTCTTGGATTCAGTATCTTGAGCCATCTCCTGTTGGGGACTTCTGCATCTCCTTTACGTAAGGCGCTGATTGATTCGCAACTGGGCAGTGAAATTATTGGCGGTGGCTTTGATGATAATCGGGCGGATACAATTTTTGCCGTTGGACTGAAGGGAACCGAAGCTGATCACGAAGAAAAAATATTGGGAATCATAAACTCTACTCTAAAAGATTTGGTAAAAAACGGAATAGAGGAAGATATGGTCCGGTCTGCGGTTAACTCGGTGGATTTTCGTTTGCGTGAAGCAAACTTTGGAGGATTTGCAAAAGGCATTGTTTACAATATTCAGGCTTTGGGCTCATGGCTGTACGGTAAAGATCCGTTTTCTCATTTAAAATTTGAAAAAGTGATGAGCAAGATCAAGAAAAAATCCAGCCAAGGATACTTTGAAGATTTGATCAGTCGATATCTTATAGAGAATAATCATAAGAGTATTCTTGTAGCTACACCCCACGCTGGGTTAGGAAAGAAAATTGAGGCGCGTGAAAGAAAGAAACTGAAAGAAGTTAAAAATGAGCTAAGTGCAGAAGAAATAAAAGCATTAATAGAAGAAACAGCCAGACTACAGGAGAACCAATTGAAAGGAGATAGCCCGGAAGCTTTGGCGGCTCTTCCTTCCCTGGAAATTAAAGATGTTCCTGACAGCATAGAAAAGTATCCGCTGGAGAAAAAAGGCTCAAACGGTAAGACAATTCTGTTTCACGATTTATTTACAAATCACATTGCCTACACTCAGATCGGTTTTAATATTCACACCGTCCCGCAAGAAATGCTCCAGTACGTACCACTTATGGGATCCCTTGTTTTGGGAATGGGAACGAAACGAAACTCCTATACTGAAATTTCTAAAAAAATTGGGATAAATACAGGGGGAATTCGTTGCTCTCATTATTCCTCGGCAACGGTTCAAGACAGACAATCCATCATTTCTTATGTGTTTTTTAATGGAAAGGCGCTGACGGAGAAAGTAGGCGACTTGTTCGAGCTCTTCAATGAGTTGTTTTCGGAGTACAGCTTTGAAAATAGCAAGCGATTGGTGGAAATCATTAGAAGTGCAAAAGCAGATATGGAAGATTCAATAGTTCCCAGTGGTAATCACTATGTGCAGTCACGATTGCAATCGTATCATTCCCGTGTGGGAAAGTTTGATGAATTAACAGACGGGATAACGTATTACAGATTTTTGGAAGGACTCTTGAAGCAGGTGGAAGAAGATCCGCAGACTGTAGCACGCCAATTTCAAAAAGTTGCTGAACGAATATTCACAAAACAAAATATTCTTTTCAATGTAACCTGTGAGGAAAAAGATTACGCGAAAATAGAAAAGCGTTTAAATAGTCTTTACGACCTGCTGTCTGATTCGAAATCGGAAGTTGAGGAATGGGACTTTAAGACGGTTTCAAAGAATGAAGGATTTTTAACAGCCAGCAATGTGCAGCATGTTGGAAAGGGCGCAAACTTATACGAAATGGGTTTCAAATATTCAGGTCAATTTGAGGTTCTAAAAGGGCTTCTCCGCACCGGTTACCTTTGGGACAAGGTTAGAGTCCACGGCGGAGCTTATGGTAGCAGCAATTCATTTAATTTTTTAACTGGCGATTATGGTCTTGTTTCGTATCGTGATCCCAACCTCTCCGAAACGTTGGGTGTTTACGATGAAATTGCAGATTTCCTGGCTCAATTGGATATTCCTCCTGAGGAATTAAAGAAAATAATAATTGGCTGTGTTGGGAAAATGGACCCCCCTTTAACACCGGATCGTAAAGGATCATCGTCTATGATTGACTACCTCACGGGGCGAACCCATGAGATGAAATTGCAGTTCCGTCGCGAATTGTTGTCAACGCAGTTGGAAGACTTGAAAAAGTATTCTGAGCTTTTTGAAAAAATTCGGGACGAGGGAAAGGTCTGCGTTCTAGGGAATGAAAGTAAACTGAAAAAAGAAAAGGCAGTGTTCAGTGAATTGGTACAAGTTTTTAATTAACTGACCTGTCTGATAACAATAAAAATTTTTAGTAAAAGGTAAAGCATGAGTTCTAAAAACGACGTGGTGTTTGTAGAACCTTCCTCTTCACCAAAATTTAAACTTAAGGGAATTGAAATTCATCAACTTCTGGATCGAGATGCATGTAGCAACTTTTCAGCCTATTTGGTGAAACTCGAACCGCACCAGGTCAAAAAGGCCAGCTTTCATAAAAAAGGCGAGGAATTGTATTATGTTTTGTCTGGTTCGGGGCAGGCGAAACTGGGAGATGCTTCCTATGCCCTTAAAATGGGGTGTTTTTTTCGAGTTCCCCCCAGCACAATCCATGAGTTCACCACGGAAGAGGACTCGCTTCACCTGCTAAATTTTCATAGCCCGCCCGTTTTTGCCGACCACGACACCTATTTTGTTGAATGACATTTCCTGCCGGCGAAAATTCAAAAAATTTGATTTAATCGTAAAGTTCAAATCTTTCCTTGTCGATAAAATAATAAGGCCGAAAAATTGGGTCTTAAGAATTAGAGCGACCGGGCAAACTCCATTGCTTTATCCATATCAGGAAGTTTCGCTAACTCAGAGACAATCTCCAGATATCGAATAATTCCCTTTTGGTCCAGAACGAAAACAGCTCGTGCAAGCAGGCGATTTTCTTCGATCAATAGCCCGGTCTTTTTTCCAAATTCGGCATCCCGGTAGTCCGATAAAAAGGTGATGTTGCTTATTTTGGCATTTTTAGCGAACCGTTTTTGTGCAAAAGGTAGGTCACGGCTGACTGTTATTAGATTGGCAGTTTTGTCCAGACCCTTATTTTCTTCACTCAGTATATGAGTTTGCTTGTCGCAGGTGGGAGTATCCAGGGAGGGAACGACGCTCAGAATCGTCACCTTGCCTTTGAACGATTGTAAATCAATCATGTTCAGTCCCAGGTCAGGGAGGCGGACGGTCGGGAGTGTTTTTCCCACCTGCGATTTTTCTCCCATCAGATTTAAAACCTTCCCTCGTAATGTAATGGTCTGGATATCCCCAGCCCAAGCGATACCCGCAATAGTTAAAAAAACTGCTAAAAATGAAATTCCAATGGATGAAACTTTTATGTCCATTTTGTTTCCCCTTTTATTAAAATATAAGCATGAGTGAATTTAGCACAATTTCTGCGCTTAAAAAAAATATCAAAGCGTGTACTCTTTGTGAATCCGACCTCCCATATGCTCCAAATCCAGTTTTTTCATTTTCTGCCAGATCAAGAATATTAATCGTGGGTCAGGCTCCGGGAACTAAGGTGCATGAGTCAGGCATTCCATGGAACGACGCCAGTGGTGACAGATTGCGGGAATGGATGCAGGTATCTAAAGACCAGTTTTATAATACAAAATATTTTTCTATAGTACCTATGGCATTTTGTTATCCCGGTAAGGGGAAGTCCGGCGATTTACCGCCACGCCCCGAATGCGCCGAAAAATGGATGGGACCTATTCTTGAAAAGATACCGCAAAGGCAACTCACGCTTTTAATTGGCCAATATGCACAGGGCTGGTTTTTGAAAACTAGAAAGAAAGCCACCCTCACCGAAACGGTTAAAAACTGGAAAGAATATCATCCCGAATTTTTTGTGTTACCTCATCCGTCGCCTCGAAATAATATCTGGCTTAAGAAAAATCCCTGGTTTGAAAAAGAAATGGTTCCGCACCTGAGAAAAAGAGTAGAGAAGTTGATTTTTTAAGAATCAGAACTCTACAACGGTAACGCCAGTTCCACCTTCTCCGCGTCCTCCAGGGAAAAATTGTTTGCAAAGCCCTGTTTTTTTCAAATAATTTCTGACGAGAGATTTGATCGTCCCCATTCCGTGTCCGTGAATGATGATCACGCGAGGGACCTTGGTTACAATTGCATGGCTGATGAAGGCCTCCATTTTTGTTTCAGCTTCTTCTGAATTCATTCCTCTCAGGTCGCACGAAGAACCACCTGTAGATTCAGCTTCAATGTTCATCGAGAAATTTTTGGTGTCTTTTTTGGGAGGGATAATTTGTTGAGGGTTGCCCCGTATTGAAGATGTCTCTACGGTGGTGTTGATGTTCCCCATGCGTACTCGCACCTTTTTCTTTCCCTTTGCAGGTTCGAGAAGGGTTGCCGTTGCCCCCAGGTTTAAAAGCAATATGGTGTCGCCAGAATTTAATTCGTCTGCGGTAAGATTCCATTCCTTAAGGTCGTATTCGGAATCCAAGGATCTTTTGCCCATCGCTTGAATTTTCTTTTCAACTTTCCTTATTTTGGGTAAAGTTTTTTCCCCTTTGATTTCCTGGATCATTTTTTGGATTTCAGCTTTTCCCGTTCGGACTTCTGCCTGTAGCTTTTTGTTTTTATTTTTCTGGAATTCTTTTTCTTCTTCGCGAAGTTTTTTTGTGATCAGATTCTGTTCCCGATTCAATTGTTCAACTTCTGCTTTTAGACTTTTGATTTTTTCTTGATCCTGATGCATTTGCAATCGCTGCTGGGTAAGGTCTTCGAGGAGACTTTCAGCGCGTTTGTCTTTTGCTTGATATAGATTGCGCGCGTGAGCAATGATATTTTTTTGCAATCCTAATCGCTCTGCGGTGTCGAGAGCGGCGCTTTGACCGGGAGCCCCGAAAATTAGGCGATAAGTGGGACTGATCGTATCAAGATCGAATTCAGTACAGGCGTTTAAAAACCCATCTTGGGTTTGAGCTAGTATTTTTAAAGAAAAATAATGCGTAGAGACCAGTGTCATTACATTTTTATTTTTTAACTCTATAAGAATTGATTCAGCAAGCGCGGCTCCTTCGTTAGGGTCTGTGGCTATGCCCAATTCATCCAGAAGTACCAGGGAGCCTGAGGTCGCATTGTCAATAATGCGAATAATTTTTTCCATATGACCGGAAAATGTGGACAGTTTTAATTGAATATTTTGATCGTCACCAATGTCTGAATAAATTTCTGGGAAAAACGGAATTTGTGAGCTTTTCTTCACAGGCAGAAAAAGCCCAGATCGAGCCATTAAAGATAATAGACCGAGAGTTTTTAAAGTTACGGTTTTGCCTCCCGTATTCGGACCTGAAATTATTACTACTTTTGTCGACTCTTCCCATTCGATGGTGTTGGGAATAACGGTTTCCCCGTCCAACGTTAATTCAGGATTCCGCGCCTCCTTCAATTGCATTTTAGATTGCCGGTTCATCGGGCATTTTACGGCATTCATGGTTTTAGCAAGGCGGGCCTTGGCATAAATTAGATCGAGAATGGCCAGGCTTTCCATATTCTTTGCTAGAGGTTCTCTGTATTGACTGGTCTGCAACGCAAGTGACTGCAAAACGCGGGCTTTTTCCTGCGCCACTTTCAATTTTGAGATTTTTAATTGGTTGTTTAGTGGAACAACCGATGCAGGCTCGATGAAAAGCGTCTGACCTGTTCCTGAAATGTCATGGACAATACCGTCAACTTTCGACTTATATTCAGCGCGGATGGGGATTACCATTCGTTCCTGTCGCTCGGTGATGTATGAATCCTGCAACGCTTCTTTGATTGTTGTGCTGGAAAAAAGTTTGCGGATTTTTTCTTCCAGTTTGTTGCGGGCGATTTCCGTTTCGCGGAGAGCCTGTTTTAACTCCGGTGTGGCATTCTCTTTTATATTACCTTCGTCATCGATACATCGAATCAGGTCATTTAGGAAATCTTTTAACGGATCAAGTTGTAACAGCCAGTGTTGGATATTTGGAAAGTCGTCCTTTTTCTCTACATCTTTGCAAAGATTTCTGCAAAGTCGCAATAGTTTCATAATGACAAGGCATTGCTTGGTGTCGATCTGGTGTTGTTCATCGACATCTTTAAAAATAGGGCGAATGTCCTCAAACCGATCCATGGAAAACGATTCGAGGGAATCCAGCAAAGCCATCATTTCAGCCGTTTCTTCCAATCGCTTTTCGGCTGTTTCAAAATCCGTTTCAGGTTTTAAATGTAGACAAAAACTATGCGTGTAAGGCGAACAGGTGTGGTTTGCCAGAGCTTTTGTAATTCGCTCCCAACCCAGGAGCTTCATTGACTTAACTAATAATGGGTTGGTTTCGGGGGAGGGGACCAAACTCATAGCAGAGATTGCACCAGGGTGGTTTCTAAAAGGATGTTGACCTTCGCATCGTAGAGCCGGTGGGGGTCGCGAAACCTTTTAAACCCATAGAGTAAAACTGCGAGGTCTTTCTTTATTTTATTCTGGTAGCTTATTTTTTTTTCACCTGCAACCAGTTTATTATTTTGATTCTGTATTTTTTGAGTTGTGATCGTAACTATTTTTTCGAAGTCTACCGTTTCAGTATTGAAAAAAAGATCATATTCAACAAGGTTTTCTCCCATTATTTCAAACTGGTTTTCGCCTTTTCGTTCAGCAAACAATGTAGCAATCTTACCATTTTGATTGTTGGGTTTAGGGCTTTCCGGTCCGGGAAGCTCGAGCGAGGCGAGATTTTTCCCCTTCTTTAGGCGTGCCCAGTGGATCGTCCCCAGGTGATTATTCTCTCGCGTCATCCTCACTATATTTGGGTTCAAACTGCGTTTTTGTTTTTTAATCCATTCGACCAAATCGGGGATTTCATTTTCAGGGAGAAAATGCCCTCCATGCGCCGTTCCTTTTTCAGCATGTTCGCGATAAACCACAGGGTACCTCATGTCAGAGAGTATCTTGCTCACACGACGGCTCAGTTGGATAGGAAAGATGGGATCATGCGCTCCCTGAATCATATAGATGGGAGTGTTCCTTAAATTGATAAGGAAGTTCATGAAACGTGGAGTGATGCTTCCAGCTATGGGGATGAGGCCGGCAAATCGGTCTGGATAAAACATTCCAATAGTGTAAACACCAATGGCACCGTTGGATAGGCCCGCAAGAAAAACTCGATTGTCATCCACGTTGTATATAGATCGTACATGATCCGTTAATGCCAAAACCATGTCTTCCGCTGGACGCGACCACCAGGCTCCCATAGGATAGGAGGGGCAAACAACAATGAACTCATTTTTCAGTCTTTCCGCCCATTTGGAAACAGTGGTATCACCACTTCCCCCCATGCCGTGTAATACAATAACCATGGGTAGTGGAGTGTTGGAAGTTTTTGGGTGGTATAGAGCGTAAGGATATTCTTTACCATTACTTTTAAATCTTAGCCCAGTTTGAAGGCCTCGTTTTTCGGTAGAGGGTTTTACCTGTTGCCTTAAAAGAGTTTTTACCGTTTCGTGAGATACTTTTTTGCCTTTCAAACGGTTTAGGATTTGTACTTCCATATCCGAATCGTTGGTAGACAAGAAAAGATCAATGTCTGCCTTTAGATCATAGGAATCCATTGTTCGACTTGACTCGATTCCGGTCGAGCAAGAAGTCGAAAGTAACAAAATAAGCAGTATATTTAGTAGTTTCATAGATACCACAGTATCGAATATTAAAAACATTGTAAAGGTTTTAGGGCTTCCCTAAACGGTTAATTTTAATGGATTTTTAAGCTCTCCTGATGTACTATTTCTTTCAATATAGCTGCTTTGAAATTTCTTAACTCTTCTCACGGCCTCCCTGATGAATCAAACACAGAAACCTGTTCAAAACCTTTTAAAAACCTTTAGTTTGGGGACTTTGTCTATAGGCAAGAACCGCAATGACAATCAAGAGTCGTCTGGATTGACCCGAATGTTTACCCTGAAAAAAAGCGGGATTGAATATGTTGGGCAATTGCGAATAAGCTCAGAAGCACCCATAGTAAAAATTGAAGTGTTCAACGAAAACTTTTTTAGTGAATTCGAGCAGCCAGAATCGGCAGTTTTGGAGAACCTTACTCAAAAAGTTTTGGGCAAGGTGAAAAAAGAAATTGATGTTGCTGATTCAGTTAAAGCCTTGATCAAAGATTATATAGAAGGCCAGGAATCAGATGATTTTGAATTGGAATCTGAAGATCATGGTTTGCCAGAAGATAAGAGAGATATTGAGGCAATGTTCAATAGACTCAATAAAGAATATTTTAATGGTAAAATAAATGCCACCGTCAAATGGGGGCGCGATGTAAAAACCCAAAATAAAAGCGGGTTTCGTTACGGGTCGTACGATGAGAACAAAAAACTCATCAGGCTTCATCCTAGATTAAAGCAAGACTTTGTTCCTGTCTATGTTTTGGAGCTGACGCTATATCACGAAATGTGCCATCAGTTTGCACCTTCTTACAAGAAAAATGGATCGTGGCAAAGCCACCACCCTGAATTCAAGAAGAAAGAAAAAGAATATAAAAATTTTAGAGATGCTCGCAAATGGGAAAAAAATAACTGGCATAAACTATTGTTGCCAGCAAACGAAAGCACCGAATCTGAAAAAAATGAGGGTTCTGCTCTTGCGTTAGTTAACGATTAGGTCTAAATTGGTTTTAAGCCATGAAAATGATTAAGTGTTTTATAAAATATGAAAAGTTGGAAGCCGTTCGAGAGAAACTTTTTGAACTAGGGGTTCCAGGTCTTTCTGTCATCGATGTCAAAGGCATTGGCAAGCCTATGGGGCAAATTAAATCAGACACTGGCTCCCAGGTTCCTCAATTTCATCCTTCCGTCGAAATCTCCATTGTTCTTGAAAATGAAGCCGTTGAAGAGGTGGTTGATATGTTGGTCAAGACCGTACAGACCGGCAATTTGGGCGATGGAAAAATCTTCGTTCTCCCGGTAGAAGATGCGATTCGGGTAAGAACCGGTGAACGAGGAACACAAGCTCTTTACTGACTGAATCGGCCATTTCATTGATAGCTGATAGCCTTGCATCGGTAAAAAACCAAATTGCCGAAGTAGCCAAAAATGTCGGCAGAGACCTAAACTCCATCCGTCTCATTGTTGTTTCCAAACAGGTTCCCTCTGAAAAAATAATTGAAGCTTATCAAGCCGGAGCAAAATGCTTTGGTGAAAATAAAATCCAAGAGGCCATTTCTAAAATTGACCAAGTCCGTCTACAAGACGCAGATTGGCATTTCATTGGTCACCTGCAAAAAAACAAGGTCAAGTATTTAGATTCCCAATTTAGCTTGATCCATTCTGTGGATAGCCTGACACTTGCAAAAAAAATAAGTGAGCATTCTGTAAGCCAGGGAAGAGTCCAATCTATTTTATTGCAAGTCAATATTTCAGGAGAAGAAGTCAAGTTTGGTATGGAGCCTTCTGAATTGAAAGAACAACTTCCTACTTTTGGACAGTTGCAAGGGGTCAAGATACGAGGATTAATGACTATTCCTCCGCAAGATCCCGATCCGGAAAACTCACGCAAATATTTTTCAGGTTTAAGGCAATTGCGGGACACTTGTCAGGCTTTAAAAGTGCAGGGCGTGGAGCTTAATGAACTTTCAATGGGAATGACCAGTGACTATAAAGTGGCAATAGAAGAGGGCGCAACTCTGGTTCGTGTTGGCACTGCAATATTTGGTAAAAGACCAGCGTAGCCAAGAAAAATCAGAAATTAAAATCTACTGGAGGAATAATCTAGTGTTGAAAAATAAAAAGATAGGATTCATCGGCGGTGGCAATATGGCCGAAGCCATCATAAAAGGAATGCTTTCGTCTTCATTGATCAAGGCGTCCAATGTCTTCGTTTCAGAACCGAGCAAGAGCCGACAAACCTTTTTAACTTCCGAATATAAAATTAAGGTAGTGAAAGACAATCTTGATCTGGTGAAAAAGGCAGATGTCCTTATTGTCGCTGTCAAACCGCAAATCATCAACGAAGTTTTAATCGGTATTGCTGATCAGATGGATGCTAAGAAACTGGTGATATCCGTTGCTGCCGGGGTTCCTGTTTCCAAGATAGAGGAAGCTTTAAGTTCAGGTAAAAAGAAAAAGCTCAGTGTTGTTAGAACCATGCCCAACACACCAGCTGTAGTTCAAGAGGGGGTCACAGCTATTTCTCCTGGTAAAGGCGTGAGTAAACCCGATTTGAAAATTGCGCATGAAATTTTTCAGGCTGTAGGCCGGACGGTAGAAGTCCCGGAAGCACAGATCGATGCCGTGACCGGATTGAGTGGTAGCGGTCCCGCTTATATATTTATGATCATTGAAGCTCTTTCCGATGCAGGGGTGAAAATGGGACTCTCAAGGGATGTCGCCACTGAGCTTACCGTGCAAACAGTTCTGGGTTCCGCAATGCTTGTAAGAGAAACGGGAACATCACCGGGAGAATTGAAAAACCGCGTGACTTCACCGGGGGGAACCACCATCGCGGGACTGCACGCCCTAGAAAAAGGCAGCCTGCGTGCCACCCTGATGAACGCAGTAGAAAAAGCCACCCTTCGCTCGAAAGAGTTGGCGGACTAGGGCGAGGCCAGAATGACTGTTATATAGTTAAAAACTCTAGGTTGCTGCTAGCTTTATGGGTATAGACCTATTTTACCCCTGCAGGGCATGAAGGCTAAGGAAGAGTGTCACAGCCATCGGGTGTTGCCCGATTATTTGCAGCGGGCTTTTTTAACTTCTCCCCAGACAACCATGCCAAGGCCGATGAACAATATCCAGGTAGGATGAAGTACATGCTCGGGTTTGCTGAAATATAGAATCAGCATCATCACCACCCCTGCCATGGTGATGGTTAGCCCTGTGTAAACGATCCCCAACCCGTAGGCAAAACCATCAGGGTCTTTCAGTTGCTTTCTAACTTCTGGTCGTAATTGTATGTTAAACATAATCCTTTTTTTCTTTAAGAGCTTCGTTGAGGCTTCCCATTCTATAACCTTTCGGATCGAGATGAGTGGTTTGGAATCCCAACGCCTTGAATTTTTCTTTTACTAAACTTTCAATTTCTTGGGTGAACTGTGGCATTTCATTTTGTCCCAGTTCTATGCTTGCAGATTCCCCTTGATGGCGAACTCGAAGTTGTTTGAATCCCATCGACAATAAAAAGTCTTCGGCTTGTTCTATTCTCTTGAGTTTTTCTTGGGTTACCGGTTGACCATAGGGGATGCGTGACGACAAGCATGCCATTGCGGGTTTATCCCATATGGATAGTTCCATTTGCTTTGCAAGATCACGAATATTTTGCTTATCGAACCCTGCTTCGACTAATGGACTTCTCACGGCGTTTTCACGTGCCGCATCAATTCCCGGTCGATAGTCACCCAAATCGTCGGTATTAATTCCATTTACGATGTATTGAAACTCTTTTTCAAGAGCCACTTTCTTGAGGCAGGAATATAACTCAGTTTTGCAGTGGTAACAACGGTTCGCGGGGTTTTCCTTGTAGTCCGGATTGCTCATTTCATTCGTTCGAATAAAAAGATGTTCTGCACCAATTTCCTGAGATAACTCGCGGCACGCCTTCATTTCCCGGTCGGGAACGCTTTCTGATTGGGCTGTTACAGCGAGAACGTTTTTCCCCAACACTTCATGGGCAATGGCAAGGACCAGAGTGCTATCCACTCCCCCGGAAAAGGCCACGAGGACACGATCCATTTTAAGGATCAATGATTTTAGTTTTTCAGTTTTTTCTGTCAGGGACATTTAAAGCCGAGAATTTATTTGTTGGGATTAAGAGTATCACAAAGGAGAGAACAAAAAAATCTGGAAGCAGGGGGAACACCCTGCTTCCAGAGTCCGAGGAGGAGATGATTTTAGAGAGGTTTAAAATCACCTCACTAGAAATAGTTTATCGAAAGCCCGTGTAAGTGTCGTGATTTTTCGAATCAAACTCTCAATACAGGGAATTTCGTAATCGAGAAAAAGAAGGGAATTGCTTCTTAGTCCATAAAGTGGCGGTTTTATAGGGGGAATGAACTAAAAAGTAAAGGAATCGCCGAAGTAGCGGAGCAAAGTCTACAGCTTTGGCCCCACTTAGAGATGGATGTCAGCTAAGGTCGGCTTTTAGTTTAAGCTCTTTCAATTGCTTTTTGTCGACCTCTGAAGGAGCCTGGGTCATCAAGCAAGTCGCTTTTTGTGTTTTTGGGAATGCAATAACATCACGGATGGAATCGGCTCCGGTCAGTAACATGGCTATGCGATCAAGACCCATAGCGATACCACAATGAGGTGGAGCGCCATATTGAAGCGCATCCAGCAGGAACCCAAACTTCGCTTCTGCTTCTTCTTTATCAATGCCGAGAAGCTTAAACATTTTTTCCTGAACTTCTTTTTGGTGGATACGAATACTTCCCCCGCCAATTTCGTTTCCGTTTAAAACCAGATCGTAAGCACGGGCCTTAATGGATACCGGATCAGATTCAAATTTATCCATATCTTCTTCACGTGGAGCGGTGAAGGGATGATGCATGGCATTGTGTCTTTTTTCCACTTCATCATATTCCACCAGTGGGAACTCGGTAACCCAGATAAATGCATTCTTGGATTCGTCAACAAGGTTCAGTAGTTTGGCAATGGCCAAACGCAGATGCGCTAAAGCGTCTGCAACTATCTTAGGCTTGTCTGCTATGAACACGATAGTGTCGCCAGGTTTGCTGCCCAGTTTTTCCAGCATTTTGTCGAGCATTTCCTGCTTAAAAAATTTGATGATGGGGGACTGTAGTTCATTCTCCTGAACCTTGATCCAGGCCATTCCCTTTGCACCATATGTTTTTGCGATTTCTGTTAAATCGTCCAGAGCTTTTCGGGATAATGAGTCAGCACTATTTTTGATATTCAAGGCGCGAATCTGTCCACCCGATTCCAATACCTGCGCGAATACTTTGAATTCAGTTCCGCGGACGATTTCAGCAACATCAACGATTTCCATGTCGATTCTCATGTCCGGCTTATCCGTTCCAAATCGATCAATCGCATCCTGATATTTCAAAATAGGAAATGGGGTAGGAATTTCTTTGTTCAATACTTCCTTATATATTGCTGCCATCATTTCTTCGATCATTTGAAAAAGAATTTTTTCATTGCCGAAAGACATTTCGATATCGATTTGTGTGAACTCTGGTTGTCGGTCCTGTCTTAAATCTTCGTCGCGAAAACATTTTACGATTTGGAAATACTTGTCCATTCCCGAAACCATGAGAATCTGTTTGAACAGTTGCGGCGATTGCGGCAGCGCATAAAATTTTTGCGGATTCAATCGGCTGGGAACAAGATAGTCCCGCGCCCCTTCAGGGGTGCTCTTCGTTAGCATCGGTGTTTCTATTTCCATGAAACCATGCCGGTGAAGTTCGTTCCGTGCGACACGTGTAATGTCGTAGCGAATCTTTAAGTTTTTTTGTAGTTCAGGGCCGCGAAGATCCAGGAAACGATATTTCAAGCGCAGTGCTTCAGACGTGTCCTGAGGTTCCCAGGGTGAAATCGGTGGAGTTTCAGAGCGATTCAATATGTTCAGCTCATCTACATAGACTTCAATTTTGCCGGTTTTTAATTTTGGGTTGACCATATCATCCGGTCGGGCACGAACGGTTCCAACAACACCGATCAC
The DNA here is from genome assembly GCA_029261695.1 of Nitrospinaceae bacterium. Classification (GTDB taxonomy): domain Bacteria; phylum Nitrospinota; class Nitrospinia; order Nitrospinales; family VA-1; genus UBA8687. The sequence goes on along the minus strand of JAJDAV010000030.1, from coordinate 5,091 downwards.
AAAGTTACCGCGAATAGATTGTGCGTGCTCATGTGCAAGCTGATCGATTTGTGGATTCAATACGACCTGTGTCAAACCATACTTGTCCCAAAGGTCGACAAAAATCAATCCACCATGATCGCGGCGTGTGTGTATCCATCCGCAAAGAGTTACCTGCTTACCAATATCTTTGTCTGATAACTCACCGCAATGGTGCGTTCTTTGAAGTTCGCTGCTCATTTATAACCTTTAAATTTGGACCAATAATTCCGCTTTATGAAGCGTAAAGGGGGCAAAACGACTAACTTACTGAAAACAGAGGAGAGTTGCAAGGGATAAATCGCTGAATTTTGCTTAAGGAGTGAGTATTACGACTCGATCCCGCGGGTTTCCCCTTCGGCATCGACTTCTTCGTTTTCCTGTTCTGCGGCCTGTTGCTCCGCTTCCAGGCGCTCGGCTTCCAAACGCTCCGCTTCGATGCGGACCCTTTCTTTTTCCAATTGTTTTTTATGCAATTGATAGTCGATGACCATTTGCGGTTTGATCTTGATGGCCAAGGGAATATTTACAGTGCTGCAAGACCGCATACAGACACCACAACCCGTGCAAATATTTTTGTCGATGATGGGTTTGTCGTCCACCTGATGAATGGCTCCCGGAACCGGGCAGTCGATCACACATTGTTGGCAAAAAGTATCACCGTAGGCCTGGCACTTCTTCTTGTCGAGAATCGCGTAGCCCATACTCACATCACTCAACTCCTGAACCGGTAGCAATGCACCATCCGGGCAAGCAGGGATGCATGGCAAATCGGTACACATGACACAAGGGTTACGCATCGGGTCAATATAAGGCGTATTGTGGATGAGGAATCCCATTTTCTTGGGAGCTCTTTGAATAGCATCTTTTGGGCAGGCATGAATGCATTCATCACAGCGTGAGCAGGCCTGAAGGAATGCTTTTTCCGATATAGCTCCAGGGGGTCTCAGAACCGGAACGCGTTTGGTGATTTTGTCGACGGCTTTGTTGACGTGATCAATTTTCGACTGAACATGTTCGACTGCAGGCTTGGCAAAGAAATGGAAACCTTGCCGTATTAAATTTCTACGGTCGTATTCCGGGTCTTCTTCTTCGCCTTCCTCCAGCGCAAAAATATTTATGCCTTCTGCGGGGAGATCTTTTTCGGCAGCGTCGAGAGATTCAGCAAAAGACTCATCTTTTGTCTCTGAGATGCTGTCTGCTTCCAAGCTTTTTTCAGGTATAGGGTCGGACTTGAATTTAGAAACAAGGCGTTTGAAGAAACCTTTTTTCGGTTCTTCTTCTTGGGCCGTAATTTCCTCTTCTGCTATTTCTTTGGGTTCTTCATCGGTTGCCGTTTCACCGGTTTCCAGTTCCTCGGCTTCTTCATCTTCCTTTTTGCTTTTCTTCGGCTGGTTTTGGTGGTCCTCTTCGACTGCTTCGGCAAAGTCACCCAGCCTTCCAAACGAAAATAAGGCACGTCTGGAGATTTCTTTCGGCTCTTCAGGTTCAACAGGCTCAACTGGGGTGATGGTTTCCTTGTCGAGGCTCAGTGGATTCGGAATCTCGACGCTGGAATGGTTGCCGCGCTGATCTTCATCAATAAGATCTTCGACCCCACGCTCGACTATTTTTTTACCCTTAAAGGTTTTCTTTGCAAGATTATATCGAAACTTCATCGATCTTAGACAAATAGGTCAGCTTGTTAGGAAAGCCAACCTCGCTCCTGTGCGATGTTGTTATAGTCGTGCCAGTTTTGCGCATCGGCGTTTTCCAGCATGTACTCATCCATAGCGAGAACAAGTGGGTGCCCTTTATTTACGAAAGACTGTACGGTCGGAAATCTCAGGATGAATGTTGTGACAGCGGCTTTACTTAATACCATAATGTTTTCATCCGCGAGAACAGTGTTGAGAACTTCCTCGCCATTGGTCTCATTAATAGATTCAAACAACTTTGCCGTTTTTTCTTCCAGTTCCGGGTGCTCGTCACAGACGATAGCGGCTTTCATTTGTAAGTCGAGAATTTTCTGGTAGTCCGCTTCATCATACTCGCCTTCCATACGACCTTCTTCCCATGCCGATCCATCAGGCTTGCGATCACCGGCAGTGTCCTTACGTTCGGACGCTTCCGAGAATGCCAGGTTTGCTTCATCCAACATTATCTTTGCTTTTACTTCTGCACTGGTTTCAGTTTCTGACATGACTAGTTTCTTGCTCCATTTACTTAAAAGATGACGATATATCGTTGAGGCCGTGCGGTAACCCCGGCTTCCCGTTATATTTTATATATTAGATGCCAGTATGTTAGCATTAACCTATTAGATTCCAAAAACTTAATAAAAGGTCTGAAAAATTCCCAAATTTTGGAAGATTTGTCAGCCATCTGAAGTCTGGAATCATTTTATGATACCATAGCGCCTTTCGAATGAATGGCGTTTAAAGGGATATAATATGAAGAAGGTCATGTTGATATTTCCGCCCGAGTGGGTGCCTACGGCTCCTTATCTGGCCTTACCGAGTCTTGCGGCGGTGTTACGCCAAAATAACATCGAGACCGTGCTAAAAGACATCAACGTGGAAATGTATGACCATATCTTCACGCCAGGATTTCTGCTCTTTATCAAAGGCAAGATTCAAGATCGCCTCAAAGAACTCAAGAGAAATGAAGCCAATCTAAGTGCTGAAGACCAAGAGCTAAAGCAAATGCTCAGCGACTATCAGCATATCGATCTCGATTACCATATCCAAAAAGTGACGCGCGCCAAGCATATCATGCGCAGCGAGGAATTTTATGAAGTAGAAAAATCGGAATGGGCGCTCAACGCTTTTCGCGAAGTTATGGAATATGTTTCCGTAGCCTATTTCCCGGCGAGCATCCAGTTTTATCCGGTCGAGAGCAATCTCAATATTTACCGTCCCTGGGTTTCAGAAGATTTATTAAAAGTCCCCTTCGATAATAAAGTCAATGTTTATGCAGATATCTGTCGGCAACTGGTTTTAAGATCCATTAAAAAAGAAAAACCAGACGTGGTGGGGATTTCGATAGGAACCCCGGTGCAGTTGATGTCGGGCATCACATTTGCCACATTGATCAAAGAAGCCTTCCCAGATATACATGTCACTGTCGGTGGCAATATCATCACCCGATTGAAAGACGAGTTTGCCAAGAAGCCGCATTTCTTTGGCAAGGCATTTGACTCAATGATCACCTACGAAGGTGAGCACGCACTCGTATGGCTGGTAGAAGCATTGGCGGGCAAACGCAAAATGAGCGAGGTCTCGAATCTCATCTATAAAGATGAAGAAGGGCAGATGCATATCAACGAGACTTATCAGGAACGAGTCGATCAACTGCCAGCACCCGATTTTGATGGCATGCCTTGGGAAAAATATTTCTCACCCGAAAAGCTCGTACCTTATCTGGGGACGAGAGGATGTTATTGGGGCAAGTGCACGTTTTGCGATCACGGTGCGGGTTATATCGACCAGTTCCGTGCCAAGCACGCCGACCAGATCGTTGATGAATTGGAATACCTAAAAAACAAACTCAACGCCAAGCATTTCATGTTTACCGACGAGTCGTTTCCGCCAGCACTTTTCCTCAAGTTGCCGCCGATGATGGTCGAACGCGAACTCGATATTTATTGGACCACGCTCATTCGGTTTGAATCGCAATTGCTAGAGCCGGAGACATGGGACATGGCGCATAAAGCGGGTTGTCGTTCGCTTTATTACGGATTGGAATCAGCCAACGAACGCATCATCAAACTGGTTAAAAAAGATACCGATATCAATGCTGCAAAGATCAACCTGGAACAGGCCAAGCGGGTAGGAATTTGGAGCCACGTTATGTGCTTTTACGGGTTCCCTTCAGAAACTGAAGCCGAAGCTGAAGACACGAGGCAATTTCTGATCGATAACCAGCACCAGATTCCTTCGGTCGAAATGTATTTCTTTGTTCTTTATAAAAATGCGCCAGTGATGTTTGCAGCCGATGAATATAAAATCGATGTGCAGGTCAACCCCGAGCACGATCTCGCTTTGGATTATTATTACACTCCGGAATCGGGGCAGACGACAGAAGAAGCCATGCAGCGTTACGAAAAATTTTATCAGGATGATTTTAATCCCTGGGCGTTACGCATCAACGCGCGAGAACATGTGTTTCTCTACATCACCAAGTTCGGCACCAGCGACTTGCCGCAACTCTACGTCAAAAACAATCCCGAAGCACACGACCATCACCTTTCCCCTGAAGTAATGATGTAGCGGCGAGCCGCCGCTGGCTGTTATATTCTTCCTTAGCCTTCATGCCCCGCAGGGGTACAGTAGGTCAGGCCTCTTATAGCGAAACAAATATCTTCAAGCTTCTGGATTTAAGTTTTTTTTGATCCTGATAATATGTAATAATATCTAATATTATCAGGAGGAAGGATATGTCGAAACCCGCAGCCAGAATTTCTTTTATTACTCTTAAAGGGAAACGCAAAAAGCTGGATCAGATTGCCGATGCTTTCGATACCAATCTAAGTTCAGTTATCAACGAAGCACTGGACCAGTACATTGACTTGCACGAATGGCAACTGGCTCACATAAAGAAGGGAGTCGAGGCGGCAAAGAAAGGCGATTTTGCATCCGACAAGCAAGCTGCTGACTTTTTCAAAAAGTACGGCAAACCTGCATGAAGCTTCGTTGGGCGCGGCAGGCTCTTCAAGACTTAACCCACCTCCACGAATTCATTTCCGAAGAAAACCCCCAAGTTGCAGAAGAAATGGTTTCCAGGATTTATGAAGCCGCCACGGAGCATTTAATAAAACACCCGAGAATGGGGAAAGAAGGACGAGTCTCCGGCACTCGCGAATTGGTGTTGGCTGGAACACCTTATATATTGGTTTATTTGCTTGAAGGGAAGGAGATACAAATTATAACGGTTTTACATTCTTCCCGCCGCTGGCCTGAGTGAATTTTCACAACTCTACGTCAAAAACAACCCCGAAGCCCACGATCACCACCTCTCCCCAGAGGTCATGTTGTGATTGCCAGCAAAACCTTTTTTAACCACAGATAAACACAGATGGACACCGATTTGGGT
>JAJDAV010000029.1 GCA_029261695.1 Nitrospinaceae bacterium | reverse complement strand
TCAGGATGATTCACCGAAAGGCGTATCAATTCCAGTCCGGTATATCCGCTGGCTCCGGCAATGCCAACTTTTATCATAATAAAAGGCTCCGGATTCTACTTAATATATTTGGTTAATTGGAAAAAGAGGTGTCTTTTTCCCGAAAGGCTCTGCAGCATGGCAAAGCCCAAACACGCGCTGGCAAACGAAGGGAAAATGCCAGTTGTCGGTTTATCTTTTGGAGAACTGGAATTTTTTACGTGCGCCAGGCTGCCCGTATTTCTTTCTTTCAACGGATCTAGAATCTCGGGTGAGAAACCCTGCTTTTTTGAGAGGCGCTCGTAGACTAGCATTGGTCAAAATAAGAGCGCGAGAGATTCCAAGACGCAAAGCACCAGACTGACCTGAAAGCCCGCCTCCTTTAACCGTTGCCTTAATATCAACAGACTCGAGAGTTTCGGTTGTGATCAGGGGATGCTTGATAATGCATTCCAGGCTTTCGCGGCAAAAATATTCTTTAAGGGTTTTGTTGTTTACAATAATTTTACCACTGCCCGCTTGAACCCATACTTTGGCGATGGATTCTTTTCGTTTGCCTGTTGCATAAAATCGTTCGATCTGGCCGTCCATAATTATTTTTGCTCTCCGTCTTTATCTTTAAATGGGATTAAATGGTTACGCTTTCGGGATTCTGGCTTCCGTGAGGATGCTCGGCCGTGTCGTAAATTCGATAATTATTGTTCAAGGTGCGGCCTAATCGGTTCTTAGGCAACATTCCGCGAATGGCTTTTTGTAAAAGGTCTGATGGGTTTTTTTCCAAAACTTGTTTAGCCGTTACGGATTTAATTCCCCCCGACCAACCGGTATGATGGTAATAGATTTTGTCATCCCATTTTTTGCCGGTTAGTTTAACCTTCGCTGCATTAATGATAATAACGTTATCCCCGGTATCTGTTTGTGGGGTAAAAGTTGGTTTGGTTTTTCCGCGAATAATTGCTGCGGCTTTGCTGGCGATACGTCCGACCACTTGATCTGTCGCGTCAATGATCACCCATTTTTTCTCGATCTCGCCAGGTTTTGCAAAAAAAGTTGTTTTCATTATATCCGGTTCTTTGTGTATTAAATTTTAGATGTCGTAAACCGGCTATATTAAAAGAGATTTTATTGATTGTCAATCTAATTTGACGAATCGAAAAGGCTATTATTGAAAACTCCCAGGTATAAATGGCTTTTAATCGCCTGGACCCAAAACCTCCCAGCGTTAGAGGGCTTTATATTTGGATAAAAATGAGTTAATTTAGTGCTTTCGGGATTATTTTGAATTAATTAGCTAACTGTATGGAAAATATGGAAGAAATTATAGAGGACCCCGTTTTGTCATCCGATGAAGGGTATGCGAACGTCGATAGTTTGCGTTCATCTATTGAAAGGTCGCGGGATTATTTGCTATCTCGCCAGAATGAAGAGGGCTATTGGGTGGATGAACTGGAAGCCAATGTGACCATTTCTGCCGAACTGATTTTCTTCATGCATTTCACCGATCGATTGGATACGGAACGGCAACAAAAGATAGTCAATTATTTGCTTCATATGCAACGAGAGGATGGAAGCTGGCCGCTATTTCATGGTGGATTATGTGATATCAACTCTACGGTTGAGTCTTATATGGCGCTAAAAATGGCCGGCATACCTGCGGACCGCGAAGAAATGGTGCGCGCCAGGAATGCAATCCGTAAAAATGGGGGTATAAAAAAAACTCGCGTCTTCACAAAAATATTTCTGGCCATGTTTGGTCAGGTTTCTTGGGATGTTTGTCCAGCCATCCCAATGGAAATCATTTTATTGCCTAATAGTTTTTATTTTAACATTTACGAAATATCCAGTTGGTCGCGTGGAACAGTGGTGCCGCTTTCTCTGGTGCGCTCTCTGGAACCGGTCCATTCTTTACCTCCCGGTCACGATGTTCAGGAATTGTTCACGGAAAATGATCGTGATCTTGATTTTAAACCCAACGGCTTACCTTTTACGAGTTGGAGAAGTACATTTATATATTTAGATCGACTCATAAAACTCGTGGGTAAATCCCCCTGGAAGCCTTTTAGAAAATTGGCAATGCGAGAAGTAGAAAAATGGGTTCTGGAACATCAAGAGGACGAAGGCGACTGGGCTGGAATTCAACCTGCAATGCTCAACTCCCTTTTGGCTCTACATTTTTTAGGATATTCCAAAGACCATCCAGCTTGCGTGAAAGGAATGGAAGCGGTTGACCGTTTTCTCCTTGAAAAGGAAGATAGGCTTTGGATGCAGGCTTGTGTTTCGCCGTTATGGGATTCGGCGATTTGTTTGAATGCTTTATTGGATTCTGGAGTGCCTGCAGATCACCCTGCACTCGTAAAATCTGCTGAATGGATTCTCTCCAAACAGGTGGTCAAGCGAGGTGACTGGCAGATTAAAAACCCTGATGCTGAACCGGGAGGATGGGCCTTTGAGTTTTATAATGAGTTATATCCAGACACCGACGATACCGCAGAAATTTTACTGGCATTGAACCGGATTGATGTTCCTGATCTACGTTATAAGCTGGCTGAATGCCAAAGAGCCATGAGCTGGCTACTCAGTATGCAAAGTAAAAATGGGGGATGGGGAGCTTTTGATGTAGATAATGATAAGGAAGTTTTAAACGAAGTGCCTTTTGCAGATCATAAGGCATTGCTCGACCCACCCACCATCGATGTTTCCAGTCGCATTCTATGGATGTTGTCTCAATGGGGATTCAAAAGGGAACACCCGCAAGTCGTCCGCGCCTTAAAGTTCGTAAAGGATAATCAGGAATTAGATGGCTGCTGGTTCGGGCGTTGGGGAGTGAATTATATTTATGGAACTTTTTTGGCAATGAACGGTTTGGCCGCGATGGGTGAAGATATGAATCAGCCTTTCAGCCGTAAAGCCATTCAATGGCTGGAGACTCATCAGAATGAAGATGGGGGTTGGGGAGAAACCTGTCAGAGTTATGAAGAACCTAGCTTGCGCGGACGCGGCAATAGCACAGCCTCTCAAACCGCATGGGCATTACTGGGTCTTATCGCAGGCGGTGAAGCTAAAGGCGATGCGGCAAAACGCGGAGTAGAATTTTTAATGCAAAACCAAAATGAGCAGGGAACCTGGTGGGAGGATGAATTTACGGGGACGGGATTCCCCATTCATTTTTTCATCAAATACCATATGTACCAGCACTTCTTTCCCTTGATGGCACTTTCCCGATACCGCCGGGCAATTGAAAACGATTAGTTTTCTTTCTTAATGATGCCGAAGCATCTCCACTGCAAATTTAGTTCGTGTTAATGGTTCCGATGCAGATGCTATAACTTCTCCACTCATTACATCTGTCAAGGTGAGATGAACATCGAGGTTCGTTCCCAAGTCGGTAATCCTTCCGGTTATGATAGCTTGCGAGTTAAGGGCTTTGCCCAAATGTCGCAATTCATCTTTATTGTAGTGGAAAGAGGGTTCAAGTTTTAACTGATCCAAAACAGATTTGACTTCGCCTTTTTGAGCCACGCGAAAATGCTTGTCTCGAAAGAAATATTTTTTTGTGATGGCTTCAACTATTCTTGTAGAAATATATTCCCCAAGAATGGGAGTTTTATTCCCCTCATCCACAAGGTCAAAAACGGTTACCTTATTAATTTCATATTCGGCAACGTCTTCGGTAAGAGATTGCACAAGGTCTTCCGTTTTTCCCATATAGTATTTGGAATCAGTTTGGGTTCGGAACACTTTGCTCCAGAACTGCGAGGGACCCATTTTTACTTCGCATCCGGAAAATAAAAAGACTGCAATCAGCAAATAAAACATTTTTTGAAATTTCATAGTATACAAACCTTTGATATTCTTTAATTTATAGTTCTCTTAACGACAGAACGGGGTCGTCACTCAAGGAAAAATGCAATTCATGTGCCTTCGAAAACCATAAATTATTTTTTTTCTGATATTTTATTAACTCTTTTGTTTATGGTGTTTTATGGGTATTATTGGTTATATGGTTGGCCATTATGACCTCTTAAATTTATGAAAAAGCGTCGAAATATTGTCGAATTTGGTTATTTTGACGTTGGATCGGCGATGAAAATTTTTGATTTCATTTTCATGCAGTGGGCAAAAATTTAGTGTATAACGGTAAATCCATTTTTTAAAATTAATGAGCGGAGCATGTGTAAATTGAAGCGTTTAATGATAATTTTTTATGCCATGATTGCATGGGTTTTAATAACGGGTTGTGATCAAGAGGCGGCTCAAGAAGCGCCATTGCAAATGCCGTTTAAAGAAAATACTTGGGTGAGAAAAGAAACAGTCACCAAATCCAAAGATGATTTCTTTTCTTCAACAGGTAAACAAATTGAATCCCTTCCTGTCGATGCCTCGCTCGCAAAACAACTCAAGACAATTTCGACTCCAGGCGCAAGTAATGAAAAGGATTGTATTGCTCAAGCTGCGGCATTAGATCAAAGACGGACTGAAGTTCAAAAGCGGGGGGGCTTGTGGCACTCTTTTGAGAAGGTTGCAGAAACCAAAAAATATTCTGATTATGGAATGCAGTTAGATAGTCAGATGAATCGCTTGGTATTTTCACTGAAATATCTTTGTCGTGCCGCAAAAGGGATGCCTTTGGATGGGTGGGCACGGAACATAGTTGCTCAAGTGGAAGAAAACGGAAAAGAGAAAATGCGCGAATATAATATTGAAATGGGAAGTGCCCCTGCAGACGTGGATACATGGATTGCATTTGCTGAAATGGCAATTGAAAGCAAAAAACGTGATATTTCCTATGAAAAAATTGGTGAGTCCATTTCGAGAGCAGGAAATATGGTTGCATTGTACGAGAAACTTTCGCTGGAAAAAGTTGATGAATCTTCTCTACAACCTTTTTACAAAAAAGCATCGACTCTATTGAGTGTCATCAATGATAGTTTAAAGTCGGACCCGAACATCGCTCTCTCCGTCAAGGAAGAAAATTTTCTTGCGATCACCGACCTCGAAGGCGAACTCTAGCCACTCGGCGTGGGGCCAAAGGGAGTTTGGGCGATACGCTAATATTATTTATTCACTATAAACTTGTAAAACGTTTCCGTTGAAATCAACTTCTGCCGTAATGGAATTGAGAACAACCCCGCCAAAAGCATTTTTTCCGCGAAAGGTTGTTGTTACAATTAGGTGGTCTCCTTTATCAATATAAACAGTTTTGTTGTGATCGTAACTGTCGGGATCATTCATTGATGATTTTATAACTTTTTCCAACCCTCTATGCGCCCCGTCCCATGCGCTAAAATGTTTTTCAATTTTTTCCCTACGTAGTTCCGCTTTTGTCTTTCTTGCCGGTGGTGCTATTTTTTTCGCAGGTTTCTTAATTGTGGTGTTTTCATTTTCAACATTTCCCGTGTTGAGCGAGGCAATTATAAATAGGACTACGATTATAACTAAAAGGGATGAAAAACAGCCCATCTCCTTTGCTTTTACCGGTGCGCCGCAGCTAGGGCAAGCTTCTGCTTTTGTGCTTACCTCATTCCCGCACTCCTTACATTTTTTTAAGGCCATTGTTTAACCAAATTTATTTGCAAAGCTTAAGTCCAATGTTAATCATGTCGCCGATGTGGATTCTCGTGCCTGGAATTTTTGGATTCTTTTTCCATATTTCAAAAAGGTCATTATATTTCTTTGAACCACTTGCTGTCCCATTCAAAGCATAAGCTTTGCCTTTGGCCACAAGGATAATCTCTTTATACCCTCGACACTCAACTCTCCCCGATTCAACAGTGAAAGGCCATTTATCGCCAAAACCTTTTTGTCGAACCTCTTGGCCTTTGAAGCCAGATAAAAAAAGACTCATAGAAATTATTATTAGTAGCATGAGCTTCCTCATTCTATGCCTTTCATTGGCCAAATTCGTTATATGAATCCTTATTTTTTCGACTTTCGATATTATCGGTTTTCAAAAAATATTAGTCAATATGTGTTTGAATGTAGCTACAAAAGTAGTTATAATTTAATATGAGCTTTGAGTGGGACGAGGAAAAACGGGAAGCCAACATCCGAAAGCATGGAGTTGATTTTATCCGCGCCGCGAAGATTTTTGCAAATCCGGTTTTAGAACGTCCTGATGATCGTGAAGAATACGGTGAAGACCGCAGGATTGCGCTGGGCCACTGGAAGGAATATTTCACTGTTGTGATCTTCACATGGCGCGGTGAAAATCGTCGAATTATTTCGGCGTGGAAAGCAGGCAAAGATGAAAAAGAAGAATATTACAAAGCTATCGATAGATGAAGTAGCGGTGTCCAAGGACAGAACCCGGCATAATGCTCCAGATGGCCTAGCTCTTGGTCGTGATTTTTGGAAAAAGGCTAAGGTAATTTACCCCGAAGGCCCTAAGAAGCAACTAACCGTTCGATTGGATGCGGATATGGTGGAGTGGTTTAAGCAAAATGGACGGGGTTATCAAACTCGCATGAATGCTGTTCTGCGTTCCTATTATGAATCCCAAAAGAACTCGCCTCATAAATCCTAAATATAGTTTTATTAAACTAACCATTCGGCCTTGATCATGAAATTAGCTGTCATCAGTGGGACCACTGCGCCGGGAGGCGGCCCAAGACATATTTATAGTCTGCTGGAGCGGATGGATCGCAAGGAATGGGACATCGTGGTTTGTACCCATAGGGATGGTTCCTACTGGGATAAATTAGTTGCCTTGGGAGTCAAGCCTCATGACCTCGTATTAAGGCGGCTCTCGCTTTTCACGTTTTTCAAGTTATTAAAAATTATTCGAATAGAAAAACCCGATTTAATTCACACTCATGGAAAAGGACCTGGTCTTTATGGGAGGTTGCTGGGTTGGGTTTTAGGAATTCCAGTCATTCATACGTTTCATGGTTTTCAATATAAACTCCTTCCTACTTTCAATA
>JAJDAV010000028.1 GCA_029261695.1 Nitrospinaceae bacterium | reverse complement strand
TTCCGTGAATATTGTAATGCTGGGTTATCGCGGCACAGGAAAGTCGGTGATTTCAAAAATACTTTCCGAAAAGCTTCGCATGAAACTGTATAAAATCGATAAGTTGATTTCTGATTCGGCTTGCAAGTCAATTCCTGAAATAGTTGATCAAGAGGGATGGGAAAGTTTCAGGAAGCTTGAATCAGAAATTGTGGCAGAAGTTTCTAGCAAAGCGAATAATAGTATTATTGATTGCGGGGGTGGGGTGGTTCTAAATGATGAAAATATAGTAAACCTTAAAAAAAACGGGATTTGTGTTGTCCTCACAGCAAGTTTGGAAACAATAATAAAAAGAATTCGCCATGATCCCAATCGACCTTCTTTGCAAAAGGGACTCAGTTTTGAAGATGAACAGAAAAAGAATCTTGCAGAGAGAGAGTCTAAGTATCAAGCTGCTGCTGACTTTTATTGTGATACATCGCATCGCCGGCCCAGGGAGTCTGTCGAGGAAATTACCGAATTTTTAAAAACGAAGGGATGGATTTTAAAATGATGAGCCCCTTGTTTGAGAGTCTAGTGGTAAACAATCTTACAATTCTGGCGGATGAGCCTGATGACTCTACGGCCATGGTGTGGAATGAAACGGAAACTCAGGCAGAGTTAGAAAACAATGAAAAGGCCATATATCGACTTGATTTGAATGATAAGGAGATTTTGCCAGAAGAAATAGAGGACTTGCTGTCCTATAGCAAAACTCGGAAGGTTAAAGATCTCAGGCTGGATAAGAATGAGTTTTTTGACGAAGGGGTGGGCTTGCTTGTTGAAGCTCCGGCTTTGCAAAAGTTGATAACTCTTTCTCTTGCTCACAATAAATTGTCGAATCAAGCCGTTGCGGCTTTGGCATCCTCTGAGAACCTTGTAAATCTTAGAAAGCTTTTCTTGCAGGGGAATCAGATTGGTGCAGAAGGTTTAAAGGCTTTAGTGTCATCGGAAACTCTTTCGAATTTGCAACTTTTGTACCTGAATCTCAATCCTATTGGGCCTGAGGGAGCCAGAATTTTAGGCGGTGAAGGGAAAGTTACGCAATTGGAGGAGCTTTATTTGCAGAAAACAGGTTTGGGGGAAAAAGGATTACAAGCTCTTTGTGAATCAGGGAATTTTAAAAAACTAAAGCTTCTTTCTCTCGCAGGTAACGGGTTAGATGACCATGCGGCTGAATTGATTTATCACTCAAAAGCTTTCCCTGAATTAAATACGTTAGACCTTTATCATAATAAAATAAGCGATCAGGCTGTAGATCAGCTTCGAGCATCACCAAACCTTCCCAAGCTAAAAGCTTTGCAGGTCGACTGGCGAAGTTGATTTTTTCGCGAAAGGTTGTATGGCTCAAAAACTACCCAGCAAAAAAAATATCCTTTCCCATTTCGATGAAAGAGATCCTGTCATGGCAGGGGTTATTCGCGACAAGGGTCTTTTTAAATTGAGTTTGAACCGCAACTATTTTCTGGTTTTGTGTAAGGCTATCATTGGACAACAAATTTCCACAAAAGCTGCGGAATCAATCACGCAGCGTTTTAATAGTTTGTTTCACAATCAAACCCCAACACCCGAAAAAGTTATAGCAATTTCCGTGACCGAGCTAAAGCAATCCGGCTTGTCGGGACAAAAAGTGAAGTATTTAAAAGACCTCGCTGCCCGGTTCTTGGATGGTTCAATAAGGCCTCGCCGGTTACCCTTTCTTTGTAATGAAGAGGTGGTTGAAAATCTAACCTCTGTCTACGGAATAGGCAGGTGGACTGCAGAGATGTTCCTTATTTTTTCTTTGAACCGGCTCGATATATTGCCTTTGGGCGATTTAGGACTTCAGGCGGGAATAAAAAAAATATACAAAATGCGCAGCTTGCCTTCCCCAAAAAAGATACTGGCCTTGGGTGAAAAATGGCATCCCATGGAAACTGTGGCAACGTGGTATGCATGGCGGGTGCAGGATGCAGAAATTATAACCTATTAAAAGTTTCCAAACGAGGTAAGGATAATATGGATTTTATAGATGAAAAAATTGAAGAGTATGCCTTTAATCACACGAGCTACGAAGGGGATCTCTTAAAGCAACTTGAAGAAGAGACCTATGAAAAACTAGAGATTCCTCAAATGACAACGGGGAGAATTGAAGCAAGGCTGCTAAAATTACTGGCCCGATTGGTTAGTGCCAAACGTATATTGGAAATCGGTACATTTGCTGGTTACAGCGCACTTTCAATGGCAGAGGCTTTGCCCGAAGAAGGTGAACTGATAACCTGTGAAATGGACCCTGAAGCAATTGTTGTAGCAAGAAAATATTTTGGGATGAGCGCGCATGGGAAAAAGATTGCGCTGATGGAAGGGCCGGCATTGGATTCTTTAAAGACGATCTCAGGTCAATTCGATATGGCCTTCATTGATGCGGATAAGGAAAACTACAGTAATTATTACGAAGCTATTTTGCCTTTGATTCGATCTGGAGGATTGATTGCTGTGGACAATGTGCTGTGGAGCGGTCGTGTGCTTGACCCGGTAGACAAGTCAGATAAGGCCATTCACCAGTTCAATGAGAAAGTGATTGAGGACGAAAGGGTGGAGTCAGTTTTGCTTACTGTGAGAGATGGATTAAATTGTATTATCAAAAATTAGTATGCAGTGGAAGGGCGGATACGAGAGGTTGATCCTCGTATGGGCCTGTGATAACTTAAAAAAAATTAAAATATAATAATTTCTCGGGAATCTAATATTTATGGCTGAAACACTCGGTAGCCTTGTCGACAAACTTTCAATAAAAAACTTAAGAATCTGGCATCTCGATGAGGCGTTGGAAAATGATAACGAATCCAAACATGAAGAGTTGAAGGCTAAACGCGATCTGGCTGACAAACAAAGACAGAACCTTGTTGACGAGATTAATGGTTTCCTCGCTGCTGCGTTGGCAGGGGAAGTTTGTATTCGCGATGAAAAAATTAAAATGTATGCCAATACAAATGTGTCCTCTTCGGACCATTTAAAGAAACTGGGACAAGCTGTAAGTGAGCTGGCTTTCAGAAATATAAAGCTTTGGCATTGTGAAGATGAAGTAAGGCGTACAGATTTGCCAGATGCGGAAATTGTAAAAATAAAAAGGCGGATTGATACAACCAATCAGGAACGTAATGACCTGATGGATAAGGTTGATGAAATTCTTCAGAGTAAGTCTGAAGGGAAGTCGAACTCTTAAAGGTAAGTATCCAGCAATTCTTTTCTTTTACGATTGTATTCTTCTTCGTCCACCAGGTTTTTTTCGTAAAGGTCTTTTAAGAATTGCAATTTCTTTTCCAGCTCTGGATTTATTGTAGATGGGGCTTGTTTTCGTGTTGGTTCCCTGGTAGCCCGACGTGCTTTCCTTTTTGTTCTTGAGGGAGCGGGCTCTTTGTAAACAGGGTTGTCTCTTTCTGAATATCTGGGTTGGGACAGACTCGCCTCTATCCAATTTTCCGAAGCTTCAGAGCCAAGCAATTTTTTTGTGGAATGATAATGTTGTCCTGAGCCTGGCACCAGTCTCCAGTTACTCCCCCCCCATCCGGTAAAAGAACGGCTGGAGAAACTACCACCCTGAATACTTGAGAACTTCCAATTTAATACGTTTTTACTGGGGAAAACTATCCCTTCTGTGCTTCCACTAGGTGTTTCCAGCTCATAATAAACTATTTTGTTTGCGGGAGCTTTGTTTAACGCTTTGGTTATTATGCGAGCCAAGCGAGTAATATTTTTAGGCGTAAAAACGGGTTTCTTTTTGCCAAAGAGAGAAAGCTCTTCATATTTTAGGGATTGCATTTGCTGGCGAACTTGCCCTTCAGATAATTGAACAGGCTTCAACCGTATGTCAGCGAGATCATGCCCCGCAGCGGATTTTGATTTATACATTAGGGTTAAGCCCTTGGCTTCAAGCCTTTTTTCACGGGTAGTAGAGCAACCCGAAAATAGCCCTAGTAACAGAGCTGGGATAAGAAAAAAAACTAAAAGTTGTTTATGTGATTTCATAGGGGCAAAATATTTCTTAAAGCTTTTGTGCGATGATAGATGCAAATCCTTCTGGGTCTTCGTCTACTTCCCTGTATCTTAAAATACGAAAATCATCGAAAACCCTTAGTAATTCATTTTGCTCTAAAACCCATTCCTTTTTAAAACTGCTGTATTTTAAATAGTCCACATTAAACGTTTCGTAAAATAGAATTCCGCCAGGTTTTAAAGTCTTCCGTATTTCCGGGAACAATTTTCGTTCGAGGAAATTAAAGCAGAGCACCAGATCATATTCATTTCCTGGAAAGGGGCTATTATCTAAATCGGCGGAAAGTGTTGTAATCTTTACGTTTTTTTCGTTTGCCAGGTTTTGGGCTTTGCCAAGTGCGATCTCGGAAATATCCAAGCTAACCACGTCGTAACCCAAAGAAGCGGCAAAAACGGAATTTCTGCCCTCTCCCGCAGCAATGTCGAGAGCTTTCCCCTTACCAGAAAGCAGCCCAGAATGGGCTGTGAGCCAGTCAGAAGGGTCTTTTGCCGAAATGCGATCTTCAGCGCTATACTTGGAATCCCATTTTTCCTTGTCTTTCAAGGACATATAAACTTTCGAGATATGAGTTCGAGTGCGGTTATTATAAAGGCGAGTGAAATCAATAACAAGCCGATGTGGAATGTTTTGCCTTATCCGAAAATCTATCGTTTGTCCACCGTAAGGCAAGCCGACCGAATTTTAGTAGTGGATAAAGGCCATATTGTAGAGCAAGGCAGTCATGGGCAATTGGTAAAGAAAAATGGAGTTTATGCAAAACTACATTCCATGCAGCACGGTGGTTTGCGAGTGGTTTCGTGATGAAAATAAAAAGGAGATTGTTTAAATAATTCCTCTCCCCTTGTGGGACTCAAGCCCGATTAATTGAGGGGTTGATGGTTAGGTGAGGGGGGATTTAATGATTTTAATAATACAAGTACTATGAACGATCTTGCAGCAGCAGAAAAACTAAAACGTCAGGCCTACCAGTTTCTACCGGCAGCGTTGGAAGTAACCGAAACCCCGCCCTCACCCATAGGGCGCGTTATCAGTCTGCTCATCATTTTACTGTTCACCCTCGCAGTCGCATGGGGATGGTATGGAAAGCTCGATGTGGTCGCCACAGCGCAAGGCAAAATCATTCCCAGTGGTAGAGTGAAAACCATTCAACCGTTAGAAATAGGAACCGTAAAATTCATTCATGTTAAAGACGGCCAGTTGGTAAAAAAAGGCGACACCCTGATTACGTTAGACAACACTCTCATCGAAGCCGATGCTGACCAAATACGCCAGCAAATGGCAATGGCAAAACTAAAACAGATAAGGCAAAAAGAGTTTCAGCAACTGCTCATGCAAGAAAGTATTTCTCCAGATTGGCAGGTAGAGGCGCATGCACAATTCAGCCAGGCACCAGAAAGTGCAAAGCCGCAAGACATTGCCACACAGCAACAATTGTTTATAGAACAAGTGCAGGAATATCTTTTTCGCAAACAGGCTCTCGATGCTGAATACAGCAAACGTCAATCTGAACAGGAGGGAGCAGAGGTATCCATCACCAAAATCGAACGGACGCTGCCTATTATTACCGAGCGTACCCAGTCATACAAAACATTGATGGAGCAGGAAATCGTTTCCCGCCATCAGTTTCTGGAGCTCGAACAACAGCGGATCGTGCAAGAGCAAGATTTGCAAAGTTATCAAGTAAAATATCAAGAAATCGAAGCGGCAATCAGCGAGATAACCGCGCAACTCGACACACTGAAAGCCGAAACGCAAAAAGAGAATTTAAGAGAACTCAACGAAACGCAAATTCAGATCGGTGCCTATAAGCAAGAACTTAAAAAATCAAAGCAACACAACAAACAGCAAATTCTCACCGCACCTATTGAAGGGACGGTTCAACAACTGGCAATTCATACCGTAGGCGGCATTGTCACCCCAGCGCAGGAGCTGATGCAAATAGTCCCCGAAAGTTCGGTGCTTGAGGTCGAAGCATTTCTACTCAATAAAGATATAGGGTTTGTAGAAGAAGGCATGGAGGTCGAGGTCAAGATCGACACTTTCGACTTCACCAAATACGGCATGATTCACGGCAAGATAATAGATTTGTCGAATAATGCCATTGCCGATGAGAATTTGGGACTTATCTATCAATGCATTGTTGAGATACAGAAAACACAAATGCAGATCAACGATAAGCTGGTGAACCTGTCACCCGGCATGTCGGTGATGGTCGAGGTTAAAACAGGGCAAAGAAAAATTATTGAATACTTCTTGAGTCCTGTGCTGAAGTACAAACACGAAAGCATACGAGAACGCTAACCGGGCCTTGCCCGGAGAAATTAAAAAACCTTTATTTGCCCTTGCAGCATGAGAAAACACAAATGCAGATCAACGATAAGTTGGTGAACCTTTCACCCAGCATGTCGGTGATGGTCGAAGTGAAAACAGGGCAAAGAAAGATCATAGAGTACGTGGTATCTATCCATAAATTTCGTGCCCGGCACGGGTATGTGATATTTAACCTTAGCATTCATGACCCGAAGGGGTATTTCTTGAGTCCAGTGCTTAAGTATAAACACGAAAGTATAAGAGAGCGTTAATCGAGCAACACACGGAAAACATAATGAAAAGCTTAAGTTTAATAATCAGTTTGCAGGGAGTTAAATAAATGGGTTTTGTTATTTTGTTGGGAATGATTGCCTACATTTTTTTCGTAATAATTTTAACCCGATGGTTGATGCGTATTCCAAAAAATGAAGGGGGGAAACTATTTGTGCTTGTATTAAGCCCTCTCATTGCGTGCATCATCCTGATTTGGGATATACCGATTATCAATTGGGAATTCGAGAAACTTTGCAAAGCTGAGGCGGGTATTCATGTTTACGAAGAAGTCATTCTAGGGCCAGAGTCTTGGAAGAAAGATGGGGCTTTAAATCTTCCTTTAGCTGACCATCGTTTAACAAATGAAATGCCAGAGGGGTTTGAATTTCTGGATATTGGAAATTCAAAGCGATCAACAATAACGAATATTCGAAAGTATCATTACCAAATAAAGCGAAAGGAAGACAAAAAAATACTTGGGGAACTAATAAGGTTTTCCAAAGGGAGAGGTTGGCTTCCATGGGGAGCTATTTTCTTTGGAGGCCCTGGTGAAAAATGGTGTCCAACTTCAAAAGAAAAACCCTATAAAAATTTTCCAATAGCTGTTTTCAAACAGCATTCCAAATAATGAATAAGGGGGTTTATTATGACTACAATTAATCAAGCTTATCGGGACAGTTTGTTGGCACAAGCTGCTTACGCCAATTTTTCCTCGGGGGCAATTAAGGGGTCAAGTCCACTCTTGACTGCTTCTTTCTGGAAGAGTAAACTTCGATAATGAGTAGGCCTCTGCGCATTGAATATCCGGGTGCGGTTTATCATGTGATGAACCGTGGATTAAACCAAAACCTTACTTTTCTTAGTAATAAGGATTATGAGGCTTTTCTGACTACGCTTGAAGAGGCAAGTCGTTTTTTTTCCGTGAAATTTTATAGCTATTGTTTGATGCCTAACCACTACCATATTTTAGTTTGCACACCTTTGGGCAATATCTCGCGATTTATGAGACATTTGAACGGCGTCTATACCCAAAGATTTAATCAAGAACACCATCGTGACGGTCCCTTGTTTCGGGGACGTTATAAAAGTATTCTGGTTCAGGAGGACTCCTATTTAATTCAGGTGGTGCGTTATATTCACAAAAACCCTATTAAAGCCAATATGGTGGAACGAACAAGTCAGTTTAAGTGGAGTAGCCATAAGTCTTATATTGACATCCAGGCCTCAGCTACTGGTCTGGATAAGGATTTTGTGTTGGGATACTTTTCCAAAAATCGTAAGAAATCTATTGATTTGTATAAACGGTTCATGGCGGAAAAAGGAGAAAATGATGAGCTTGAAAAATTTTATTCTTCTAAAAAATCAGGGAGCATTTTGGGAGACATGGAATTTCTTAGGCAGGTTAAAGAGAAATACATATTTAGCGACCCTTCACCTGAGATTGAGATACAAGAAAAAAGAAGACTCCGCAGTGAAGAGGTAATTAGAAGTATCAAGAAAGAGATTTGCCGGGTGTTCAAGGTGGAGGGAGAACATCTTTTGACAGGGAAACGTGGAGTTTCTAATCTTCCTCGACAATTCGCCCTGGTATTATCGAAAGAACTGTCTGGATTGAAGCTTTCTGCGATTGGGGCTCATTTCGGGTTTAGTTCCTACCGGACCGTGGGTTCTCAATGCCTGAGGTTCCAGGAAAGAATGAAACAGGATAAAGCGCTGAGGAAGAAATACGGGCTTTTATTGCAAAGTTGCCGTCAAGAGTGGACTTGACCCCCATAGTTCTTGACCCCATAGTTGGCCAATAACAAGCCGATGTGGAGTCTGGTGGGCGAGAGTTACGCAAAATCTTGACATCGCCTCATTTTTTTCATAATATGACAGTTTTATTTACAACTCTAGGGCGGGGACTTTGCCGTTTTCTATGGTTAGAAAATCAGGAGTGATGGGAATGATTGCAGTAATACAAACGGGTGGTAAACAGTATAAAGTATCTGAAGGTGATGAAATTCAAGTTGAAAAACTTGATGGTGATGTTGGTGCAAGCATTAATTTAGAAAAAGTTCTTATTTGCGGTGAAGGAGATTCAGCAAAAGTTGGGAACCCATTTCTGGAAGGCTGCTCTGTTGTTTGTGAAGTGACAGAACAATACAGAGATAAAAAAATCATCGTATTCAAAAAACATAGACGAAAAAACTACCGCAGAAAAAATGGACACCGTCAATCAATGACACGTTTGAAGATAACTGCGATTAACGCGTAATAACTGGGGAAACGGAACATGGCACATAAAAAAGGACAGGGAAGCACCTCAAACGGTCGTGATAGTAGAGGCCAAAGATTAGGCGTAAAAAGGTATGGCGGACAAGCGGTTAAAGCAGGGGAAATATTGGTGCGCCAACGTGGCACTTCTTTTCATCCTGGAGAAAATGTTGGGCTGGGAAGCGACTATACGATTTTTTCAAAAATTGCGGGAGTTGTAAAATTTGAATATCGTGATCGCAAAACTCAAAAAATTAGTGTCCATCCACAAAACTAAACTCGTCTCTCCATTCTAAGCTTTTCCACGCAAAGCTTGAAAAACCACCCCGGGCTATTATTTAATAGCCCATACAAAAATAAAACGCATGTTTATTGATCAGGTTAGCATCTCTGTAAAAGCAGGAGATGGTGGGGATGGTTGCTGCAGTTTCAGGCGCGAAAAGCACATCGCTCTAGGTGGCCCCGATGGCGGCGATGGCGGAAGAGGCGGAGATTTAATTCTCGAAGTTGACTCCAGCCTCACCACTTTAATTGACCTCAGATATAAGAAACTTTATCAGGCTGAAAACGGAAAGCAGGGTAAAGGAAATCAGATGACGGGAAGGAGCGGGAAAAGCCTTACCATTCGTCTACCTCCAGGTACATTGATCAAGAATGAGGAAACTGGAGAACTGTTGGTTGATCTGAAAGAACCAGGCCAACAATTTGTTGTCGCAAAAGGCGGTAATTATGGGCAGGGCAATGCCCGCTTTAAAACTTCCACCAACCGAGCCCCAAAAAAATTTGGTAAAGGAAAGCCAGGCGAAGCTTATCAGCTTTTTCTGGAACTAAAATTACTGGCTGATGTTGGCATTATTGGATTCCCCAATGCCGGTAAATCTACTTTAATATCTCGAATTTCAAATGCTCGACCTAAAGTTGCAGGATACCCTTTCACTACGTTGGTTCCAAATCTTGGGATAGTACGGCTGGAAGAGGGTGAGTCGTTTGTTGCAGCGGATATCCCCGGTCTGATAGAAGGGGCTCATATAGGTAAGGGGTTGGGTCATCAGTTCTTACGGCATATAGAACGGACCAAACTGCTTCTTCATCTAGTCGATTTTTCTGATGTTGAATGTGAAAATATTCTGGATCGATACCAAAAATTGCAGATCGAATTAAATGCTTTTAGCGAGAGTCTGTTCGAAAAGCCACAAATTTTAGTCGCAACTAAAATGGATGATCCTCAATCCATAAAGAATCTGGAAAAATTAACGGAATCCTTGACCCAAATGAATCTATTGGTATTTACAATTTCATCAGTAACTGGGGAAGGGGTGGACAAACTTCTATGGAAAATAAAGGAATGTTTAGCCGCCGAAAAGGTTGATGATGATGCGGAGTTTTAATGCTAAAGGTCTGGTGAGAGTTTATTATTGAATCAAAAAGTCTTCGAATTTAATTTTTTTGACCCTACTGTTACCTTCAATTTTCTTGTTATAAGCGAGTTTTAAACGTTTTTGCAGTTTCTCTTTTACATAGAGAATATCATTATAAAACTTTCTACTCAAAAACCTTTCAACCGTTTGTACTGTGATTTCTTCAAAGTAAGGTAGGGCATTTTGCAAAACCTTCGCCCCAGATTCATTATCAAAAGTTATTTCAAGTGTGAAGCTTAAAACTCTGATGTCATTTACATCAAAGGCAACTGGCATTATGGTTGCAAGCTTAACCATTTTAGCTTCAGGTGACAAGGCGGCCAGTAGTCCCTCAGAATCTTCTTCAACCACTTCTATAGATTTTGCAGCCTCTGACAGGGTTTCTGATTTATTAATTTCCTGAGCAACATCAGATTTAGTATCTTCTTTAGTCATTCCTGGGACATCAGGTTTCTTTGTTTCTTCTTTGGAACTTGGTTGGGGAGCAGCTTCCTCTTCCGGTGTAGGAATTTTACTTTCGTCATTTTTGGGGGTTAAGCCTTCAGGAACTTCAGCCTCTGTTTTTTCCACTTCCGCAAGTTCAGGAGGGGCGAATGTTTGCATAGCGAAATACACGCCTCCTGCGGTCAACAAAATACCTAGCGCACCCCCTGCCAACATCATTTTTCCTGTTTTGGTAGCAGGAACCGAAATCGGTCCTATTTTTATTCTTTCTTCCTCTTCTTCATCTTCATCATCATATTCTTCATCGTCATCTTCTGGATAATCGTCCTCCGAGATTCCTAACTCAGCTGCTGCAGCATCTTCTTCGTCTTCTTCCTCGTCATTTTCTTCCTCGTCGTCTTCCTCGTCGTTTTCTTCTTCGTCTTCTTCCTCATCTTCTTCGTCTTCAGCTTCTTGTTCTGTTTCTTCTGCTTCCTCTTCGGTTTTTTCACCTTCTGCAGTTTGTTCTGTAGATTCCTGGTCAGCAAAAGCCTCGGCCCACATATCTTCTTCACTCATTTCGGCAGCAGGCTCTTCTGCTTTTTCTTCCGTTGCCTCTTCGGTTTTTTCACCTTCAGCGGTTTGTTCTGTAGTTTCCTGGTCGGCAAAGGCGGCGGCCCACATATCTTCATCGCTCATATCTTCGGCGGGTTCTTCTGCTTTTTCTTCTGTTGCCTCTTCGGTTTTTTCTTCGACGGGTTCTTCAACAACCTCTTCAGAAGTTTCTGCTAATTCATTTTCTTCTTGATTTTCTTCTTGATCTTCCTCCTCCTCATCGTCTACTTCTACAGGAGGATCCGTTTCGTCGGTTTCTTGAGAAGCGACTGGTTCATCATTGGCTTCTTCCTTTTTGTCTTCATCCTCATCTTCGTCATTGAGAATATCGTCCAATAGGCTATCTAAATCTTCATCCTCTTCGTCAGGTGATTCATCATTCAAATCAACAGATTCAGCTTCCTCTTCTTTTACTGACTCAGGAGACTCATTTTTAGGTTTATCGGCCATCGTGTCTAACTCCAGTTCCTCCCCTGATTCACTCAAGGTTTCTCCAGAGTCCTCTTGGGTTTGGGTATCTCCACTGATGAGGTCATCGAGCATGTTGTCGAGTTCAGGCTCGGTAGTACTTTCGCTTGCTTCTTCAGACTCCGTCTCATTGTCCCCGCTGATCAGATCATCGAGCATATTGTCGAGTTCAGGCTCGGGAGTGCTTTCGCTTGCTTCTTCAGACTCCGTCTCATTGTCTCCGCTGATGAGACCATCGAGCATATTGTCGAGATCCGAATCTGCGTCTGAATCTTTTTTGTTTTCTTTGTCTTCCGCCATTTTATTTTTGTTTCCAGCAGGCGATACAAAACCGCCGAAAATATTATAACTATATATATTTCAATGATTTATGTAGAAAAGTATATTTATTTTTCCAATGAAAGTAAACCATTTTTGGCAATTTATCGCATTCTGCCATAGTTTTTTGTAAGCTAAATTGACAACCCTAGTACAATTTTAATATAATGGTTACAGTTTTAAACTTCCAGAGTTCCTTGATTCTTTTTCTTCCTTAAAGGGATTTCTGACCTGATCGCCCAGTCCGTTCAAAGTCTATAACACCTTTCAGGCAAAGACATTTAAGGTTTACCAGCTTAAAAGCCGATAAGAAAATATGACAAATAATAAGACAGCAAAAAACTTAATATCTGTTTTTTTAATTTTAGCATTTACAGGGTTCTTTACGGGTAAAACCCCGCATTACGTTAGTGGTTTATCGCCATTCTTTTTGGACATGGCTCGGGTGGAAACTGTTGTTTTCAGTAAGGCTAAAGATTCACGCCTTGTGCAAGAACAAGCCTATGAAGACCGGGTAAGAGATAGAATTGGGGAAGTAATTTCTAAATATTACACTGGGCTAGACGAAAAAAACGATGTTCGCATTCCTGAGTGGATAGTTTTAGAAAGTAAGAAATATGGTTACGATCCTCTTTTTTTAACAGCATTGATAATCACCGAAAGCTCTTTTTATAATTGGGCTAAGTCCAATCGTGGAGCACGTGGGCTGATGCAATTAAAGCCTGCTACAGCCGTAGCTTTGGCTTCTGAAACTCGCCTGAAGTGGAAGGGGACGCGGACCCTTTTTGATCCAGAGAAGAATATAGCTCTGGGAGCCTATTACCTGAATAAAATGGTGGCTCGATTTGGTGACTTAACTTTGGCACTTGAGGCTTATAACCATGGTCCCTCACGTTTAAGTAAGTATCTTCGCAAAGGTTATCAACCCAAGCGTTACTCCCGAAAAGTCTTAAAAAATTACAGAGAAATACGTTTCCAACCGATTTAGGATGGGTCGCTCATTTATTTTGTATTTTAAAGTTACCCCTTATTAGGAATTGGAAATGGAGAACTATCAAAAATCCATTAAGTCTCTCTTCGAGATTTTAAGGTTGAGGAGAAACGGTGTCGTTTTTTCTGCACTTCTGTTTACAGTTTTAATGGGTTGCACTAATGTGGAAGTTGAAGAAGCTTTCAAGGGCGATTTGCGACCAGGAAAAGCCAATAAAGTAATTGGCGAATATTGTCAAAGCTGCCATATACACAAAGATTTTGATTCACCTCTCCATGTTTCAAATGTACGAGGGCTGTACAAAAGTCGTGTTTTTAGAAAAGCACGAGAATGCAGGTCCTGCCATTATATTGAAAAGGACTGGATGCATAATCAGCATGAACGAAAAACCCGAATGCCTGAGGATGCTAATAGTGGGAAGTTCAGGAAGTTTGAGAAAAAAGAGTTGAGCCGCCTCCGAAAAGGCTAAGATTCATCCCTTCTATCCAGTTTAAATCCTGCCCATGAGTTGTTGAAATTTCATTCCTTATTGATGAACTAATTTTTTCGTTTTTAGAATTTATTTTGCTTTATTTATTTCCTCCCTGTTAGGTGAAAATCCAATTTTGAAAATCCCAATAGTCGGATTACTATATAGGTAGTAACTGTTTAAAAAAAAATTGAAGATAATAACCCGCTTCTTTCCTCAAAAAAATCAACCCATCAAATTTATGGTTAGGCAAAAACAAAAACTCAATTTTTCAAGTGCGGTAGTTTTTGTAGTGCTGATAATTGCTAACCCTGCTGCAGCATTTTTTGTTGGAAATATAGAAATAAAAAGTAAGTTTGGAGAAACATTTAATGCTTCATTTGACGTTCATTTGGATAGTGATGCTTCCTATGACGTGATTCTGGGAGATGTTGATGATTATGATAAGCTGGGTTTAATACGACCGTCTTTGGTGGACTTATTGGAGTTGGAGAAACCCGCCGCTGCCCCTGGAACGAAGAAAATTATCCGTGTTTTTTCTAAAACTCCCTTATTTTTTCCTTCTTTTAATCTCGTGGTCATTGCCAAACATAATGGCGGGACCTTGCTGGAAAACTTCCTGATAACGGTGGACTTTCAACAAGGGCTGGCTCTTAACGCCTTAGGAAAGAAAAAGAAAGAAACAATCGCACCTCAGGATAAAACGGCAGTCGCAGATAAAAATGCTCCAGCCGAAAAAGAAAAAGCTTTACCTCCCCCAAAAAATAGTGAGGTGTCTGAACCGGAAACTGCTGATTTGCTTCAAAAGCCTGATGTTGAAACAGAAAAAAAATCAGCCTCTGCTGTTAAAATTTTGGCAGTTGCTCCTACAACAATTGTGAGCGTTTCGAAAAATCGTCGAAGGCTTTCTGGTGCAATTTGGGCGACTCCCAAAACCGTATCTTCTCTTTCTGCTCATTCACCCCCAGTATCCGGGCAAGTGAAAACAGCTTTGAGTAATGGGTTTTTGGCCCCATCCCCCGGAGAAACCATTGAGCTTGGAAAAGGAGAAGGCTTGTTTGCCGCAGCCAGGAGACTAAAAGCCCAGAATATCCATCCTGCGCAGCTTGCAGTGGCTCTGTGGCTGAGGAATATTGATAAGTTCATCTATGGGAATATAAATGGAATTCAAGCCGGTACGATACTGGATAAGACAGAGATTGAGAAGCTGGCGACGAAAATTGATCTGCAAACAGCCAAGAATATTTTAAATCACCAAGCTCAGGAATGGAAATTAACAAAAGAAAAAAACCATGTGGCTGATGAGATTACTCCTAGTGTTCAGGAAATTCCGCTCCCTGTGGAGAGGCTAGATCAAGTCGCTTCTATTTTCGATTGGGTTGCTGGATGGAAGTCTTCTTGGGAGGGAAATGATATCGATAAGCATATTTCTTATTATCGTGAATATATTTCAGAAAGCTCCAAAAAGATATCCCCGCTGGAAAGCTCGGTACGGAAAAAGAAGAAAAGCCTGTTTTTAAAATTCCCGGACCCCAGTTTGGTTTTATCTTCACAAAATTTGATCTCTAAACAAGATGGAACTTGGGTGGTATTCGAACAACATTTTTTTTCGAAATCTTTAGAAAGCATGGGGACAAAAGAAATAAAAGTGGATTGGGAAAATGGAAATTGGAAAATTGCGGAAGAAAAGTTCTATGCTGAAAAACATGTAGTCACGGAATCTCTTCGCAAAGAAAAGGATAAATTAAAAAATAAAAATCCTTTTGTAATACATGTATCCAGCCACTCTAATGAATCCAAGGCTGTTTCTGCTTCCAATAAATTAAGAGAAAATGGATATGATGCTTATACCGTACCGGTTCGAATTTCAAAAGATATCCAGATGTATCGAGTTTATATAGGTCGATTTGCTACATGGGATCGGGCACTAAGGGTGATAAAGGATCTAAGGGGAAAACGTTTGGCCAGCCATGCAACGGCAATTCCATATCCCTTTGCTTTGCAAGTGGGGGCTGTGGAATCAATAGGGGAGGCTAGGCAACTTCTTGAAAAACTTAGGTTAAAGCGAGTTTCTGGATTTTTGTCAATCTCAAATGAGGCGACGGGCGGAGCTGCCTCTTTCAGGGTTTTAGTGGGGGCTTTTAAAAAACCTGAGAATGCAATTTGGTTGATGCAAGTGCTCAAGGATCAGGGGTTTAGTTTTAAAAGAATTAGTCCATGAGTTTTTGAACAAAAGAGTTTTTGAACAAAAAAAAGCCGCCCACTTTATAGTGGGCGGCTTTTTAATTTCAGAAAAAAACTTTTTATAAAGAGTTTTTCAAAGTAGGAGCCGGTTTAAAGCCAACAGTTTTACTGGCCTTAATTTTAATTTCTTCACCCGTTTGAGGATTTCGTCCTTTTCTTGCTTTTCTGGATCTTACGGTAAATGTTCCAAAGCTAGGGTAGGCGAATCGCTTCTCTTTTTTGATGGCTTTTGAAATGTTTTCAAAAGCAGCATCCACTACGTCTCCTGCTAATCTCTTTGTGAGATTGTCATCTTTACAACTTTTGATTACTGCGTTAATAAGTTCGTCTTTAGTCAAGGTTTCCCCCTCCTCATGTAAAAGAATTATCGGCCGGTGCATTATAGGAAACCGGCTAAAAAAGTCAAACAAAAAAGCAAAGAAAAAAAATAGGCTGCCTATCTTTTAAGCAGTGATGGCGGGGGATATCGACTCTCTTCGTTTGGATGTGATAAGATAACTTATAAAAAATAAGGGGTTCGCGGGACAGGATTTTTTTCGGGGAGTAAAAATCTAGTTTAAATTTTTTTCATAATTCCGAGGTGGTTGGCTCTGGAATATGAGGGGGGATAATGGCACTATTAAAAATTTCCAAGTTAGGCAACCCGGTACTGAGGAAGGTGGCAAAACCGGTTGACTTAAATGATTTGACCGAACCGGGTGGTGAGTTACAAACTTTTATCGATAATATGATCGAAACCATGCACCATGAGGGTGGGGTAGGGCTTGCGGCACCACAGGTTAACCAGTCCATACAGATTGTGGTGCTTGAGTATGCTGAGAACGAGAGATATCCTGGTGAAGGGTCTATCCCTCTAACGGTTCTGATTAACCCTGTGTTGTCCGATTATAGCGAGGAAGAGCAAGATGGATGGGAAAGTTGCCTGAGCTTGGTGGACTTCCGCGGATTGGTCCCGAGATCGACCACAATTACTCTCACTGCATATGACCGGAATGGAAAGAGTATCCAAAAAACGGTATCCGGTTTTGAGGCGGTGGTATTGCAGCATGAGATTGACCATCTCAAAGGGCTTGTTTTTCTGGATCGTATGAAGGATTTGACACAATTGTCTTATCAGGAAGAGTTTGAAGAATTTTGGCTGAAAAAGGAAGAAGAAGCCTCATCATAGACACAAAAATTTTGGGATGAAAAATGGAAGATGAAATCTTGCACCTTTATCAGGAACCCGGTATTGGCGCATCTTATACGAATACTTATGGCGAAGAAAATATTCGCAATTTATTAAATAAATATCATAGCCTGGATCATGACGGGATGCAGACTATGATAAAAATGGTTTTAAACTTTTCACAATCTACTGACCTTGCGACTTCGTTTGTCTCGGTTGGAGTTTTGCATGCTTTAGGGCAAAATGAAGGGGTTGCTGAAGCTTACCGTTGGGCCAATACTCAGGAGGATGCTCATAAAATTATAAGCCACTTTGATATTGGCAAATCGGTTGCGGACTATTTCTCTCCCAGTTGAACCTTTCCTTCAATTTGTTCTTCTCGAACCATAGGTACAGGATTAAACCCGCTCGGGTCGATAGGACAGACAGAATCAGTGCATTCTCCCCCCTGTAATTTTTTGCGGATAAAAGTGAGAAACCCTGTCCAGAATAAACCAGGAAGGGTTACCAAGGCAGCCATCCACAGGGCCACCTGATTAGATGTAAGCCCCAAATCATCAACAGCAAATCCGACTCCCCAATTACTGATTCCCATTACCAAGGTCATTATGGCAAGCTCAAAGCTGAAGACTCTTCCCAGGTAATGATCTGGGGTGGATAAATGAATCAATGCTGAACTAAATACCCAAATGATCGATCCAAATAATGTTGCCGCCGCTACTCCAAAAGACAAGGACCAAAGGTTGTCAGAGTTCGCGATGAATAAATATGATATTGCTTTAAGAAAAAATGCTGCTGCAATAGACCAATGTAAAACGGTTGCGGTTTCGCCAAATAACCGTTTTACCATTAGAGGGCCTAATGCGGCTCCCAGCCCACGCGCTGAATAAAGGATTCCGATTCCCAATGAAAGCATGGCGGGTTTCGCAAGCACTTGGCTTGCCATTAGTGGGATTAGCGTCATGATGCCCCCTGCCACGGCTAAGCCGGATTTTAACAAGCTTAAAACCAGCACTACAGGCTCCTTTAAAAGGAAGCGCATAGCATCTACCAGTTCCTGAAACCCATTTTTCTGTTTGTGCTCTTTTTCAACCTTTTCCTGCGAAGGTATTTTAGAAATAAACCAGGCGGAGATTAAAAAGGTGCAGGCATCTACAATAAAAGCCACTTGGATTCCAAATAAACTCACCACAACTCCCCCAAGGGCAGCCCCAAAAGCCAGCATAACAGACCATGTGGAACCGCTTAGGGCATTTGCTGTAACCAGATGCTCTTTGGGAACAAGTGAGGGAATAATCGCACTTCTGGCAGGCTCAAAAAAACCTGACAGAGAAATCTCAATTATTACCAGTGCGTAAATAAACCATAATGTGCTCTGGTCTTCGACAAAAAGGAAACCGAGTACGACAACAAATCGCAACAAATCGCAACAAATCGCTTACTATCATAACGGATTTACGACTGACGCGGTCTACCACCACACCGGCAATTGGACTTATCAATACAATAGGAAGGAGTTTTGCCATCATAGCTCCCGCCATAGCCATGCCCGAATCACTCAGCCTGAGAATCAGAGCATAAATTGCTATGCTGTTTAACCAGTCTCCTAATTCAGAAACGACTTGCCCGAACCAGAGATTGCGGAAGGATTCATTTTGCCGTAACAGTTGGAAATAGCCGATAGAACTTTTCTTTTGCATTAAACCTTTTCAAAAAGCTATTAAAGAGGGGTATAGAATGACCTCCACCATACTAATCAGGGGGACTTGAATCTGCAACTGGAATTCATTTCTGCGGTCTGGTATGTTTAGTTGATAAATCTAAACGTGGGTTGAAAATGGAAGATATCGAGCCAATAACCGAAGAAATTGAAGATGGAAAAGAAAAATGGATCAGCCGGATTTCTTTATGGGTGTCTATAATCCTGACGACTATAGTTGTGGTTTGGTATTACAATGAGAATCCACCCGATTCTCCCGCAGTGGTAAAAATGCGAGTATTTTTTAAAGAAAATAACCGCGCTGTTATGACGTTTATTGATCTGCCTCGCAATGAAATGATTGCTTTTGCCTACAAAAAAAAACATCCCTTCTATTTAAAATATGTAAGAGCCTCTGAGGCTGAAAAAAAGAAGTTAAAGGCTTTAATTCATATCTCAACCGACTACACCCCTAATCAATATTGGTTCAATCTGTTTTTTGCCTGGGTCATATTTTTCACTACTTTCTGGTTTGTCGGTTTGATGGCCGAAGCTTGTATCATTCTTATGCGACGAAACTCAGAAGCTAGAATCAAAACGTATCGGTTGGAAAAAGAACAGGCCGAACGAGAAAAAGAATCGTAGCCGCTGGTCCTCATTGTTCCTCTATGGAAAAAATTTCTCTATTGAAATCCTTTTTGAAAAATAAAGGCACTGCCCGAGCCTGTTGAATTGATATCATCTTTACTGGCGCCGACAATTACCTCATCACGTCCATCGCCGTTAAAATCTCCTGCTGACGAAACGGAAACTCCAAATTGATCATGCTTATTTCGTCCATGCAAAATAACATCTGCTTGAGTATCGGGGTTGTCGAGGGTCCCTGTTTGCCCACCAAAGAAAATAAAAGCACTGCCTGACCGAATTCCATTATTGTCATCCCCGACACTGCCGATGACTACATCATCTTTGCCATCGCCGTTAAAATCACCCGCAGAAGAAACAGAAAAACCGAATCGATCATTTCTACTTTGTCCGCCGAAGATCATCTTGGCTGCCCCTTCCGGATCATTATAAGTCCCCGGGGTTATTTCAAAAAACACATAAGCTCTCCCAGAGTCTGATCCATTTTTATCATTTCTCATTGCGCCGATAAGGACATCATCTTTGCCGTCGCCGTCAAAGTCGCCTGCCGAAGAGACAGAATACCCAAACCAATCACCATCTGTTTTTCCCCGGAAAACAACATTTGCATCGTTGTCGGGGTTGGTAAATAGGCCTGTTATACCTCCATAAAAAATAAAAGCACTTCCAGAGGCCGAACCGTTGTTGTCGTCATAAGGGGCGCCAATTAGCACATCACTTTTCCCGTCGCCATTGAAATCACCGGAAGAAACAGATTTGCCAAAAATATCCTCTGAATCCTGACCTAAAAAAACTACATCGGCCAAGACATCGGGGTGGATGCCTCCAAAGTAGACAGAGGCACTTCCGGCATTTACGTTTTTTCTATCATCCTGCCAGGCACCGACAATCACATCATCCCATGCATCGCCGTTGAAATTTCCGGCACTGGAAACCGAAATGCCAAACTGATCACCAGAACGTAGACCGCGAAGGACTATATCCGCATTGATATCTGGGGTGTTAATTATTCCGGTTTGTTTTCCAAAGAAAATATATGTACTGCCTGAAAAGGTTCCTCTGTAATTATTATGAGGGGCACCTATGATCACGTCATCCATACCATCGCCGTTAAAGTCCCCTGCAGAAGAAACAGAATACCCAAACCAATCATGGTCATTTTGCCCTAGGAAAGTAGTGTCTGGAACTCCCAGGCTACTGCCTCCTAAAAAAATATATGCGGCACCTGCTTGGTGATCATTGTAAGCACCGATAATGACATCACTCAGCCCGTCGCCATTGAAATCACCCGCCGAGGCCACGGAAAATCCAAATTCATCCTGTGGTCCACGACCTTGCAATGCTGCACGATAGGGGCCGTTATAGCGGCCATATGAAATAAAAGCACTTCCTCCAGAATAAGGCCCACCACTGTTCTCATGAGGGGCTCCAACGATAACGTCAGCTAACCCGTCGCCATTAAAATCTCCCGCTGCTGCAACGGAATATCCAAATTCAATTGCTGAATGTCCTCCCAATCCGATCTGATACAGCGGGCCGTGGAGCACCACATCTGGTAAATTGCTTAGGAAAGAAGGATCTGTTCCAAAATAAATGAACGCCTTGCCTTTGCCTGTGGCCGAGGCCTGAAAGTAATCATAAGCTGCACCGATTATTAAATCATCTTTGCCATCTCCGTTATAATCTCCCGCTGAGGCGACGGAATGTCCAAATCTACCATTTTGACGGTCTTCCCCACTCAACCGGTAAAGGTATGGCGGGGTAGTGAGATTGGAATCCCCAAAAATTAAAAATGCACTTCCTGAAGAATTTCCGTACTTGTTGTCAAAAGGGGCTCCCACGATAATATCACCCAGCCCGTCGCCATTAAAATCTCCTGCTGAAGAGACGGAATATCCCAGCCTATTCCCTGCAGCCTCCCCGCGAATGACCAAATCGGCCGCTGCATCAGGGTCATTGGTTGATCCTGATTTTCCTCCAAAAAAGAGATATGCGCTTCCTGATTCAACCCCGTTGCTGCTTTCATTAGGAGCTCCCACGATAATATCATCCAACCCATCGCCGTTGAAATCTCCCGCCGAGGAGACGGAAAAACCCAATTGATCTTTTCTGTTTTTTCCGTAAACCGTCCATTTCTTGCGTGTGATTTTGCGTGTGCTTTGAAAACTCGATATCCCCATTAAAGCCCCTGACCATCTTGGCCTTCTTTGACCTAGAAAAACCGATGCGCTTCCGGCATTGGCACCATTACTGTCGTCCAACCGAGATCCAATTACAACATCATCCCTACCATCACCATTGAAGTCACCCGCAGAAGCAACTGAGAAACCAAAATGTTCATATGCTTTTTCCCCGAAAAAAGTATAGTTTGGGCGAAGTCGTTTGCGAGGGTTGTTTCGGCCAAGGTATATATAAGCACTGCCAGAGTCTGTGCCGTTATCATCATTTCCATAGGAACCAACGATGACGTCATTCACTCCATCGCCATTGAAGTCACCCGCAGAAGAAACTGAGAAACCAAATTGCCCGGATGCCTTTAAGCCATGAAGTGCCACATCTGCTTTTGCGTTGGGGTTTTCCACAGTTCCCGTTTTACCGCCAAAAAATATAAACGCGCTACCTGAAGAGAGACCGTTTTTATCAGCAAAGGGAACACCGACGATAACATCATCCTTCCCATCACTATTAAAATCTCCTGCCGAGGCAACGGAGTAACCAAATTGATCCCCTGCTCTTCTTCCATTGAGAATGATCGGGCTTACTTCCGCAAATTTAATTGTGGGGTCGACCCATAGAGGGAATGATTTGTTCTGCGAATCAGGAAGAACCAATTGAAGAATATTGTCCACCTCATTAAGAGAGGGGTTCTTATTGTCTGTTTGAATTTGATAAAAAATTTCGCGGTGGTATTCTCTGCCCGATGCATCTATGTACATGGGCTTAGGAATTGTAAACAGGGTTTTCCCAGATAAAGTTTTGGCCGCTAATTCTCCAAATTGCTGGTTAAGAAACCGATTAATGCGTATTTCCATACTGTTGTCAGAAATTTCCCGGGCCCTAATTCCAAGTTTGGCTTCAGTCTTGATTAGGGCAATACTGCCATCCTCTTTGGCTTTTAGCTTGCCACCTTGGAACCGCCAGCGAATAACAGAATCTCCAGAATCTAGAGAATTTTTTTCTGGTAGGTAAACAAATTCGCGCAATTCTTTCTTTTTACTGTCATAACGATAGAGAATGGATTTGCTTTTGCCTTTGTAAATCAGGTAGCGGCCCGCAAGATCGACTTTGTAAGTTCCTTCTTCTTTCAAAAATTGTTTCACCGTACCATTTTTAGTTTTGATGATTATTGGGTAATCTGAAGTTAAAACTGGAGGGAAAGATAAGTGGGCTCCTAAAACGTGTAAGGAGATACTGCTGTCCTTTTCTTTAGTAAATAAAGGACCGGATTTCTGTTTCCAAAACGGATCAAAACGAAAGAGAGACCCTTGTTTTTCTGAATTGTTGATTTCTAATATAGAAGCGAAAGATAAATTTACGGGGATTAGGAGATAAAGAATAATTCCAACAAGAACTGAGGTGGTATTTTTCATTGCATAAATCCTTGATTAATTAATCAATAATTTTTTACACCTGAGAAAGACTGTTGAGGATGGAGTGAAAAAGGTTTCCATTCACATAATGTTGTAGCACTTTTTGCGAGTTGTTTTTCACAAAACATGTGAAATCGACACTCTTTAAACAATCTGATTTATAAGAGGGATGTTTGGGTTGCTTTACAAGGTTCCAAGGAGGTCGGAAATCACCTCATGCAAACTTCCGCCGGTTGGAGTAAAATACAGGAATGGATATCCAACAAATTAGATTCACCATATTTCTGGGGGTGTTTTTGCTGATGCTGGCTTTGGAGTCGGTTATCCAAAGACATCCAACGGTTGATTCAAAAACAAATAGATTAAAAATAAACCTAGCACTGACAGGGATCGATATCCTGGTAGTGCGTCTGGTGTTTGGTGCTGCTGCTGTGGGAGCTGCACAATTTGCCCAAGAGAACGGATGGGGGCTTTTTAATTATCTGGATTGGTGGAGTGGCCTTGAAATTATCGCAGTCATAATAATTCTGGATTTGATGATTTATATCCAGCATGTTGTGGTTCATATGATTCCTTTTTTCTGGCAATTTCATGTTGTCCATCACTCAGATCTGGATTTAGACGTCTCATCCGGTTTACGATTTCATCCTGTTGAAATTTTTGGGTCGATGTTATTTAAAATCGGTTTGGTTTTTGCTTTAGGTCCATCACCTTTAGCGGTGGTTATTTTTGAGGCCGTGTTAAATGGAATGGCACAATTTTCCCATTCTAATATTACCCTGCCTGAAAAACTAGATCGTGTATTACGCTATATTCTTGTCACACCTGATATGCATCGTATTCATCATTCGATTGAAAAAAATGAAACGAATTCCAACTTCGGTTTTAATCTTTCGATATGGGACCGATTATTGGGAACCTATATTCATGATGCAAAAAAAGAACAACCCAAAATAATTATTGGTGTTGATCAATTCAGAACCAGCGAAGAAGTGACATTAAAAAATTTATTGTTGATGCCTTTTAAGACTGTACCCAAAAACTATTCCCTTTTCCCGGAAAAGGATTAAGAGGTCCCTATGGCTATTCCATTAACTAAAATTGTTGCAACCCTGGGTCCTGCCAGCGGAAACAAAGCTGCAATAAAAAGCCTGGTAGCGAAAGGCGTTAATATTTTCAGACTCAACCTTTCACATGGAACTCATGAGACTGTTCGCCAGTGGATTCACTGGATTCGTGAGGTGGAAGAGGAACACCATTCTTTCGTGGGTATTTTGTTGGACTTACAAGGTCCAAAAATAAGGGTAGGGAAGTTTAAGGAAGGTTCTATTCATATCAAAAAGGGCCAGAAGCTGACTTTTACTACAGAGAAAAAAATAGGCGATGAATCTCTTGTGCCAGTTCAATACCCACGTTTTCATGAAGAGGTGACAAAAGGTGGCAAAATTTTTCTCGATGATGGAAAGCTTAGCGGTGTTGTGAGACAGGTGTCAGGCCAAAGAGCAGAAGTGGAAATTCTAACGGGCGGAATTTTGTCCGATCATAAAGGAATTAATCTGCCGGACTCTAAACTCACTGCAGACCCCATAACTTCAAAAGATAAAGCAGATCTTAAATTTGGAGTTCAGGAAGGTGTTGACATGGTAGCGTTGTCCTTCACGGGTTGCGCGAAGGATGTGAGACGACTGAAAAGCCTGATTAAAAAACATGGAAGCCCAGAGATTGAAGTGATTGCCAAAATTGAGCGCAAACAGGCCGTCGATAATCTGGAGGAAATTGTTGAAGAAGCAGATGGAGTAATGGTGGCTCGAGGTGACTTGGGAATAGAAATTTCCCTTACAGAAGTTCCGATTGTGCAGCAGAGAATTCTTAGAGAAGGGGCTAAACACTCTAAACCCGTGATTGTGGCCACGCAGATGCTGGAGTCAATGATAGAACATGCAAGGCCGACTCGAGCCGAGGTTTCTGATGTTGCCAACGCTGTGAAGGATTGCGCCGATGCCATCATGCTTTCAGGAGAAACAGCAGTGGGGAAACACGCGGTAGCCGCTGTGGGTGTGATGGTGGAAACGGCGTTGAAAATAGAAGCTTATTTGGCTGAAACACGAACTGTTGACCCTATGGATCTATTCTTCAAAGATGAACCGGATATAAATGCTGGGATAACTTACTCGGCAAATAGAATGGTTGAATTACTCAAGGCCAGAGCAATGGTGGTTTTTACTCATAGTGGTGGTACGGCTAAAATGGTTGCCAGCCATAAGCCTATGGTGCCAGTGTTTGCTTTCACTCCCAGTTTACATCGAGCTCGCTTGCTCAATTTAATTCGAGGAGTCGCACCTTTTGTTGTGGAAGAAGACAAGCATTTGTTGCTCCATATGGAGCAACTGGTCATTATGCTGAAAAAAAGACGACTATTGAAAAAAGGCGACCGAGTTGTAATTACTACTGGGATTCCGGTAGGCATTCCAAACTGGACCAATATCATTAGAGTGGAGGAAGTTCCCTGACGCTTGACTCTGATTGTCTGGAAAGAAACATTATTTTATGATTAATCCTGCTGGTTTCTGAAAATGTCCCCAAGATACTATATTGGCACCACAATTTTATTAGGAGTCCTGACCTTTGCTATCAGTTTCTGGCAAAAAAAACAGACAGGAAAAGAAATCTTTGTGGTTTTTCTTAAGGTTGCTACCGCTGCTGCGGTAATAGTTGGTGGAGTTTTTGCCATTGCCTGGCTCCTTGCCTATCTGGGGGTTGCACAGTCTGGATTTTTCTTATGAGCACACAGCCATCCGATTTTTCAGGATACATGATTCTGGTGTTAGTCCTGTCTTTTTTCGTGATTTCCTACTTTATGGGAATGTTGGTCCACTCTGCATGGATGTACGAGGACAAGGGCAGCATAAAAAAAGACAGTAGGTTGGCTTGGATACTTTGCATGACAGCCGGAACTGGCATCACAGGTTGGATGTTTTATTATGGCTACTACGCTAACTTTCTGCGCTAAAAAAAATTAACTCGCCAGTAAGTCTACCAGCCGCTGACAATCGTTTTTATATCCCAGAATTTCTTCACTTTCTTCATCGCTCAAATCGTCAGTCAGGTTATCCTCAATCAGTTCAATGGCATCGTTCAATCCACCGGCTACAACATCTAGTTCGGTTTCTGTAAGAGCGTACATTGATCCGTTCGTTTTGAGTTTTTCAAATACTCGTGAATACTTGTCTTTATAATTTATTAGGGAGTTTTTTTGTTCTGGACTCAACTCATTCTTAAGTTCGCTTGTCATGTCTGAAATGGAATCATTAAGAGCCATTTTGATTGTTTCTATATCGTTGTCTGTTATTGATGCGAGAGATTTCATTTTTCCTGCGGATATCAAGTTGTTGTAAATGCACTGGATTTACCAGCACTGAATCCTTGATGTTTTACCACAAACTTTGCCTTCACCGTATGAAAATTTAGGGCCAGAGGAATAAATATTTTGGCCCTCTATTATGTATGCAGGAAAAAATAGACCGGCCCGGTGCGCTTGACTTTTGCCCGAGCCGGCAACCCTATTTTTATATGTGACTAGGAAATGCCTTGAACTTCAATCTTTTGAGGTTTTACCAGTTCATGTTTTGGTAAATGGACTCTTAAAACCCCATTATCGATTTTTGCCGAGACCTTCCCGGTGTCCACGCGGTCACTCAGTCTGAAACTCCTTTCGAAGCTTTGGTTGCTGAATTCGCGGATATGATAATTATCTTTTTTCGCGTTAGACTCTTCTTCTTTATGTCCTTTAATGGTTAAAACGCCATTATGGACTTCCACGCTTATGTCTTTATCTTTCATTCCTGGTGTTTCAGCTTCAAGTTGAAAGGAACCTTCGTTTTCAGTGACGTTTACTTTTGGCAAAATCGTATCTGCTTTTGCTTGCCATCGGCTGGGTTTTACATTGAAAAACCGATCCGTATTAAAAATTGTGTCTAAAGCTTCTTCTGGGTGCCAAGTTACGAGACTCATGATGTTGTCCTCCTGAGATAAATAAATTGAATTTAGTTAGTCATGGTTCTCGGCCGAGAGAATTTTTCTTACTCTGATTAATAGATAAAATTTGATTCAATGGATGTCAAGGCACCTCAAAATTTTCTGTTAAAAATGCTATAATTTAAATGAGGCCGGTATATGGCGGTTTGCTGATCTAATGGATACTAAGTAGTTCGGGGAGAGTAAAATGGATTACACCGTTTGTGTTGTAGAAGATGAAAAGGTTTCTCGAAAGATGACTATTGAGCTACTTAAAAAAATGGGAATCAACAAAATAGTCGCATCAACAAATGGAGAAACTGCTTTGCAAAAGTTAAAACTGCAAAAAGCCGACCTGATCATTTCTGACTGGCATATGCCAATTATGGATGGGTTGGAATTTTACAAGGCGGTTAAAAAAGAAGAATCACTTCAAAGTACACCTTTCCTGATGGTAACGGTGGAGGACTCTAAAGAAAAGGTGGTTGAAGCCTTGAAATTAGGAATCCGCGACTACATCGTCAAACCCTTGTCCAGTAAGAGTTTTGAGGCCAAGGTGAAATCTCTCCTGAAAGTTTAAAAAATTCCTTTCCAAAATAAAAAAGGACTTACAGCCGAAGCTATAAGTCCTTTTAATTAAAGTGGGCCC
The DNA here is from genome assembly GCA_029261695.1 of Nitrospinaceae bacterium. GTDB lineage: Bacteria > Nitrospinota > Nitrospinia > Nitrospinales > VA-1 > UBA8687. The sequence goes on along the minus strand of JAJDAV010000028.1, from coordinate 25,104 downwards.
AAGAGGGGTCGAACCTCTGACCACCCGGTTATGAGCCGGGGGCTCTACCAACTGAGCTATAGGCCCGCATCCTGATCAGCTTTCAATAAAGCTACGTAGTTTTTTACTGCGGCTTGGATGCCGTAGTTTGCGCAGAGCCTTGGCTTCGATCTGACGGATTCTCTCGCGGGTAACCGCAAAATCCTGTCCGACTTCTTCAAGTGTATGTTCAGAGTCCATTCCTATCCCGAATCGTTTGCGTAAGACACGTTCTTCTCTGGATGCCAGAGTAGACAAAACGCTCAAGGTTTGATCTTTGAGGTTTCTTTTGACGACCGCATCGATCGGCGAGAGAACTTTTTTGTCTTCAATGAAATCCCCCAGATGGCTGTTTTCTTCTTCGCCAATTGGAGTTTCCAGTGAAATTGGTTCTTTGGCAATTTTTAGCACTTTTCGAACCTTGTCAACGGGAAGAGACATTTTGATAGCAATCTCATCGGGGGTCGGCTCTCTTCCCAGTTCTTGAACGAGATGCCGAGAAACTCTGATGAGCTTGTTTATAGTTTCAATCATGTGCACCGGAATTCGGATGGTTCTTGCCTGATCGGCAATGGCCCGGGTAATAGCTTGTCGAATCCACCAGGTTGCATAGGTTGAGAATTTATATCCGCGTTGATATTCGAACTTATCAACAGCCTTCATAAGACCGATGTTGCCCTCTTGGATAAGATCGAGGAACTGAAGGCCACGACTTGTATATTTTTTGGCGATACTGACCACCAGTCGGAGATTTGCTTCTGCCAATTCTCGCTTTGCGGTTTTTTCTTTCACTCTTCCGCGGGCAATAGACCGAACTGTTGCCAGTAAGCTGTCTTTGCTGGTTTGTGTTTCTTTCTCAATTTTTTTAATTTTGCGACGACCGCCTTGAATCTGTTTAATAAAACTATCGTACTGGGCTCGTGTGATTACTTTGCCGATCGGCAGTTTTACACTTTTTTGCTTGGTCCAGTTTTTTGCGAGTTTTTTTACTCCCGCAAGAGACATGCGAAGTTGTTTTTCGATGTCGCGTTCTTGTTTTCCAGCTTCCCGGTACTCTGCAGCGATCCCATAAATTTTTTCAATGTTTTCATCCATGACATCATTAGAAAGCCCGAGACCTAAAATCAATTTCTCGACTATCTTTTGCTGTTTTAGCGACTGGTCGGTGACTTTTGCGAGCATTTTTTCTGATAATTTTCCGCCCTCTATCCGATCGCGAAGCTTTTCCAGTTTTAGACACTCACTTTTGAGTGTTTTTACCCGTTTCTGCAGATTTTTGATTTCCTTTTTTTCCGCTGCTTCTTTTCCGTCTTCTGGCTCGGTTGCTTGAATGATGTCAAAAATCCGGACTTCTCCTTTTTTGACCAGCTCAGTCAAAGACACGAATTCCCGAATAGTAAGCCCACAATTGGCAACTGCACCAAGAACTTCATCTTGCCCGGCTTCAATTCGTTTAGCGATTTCTACTTCGCCTTTACGAGTTAGAAGAGAAATGGTCCCCATTTCGCGGAGGTACAGCCTGACGGGATCATCAATTGAAACAGAGTCTGATTTGGAAGTCTGCACATCATCCTCAGCGCCATCTTTCTTGTCTCCTTTGGAGGCAGCAATTTTTTCCCCTTTTACAGAAGTGTCAACGATGGCAATTTCATTTTCACTAAAAAGGGCCATGAGATCGTCGATTTGTTCTGGGGTAACGACATCTGAAGGTAAGACATCATTGACCTCCTCATACGTCAGGTAACCTTTTTCCTTGCCTTGTGAAACCAATTGATTGATTTCAGAAACATGAGTCAATTTTTCCATTGTGGCCATCTGGACAATTTCTCCTCTTACGCTAAGCGGTTGTTGAATTAAAAAACGGTTTTAATGAGCTAAAGCTAATTGCATTTCACGAAGCTTATTTTGAAGTTCGCGCGACTTTTCTACTTGGCCGGCCATGTCGGCTTCGTTACGTTGTTGTTTGACAATTTTTATTTTCGATTTGATGTGAACGTTATTAAATTTAGCGACACAATCGGAAATGGTTCGTTCAATTGCATCAAACTCCATGGGTTCCATTCCTAATTGAGTTAACTGGCTCCTGATTTCTGGGTCATCGGTCTCGTCTATGAGTTTGTCTATTTCAAGATCTTCATCTTCATTGATCTTTTGCATAGAGGCCATTGCGATAGATTTTAGTGCCGGGTCGGAAAAGTCTTCCGGATTGATAGATTGAAGAACCTTTTCAGCGGTTTCTTTATCGGAAAGAATCAATTGAACTAAATATTTTTCTGTATGTAAAATTGAATCTTTTCCAGGCTCCCGAACTTCAACTTTTGACTGGTTCTGCGAGAATGATTTTTTCAATTCGCCTAGAAACGATGCTTCGTCAATCTTTGCTGTTGATGAAAAATATTCAATCAAACCGTTTCGTTCTACCAGATTTTGCACTTTCCTAAGCATAGGAACCACCTGGTTTGCCATTTCCACCCGTTCAGATGGGGAATTGCCATTTTTGCCCGCAACAACTGTATCAATATAGGATTCCAAATAAGGCTTTGCGGTTTTAATTTTTTCCAGAAATTTTTCAGCTCCATTTTCCTGAATATACGAGTCAGGGTCTTGCCCTTCAGGTAGAAAGACGGTTTTTACTTGGAGTCCTTTTTCATGGAGAACATCGAACCCTTTATCTGCGGCAGACCGGCCGGCGTTGTCTGAATCGAATACCAGTACTACCGAGCTGGCGTAATTTCTCAGCATTGTGGCTTGCTTTGGGGTCAAAGCGGTTCCACAAGTTGCCACAGAATTCAAAATGCCATATTGAGTGGCTCTCATCTGGTCGAGATAGCCTTCGACTAAAATTGCCTGATCTTCCTTGCGAATGGCTTGCTTGGCAATATCCATCCCAAATAGAACCTGACTTTTCTGATAAAGCGGGGTTTCCGGTGAGTTCAGGTATTTTGGGTTATCCCCCTCTGCAATAGCCCGACCTCCAAAACCGATAACACTGCCATAATTATCTTTGATGGGAAAAATCACCCGACCACGAAACCGGTCATAAACTTTTGACCCTTCCTCTTTTTCTATGACGAGACCCGACTGCAGTACCGTTTTTCGGGAAAGGTTTCCGGTTTTTTGTAGATGGTCGGTCAACCCTCTCCATTCCGGAACAGCCCAACCGATGTTGTATTTATCCAGGACCTCTCCAGTAAAATGGCGATTTTTCAAGTAGTCTCTTGCCGCTAACCCCGCTTGCGCATCGTTGAAGAGGGAATGAAAATATTTAGCAGCCAGTTCATTGGCTTTTTTAAGCTCTTCCCGTTCTTTAAAAGCAGGGTCGTTCAGGTTGCCTGAATTGGGCTTGGGAAGGGGAACACCGGCACTCTCAGCAAATTGTCGGACAGCATCTATAAACGAAATGCTTTGAACTTCCATTACAAATTTAAAGACGTTTCCGCCTGCACCACATCCGAAACAATGGTAAATGCGCTTTTCAGAACTGACAGTGAACGAAGGTGTCTTTTCTGAATGAAAAGGGCAAAGGCCTTTAAAGTTTTTGCCGACTTTTTTTAAGGCAACATGCTGAGAAACCACTTCGACAATGTCGGTGCGGTCTCTAACTTCATCAATGATGTTGTCGGGGATGGAATAGTTCAATATATAAGAAAGTGAATTAGTATCTTTGTGTTTATAGATACAAAGTTAATTTAAATATTCGTTTGCCAGATCTTTAATTAAAGCGTTGTCAGCTTTTCCTTTAAATTCTGGAACCAGGGTTTTCATGATCTTCCCAAAGTCTTTCATACCTTCTGCGCCGGTTTCTTTAATCACCTCTTGAATGCGACGACGTAAATCTTCTTCCGAAACTTGTTCCGGTAGATAAGTCTGCAAAATTTCCATTTCCTGAATTTCTTTATCTTTTAATTCAGGTCGATTGCCTTTTTCATAAAGCGCGGCGGCTTCTTTCCTTTTTTTTACCTCGCGAGCGACAATAGTAAGAATTTCTTCTTCTTTAATGTCTTTTCGAGTGTCGATTTCCTGACTTTTAAAAGCAGAAATAACGCTGCGGACAGTTCCAAGTCTTATAGAATCTTTAGACTTCATGGCCTCCTTCATGTCAGAAAGGAGTTTTTCCTTTAAACTCATAGGCTTATAACATCGGGCAAAGGTGGAAATATAGGTACCCCAAGGGGTTTTGTCAATACTTCCAAACAATTAAATATTTTATGGGAAATGTATGGAAAATTTAACAAGTCCTTTTTTATCAAATAGATAGGGCGGGCATGGGCCGGCGGGTTGTAAAGGACTGCTTAAATTAAATTTCCAAAGCGAGGCATTATCTCACATTTTCATGCTTTGAGGTACAAATAATGGTGTTTTTTTGTTTTTTTAGTTTCGGTTTTGCTGTTTAAGAATTGAAAAGTTTGGATAAAATTTCAGAATTTAGGGAACCAAGCTATTCTTAAATTTAGGAACCAATGAAAAGTAACTACAGGGTTCTTGGCTTTTTAAAAGGTTATTCCATGCCTTTTTCCTTAAATCCAAGACTCCTGTCAAAGTTTCTCGATTCAATTGTGTTTCTGTTCTTGCTTGCTCTAAGTATGTATGGAGGTACGCAGCGGATTGAGATGGGGGGAGATCATCCGATATGATCTCCCATATTAAATAAGCACAACGAGAAACTGTGGGATGTCTAACTCTATCTGCCTGGTTATTTAATTCAAGTGGTGGAACTTTTAATTTGGCCATTAATATTTTGGCCTGTGTTTTATTTCCTTGAAAGGCTAAAGCAACCACAAGGTTTAATTGGCTAAGCTCATCATTCAATAAATTGAACTGCGAGTTTAAATTTTCTGTAGCATTTTGAAAATCCCCTTTAATCATTTGGGCAAATCCCATATTTCCTAAAATTCCTGCGTAGTTAGAAATATCTCTTAGCGCTTTCCCATTATTTAGAGCCCATTCTTTTCCTTCTAGCCCTTTTTCTATTGCCTTGGGAATGTTTCCTAGAAGAACATAAATTGCTACCAGATTGGAATAGGTTGATGTGTTTGGGTTGAAAACCAGTGCTCTTTCCATTGCTTCCAGAGATTTTTTAAATTGCTGGGTATAAAGCAATACATTTCCTTTATTGTGGAGGGCACTAGCCTTTAGTAGTTTGGTGGATAAATTGGACTCCGAAGAATAAACCCGTTCATATAACTCTAGGCTTTTGTTTGAAATTTCTTTCCATTCAGCATCTACTTTTTTTGTGTTGGACTGTTGCTTTTTATCACTAAATATAGCTTGTGCCCACATGGAATAGGCTTCTGCTAATGTATGAAGGCGCAAAGGATGATGTTGCCAAATTTCATCGTCAAGGTTTGCATCTAAGGCGCGGACAAAAATTCTAGCTTTAGTAAGGGTTTCATGGAGATTTTTTGTATTTATTTTATTCCGATAATGAAAAACATCTAAAACAAGTTGAAAATTTTCTGCCCTAACTTCGTTTAATGTTTTAATTTTTTTTAGATATTTTTTTGCGACTTCAAAGTCATCGGATTCCCCACCCAAAATTTGTGAAACAAATAAATTATATTTAGGGGGTGGGGTTGTCTTGATGTGGTGAATTACAAGATAATTATAGATAGTGGAAGTCAGAATAAAAATAATCATCGTGACTGGGTTTTGGAAAAATTTGTTCCTCAAATATTTTAATACCAATTTTGGGGTTTCTGAAATGGAGGCTCCAAAAAGGAATGCTAAAATATATCCAGAAAGTAATAGCAGAAGAGGTGGAAAAGCTAACTTTATGGATGAAAGGTATTTCCAGATATCAATGAAATAGTCATCTGTTTGATGGTGAAATAATAATATGGAAACTAAAACAGGGACAACCATTAATGTGATTGAAATGATTTGCAAACAGGCTAATTTATATTCAAATTCACCTATTTTGATTCGTTGGAATAAAGAGATTTTTTGAGTCATTAGGTTTTTCTCTGCTGGTAAGTATGTACCCACTTTTATGAGTCTTGAATGCTCGAGAAGGTAGGGCGAGCGAAAATCACTCCTTGTTTAAAGTGGTGAGGGTTAAAATCAGAGCCAGTCTCCTGATTTTTCCGAGGAGAGAAAATAAACTCCTCAATACCCCAGAAAGGTGTGGAAGACGGCGCCGCCGCCAACACAAAAATAAACGAACGCGCCAAATAGGTTCCAGACAATATCTTTCATATCGTTGAAGGTCATCCGACACCTCCATTGATGATAAAGAAAAAGAAAGCGAGGGTGGTTACAACTGTGTTCACAACCGCCGAGGCGATCAGGATTTTTTGCGAAATGTTTACAAGGTCCATACGGCAGCCTCTTTTTATTTAATAGATAAGATAATTATTGCGGACTTTTTTAAAGCCTTCTAATTCAACCTGCCAACTTTCCTCCATATCTGCGAGGGAGAAAGAATCACTGAAGATGCTTTCTCTCAAGTTAGTGTTGCCATACAAAAGGTCAATCGCCAATCGGTCGCTGACAAACTCGTAAGGCTCAGTACGCCACTTAAAATCATTTGGATAAAGTTCGGCGATTGTACGAAGCAGGGCGATGGTCGTTAACAGCGGTTTGAACTGATTTCTGTCGGTGACATGAATTTGCAGCCCGCCACAAACCTCGCCGCCGTGTTTTTGAAACATAGGTTGGAAGAACTGGGGGCGAAACATTACGCCGGGAAGTTTCTCTTTGTCGTCTTCAATTCTCTTTAATAATTTATGCGGGTCGATGTAGGGTGCGCCAAAATTTTCGAAAGGGCGGGTAGTGCCTCGGCCTTCTGATAATTGAGTTCCTTCTATCAAGCACATGCCGGGATACACCACTGCCGTATCGAGTGTTGGCATGTTGGGGGAAGGAGGAACCCAAGGCAAACCAGTCTCATCGTACCATTGCTCACGATTCCAATGTGTCATGGGTACGACTTTGAGTTCGCAGCCAATGTCAATTTCATGATTAAAGAATAACGCGAGTTCTCCCACCGTCATGGCGTGTCGATTGGGCAAAGGGTATTGCCCTACAAAGGAGCGATAATTTTCTGTTACCAGATTGCCTTCCAGGCTAACGCCGTTTATGGGGTTCGGTCGGTCGCAAACGATCATTCTTGTGTTGGATTTTTTGCAGATGTCCATGCACTTCGCCATGGTGTAGATAAAAGTGTAATAACGCGCGCCCACATCCTGAATGTCGAAAACAAGGTTGTCGACTTCTGCCAGAGCTTCGGGGTCGGGCTCGAGAGTGTCCTCACTTTTGCCATAGAGGCTGGATATGGCCAAACCTGAAACCGGGTCGACTTCGTTTTCTATTTCGATCATGTCTTGCGCGATTCCATAGAGTCCATGCTCGGGTGCGAAAAGCGCGTTTAAAGTAAAAGAGGGATGAGAATTAAAATGTGCGATTGAGTGTCGATGGTCACTGGTGAGACTGGTGTGGTTGACGATCAAGCCGACCGTTTTTCCGGTCAAAAATTTTTCAGGTTGTGCAAGAAGATGATTGATGCCAGGAAGAGTCATGGAGTTATAAAAGTCGAATTAAATTAGCCCACTTATTGAACATTTTATTTTGAACCCCCCTATCCCCCCTGATAAGGGGGGATAGGGGGGTTGCCTTTTATGGTTTTACGTGGGAAGGATACATTTTAATTTTATGGGAACTTGGAATAAAACTAATTTCACATACGATATGTCGAGTCAGGAGAATTTGTAACCTTTGGGGATAACAATGATCCCTGATTCTTTATCGACAAAAAATCGTTTCTTGTCTTTTTCCGAATCATAACCTATTTCGGTTTCTTCGGGAATTTCTACATCCTTATCGATAATGGCCATTTTAATTTTACAACCTTTACTGATTTTAACCCTGTCCATGATCAAAGAGTTTTTGACTTCTGCTCCGCTGTCTACGCTAACTTCTCGGCCAATGACGGAGTTTAATACTTTTCCTCCACTAATAATGCTTCCTTCTGCGATGATGCTGTCAATGGCTTGTCCGCGTCGACCATCTTCGTTGAAAACAAATTTTGCGGGAGGAGTGCCATAACTGGCAGTGCGGATCGGCCACTTCTTATTATAGAGGTTGAAGTCTGGGTTGACGCTTCTGAGATCCATATTGGCTTCCAGGAAAGCTTTTATCGTTCCTACATCACGCCAATAACCGATTTCTTTTTTTGTGTGATCGGGGATTCTATTTCTACGAAAGTTATAGGCATAAACTCTTGATGTCTTGAAAATTTTCGGCAAAATATCCTTGCCAAAATCATGCGAAGAATTTTTATCTTCAGCGTCTTTATATAGAATATCGATTAGAAAATCTTTGTTGAACAGATAATTCCCCATTGAGGCAAAGGCTTCTTTTTCTCTTCCGGGAATAGGTTTGGGGCGTTTGGGTTTTTCCTGGAAACCGATGATCCGAAACTTTTCCTGAACCTGTATCACTCCAAAGGATGTTGCATCGCTAATGGGCACGGGAATGGCAGAAACCGTAACATCGGCTTTCTTTTTTATATGAAAGTCGATCATTTGTTGTAAATCCATCCGGTAAATATGGTCCGCACCAAACACGGCGATGAGGTCGAAATCACCATCTTCAATTAAGTTGATATTTTGGTATATGGCATCAGCCGTTCCCTGATACCAGGTGTCTCCCGTTCTTTTCTGAGCCGGAACCGGAAGAATGAAATGGTCGCGTATAACGGAACCAATTCTCCAGGTTTCATTTATATGTTCTGTCAGCGATTGCGATTTGAACTGGGTAAGTACATAGAGGGAGTAAATGCTTGAATTGATAAAATTACTCAAAACAAAATCTATCAATCGGTATTTTCCGCCGAAGGGAACAGCGGGTTTCGCTCTGTGTTGTGTCAGAGGATATAGGCGGTTGCCTTCGCCACCGGCAAGGATCATTCCTAGAACATTTTTTATTGGGCCGGGCATATTGCCTTTCCCTCTGTCCTGAAGAGTTGTGGAAGAGGAGTCAGATTAAAACCTCTAATCTGTTTTGTCTTCATACTAATGATTGGTGAAGCAACTGTCAACTGCCAGACGCATGAGCCATTTAATGAGTTTTTGTTATTCAGCTTCCGCGTTATTTGAGAAGGCGCTATGGTGGTTGCTGCCACCGCCTCCCGGGTTGGGGCCGCCGTTCAGTAAATGGATTTTGTTTTTATAGAGAACCGAGTCTAATCCGTGCAATCCTCGTGGCATGGGTTGGAAGGTTTTCCATTCATTTGTTTCTGGGTTGTATCCTTCGTTTTCCACGAAAGTTCCTTCACCTGATTCCCCACCGAATACATGAATCCATCCATTTAGAAATTGTGAGGTGACGCCACTGCGTGCCGTGGGCAAGGGCGCGTGTTGGATCCATTTTTTAGTTTTTGGATCGTAAGACTCGTTTGTGTTGAGGTTGTTATGATAATTGACATCAATGCGGCCACCAATGGCAAATAACTTTCCATTGGCTACGGTTGCAGTGAGATGGTCTCTGGCGGTGGGTAACGGTGATAAAGTTTCCCAGGAATCGGTTGCAGGGTCGTACACTTCATGGGCGTCGGTGTTTACCAGATTGAATAATTTTCTATGAGCTCCTCCCACCAGATGAATTTTGCCGTTGATGACGGCGGCTGCATGTGCTCCACGTGCTGTGGGCATCGGTGTTTTGTTTTTCCATGTGTGGAGATCGGGATCGTATTCGTAAGTTGTGTTGATCGGTTTCCAAGAGCTACTTTCAAATCCACCAATTACATAAAGTTTGCCATTAACCACAGAAGCGGTGGTGTGATGCAGGGCATGAGGAAGGGGTAATGCCAAGCTCCAATTGTTTAATATGGGATTCCAAACATCAACCTGTTTGGTTACGCCTTTTGGAGTGAATCCACCGAGCACATAAAATTTACCATTCAATAGAACTGCTGAGTTTTCCGTTCGAGTGGTTGGGGTTACCGGCAGTTGTTTCCAGGTTCCAAGTGTGTTGGAAAGTGCGGGGCTGGATATCAGAGTACCCAGCGTTGCTGTAATTAATATTGCAGCGAGGCGTTTCATAGCGGCTAATTGGATTTAAATGCAGTTTTGCCTTTTACGATCTGGTCGAGCGTTACCAATTGTTCAAGAAGTTCGGGCACCAAATCGAGTTTCACCATATTCGGTCCATCTGAAAGTGCTTTACTGGGATCGGGATGGATTTCCATAAACAAAGCATCGCAACCCACTGCGACAGCACCGCGCGCAAGATCAGGTACCATCTCACTTTGTCCGCCGCTTGTTGTGCCTTGTCCTCCGGGTTGTTGGAGGCTATGTGTTGCATCGAATATCACCGGATAACCGTGGTCGCGCATCAACACCAGAGAACGCATATCGACCACAAGATTGTTGTAACCAAAAGTAGCACCGCGCTCTGTGAGTAAAATATTGTTGTTGCCGCTTTCTTCCAGTTTGACCACTACATTTTTCATGTCCCAGGGTGCGAGAAACTGGCCTTTTTTAACATTGATGGTTTTTCCGGTTTTTGCAGCTTTAACCAGTAAGTCGGTTTGTCGGCAAAGGAAAGCGGGTATCTGTAAGATATCGAGCACTTCTGCTGCAGGTTCGATTTCTTCTTCTTTATGGACATCAGATAAGATGGGCAGGTCCAGCTCATTTTTAATTTTCTGTAATATTTTTAATCCATTTTCCAATCCGGGGCCACGATAGGACTTGATTGAAGTGCGGTTGGCTTTGTCAAAAGACGCTTTGAAGATAAACGGCACACCCAAATCACTTGTAATACGTTTCAGTTTTTCAGCGATGCCCATTGCGTTTTGTTCGGACTCAATCACACAAGGGCCACCAATAAGTGCCAGTGGATTTTGGTCTCCTATCGAGTGAGGGCCAACAGTAACAGAGCGAGTGATTTTTGGTGACAGGCTCATTCGGGTCTCGGTGACAATGCAGCTTGTACTTCATCTGCAATAGGAACAGGGTGGGGAACTTCTGTGCGAGCAGGCAGACCCTCGGGCGCAAGTAGGCCCAACATTATTTCCCTTACCTTTTCATTGTTAATTGCTTTGTAGGGTGAAGCAAAACCATTTTCAGTTAATTCTGTGAGATTAATATCAGGATAGTCATTGTTCAAAAGAAGAATGATGGGTATCTGACGGTATTTCTTTTTAATATTGAAAAGGTGTTTGATTTCATTTTTTTCTTTTCGCGGTACAAACACAATCAGGTTGCTACGAATCAGATCGGGGCGTTTAAAACAGTCATTGATGGATACAAATGTCATAACGGTGATAACTTCTTCACTGAGAAACTTCGCCAATTGTATGCGCTCGCCGCGAACCGGATCGACAATGAATATAGTTTTGTAGCTCATTAAAATTTCCTGAGATTAAATAGATACGCAGCCCAGTTTAGCATTTATTTTCAAGCAAAGTCTCTTTGATTTGCACGAGCCGCTATGAAACAATGGTGAATAAGCAAAACGGAGGTTTTCTGTTATGTTGAATAAAAGCTCCTTCATTTTTTTAGTGCTCTTCTGGTTCGCAGTTCCTGCCTTTGCAGAAAATCAAATCGTTGTAGTAAAAGTTTCTGGCGCTATCAATCCCGCCGTTGCTGAATATATTTCTCAGGAAATCCATCAAGCCAATGAGGAACGGCAGGCATTAATTGTCCTCAACATAGATACCCCAGGCGGCTTGGATACCTCAATGCGTCAGATCATAAAGAAAATTCAAAGTTCACATGTGCCCGTGGCCTCTTTTGTTTCTCCCGGTGGTTCGCGGGCTGCCTCAGCGGGAGCCTTCATTACAATTGCTTCGCATATTGCTGCAATGGCCCCTGGAACTAATATTGGGGCGGCGCATCCTGTAAATATGATGGGAGGGGGCGGTGGAGGCAAGCAGGCAGAAACGATGGAAAGTAAAGTGGTCAACGATGCCGCGGCTTATATTCGGTCTCTTGCGGAATTACGAAATCGGAACAGTCAGTGGGCAGAACTTGCGGTGGTGAAGAGTGTTTCTATTTCAGCCGAAGAAGCGAAACGATTGAATGTGATTGATCTCATTGCGGGTGATGTAAAGGCACTGGCGCTTGCGGTTGATGGACGAGAAATTCAAGTTGCCTCGGGGCCGGTGATATTGAAAACCGGTGATTTGGAAATCATCTATCATGAAATGAATGCGCGGCAAAAAATGCTGGATATTATTTCTAATCCAAACGTGGCCTACATTCTAATGATGATAGGAATGGTAGGGCTTTATTTTGAACTGTCAAATCCAGGATTGGTCTTTCCCGGTGTGATTGGTGCTGTCAGTATGGTATTGGCGCTCTATGCCATGCAAACACTTCCCATTGATTATGCGGGATTGCTACTGATTCTACTTGGAGCCTTGTTTTTTATCGCCGAGATTGGAGTCATGAGTTATGGCTTGTTGTCGCTGGCGGGTGTGGTGTCAATTTTTTTAGGGTCAACCATGTTGATCGATAGTGATGACCCGGCGATGCAAATTTCATTAGCCATTCTTTATCCCACTCTAGGTCTTACTATCGCAATTTCCATTGGCATTGTTGTTTTTGCCATCAGGACTCGTAACTTGAAAAAACAAGGCGGGACAGATGGAATGCTTGGGGAGACGGGAATTGTAAGGGAAGTATTGAATCCGCATGGGTTGGTGTTGGTGCACGGAGAGTTATGGGAAGCGGAATGTGATGAGGAGGTAAAGGTGGGTGAAGAGGTTCGAGTTGAATCTGTAGAAGGGCTTAAGGTTAAAGTCAAAAAAATTCCCTAGTATTCCTAAAATGAAAGCGGCAATGACTATTTTTCAATCACTGGGAGTGATGGCAGTACTTTTTGTGCTGTACGCGGTATTGTTGGTGGGGTGTGAGAAAAAGATAATTTATCATCCTTCTAAATTTCCTGAGGGTTATTGGAATCCCAGTTCTATGGGATTAAATGTCCAGGATGTAAGCTTTCAATCTGAAGATGGAATAAAACTTCATGGTTGGTTTGTCGCTTCCCCAAATGCAAGGGCTACCTTATTGTGGTTTCATGGTAACGCTGGAAATTTGAGTCACCGACTTGATAATATTCAGCGATTACTTCCTTTGAATATCAATATTTTTATTTTTGATTACCGTGGCTATGGAAAAAGCGAAGGAACGCCGGATGAAATTGGAATCTATCGAGATTCCTTGGCAGCCTATAATAAGGTTCTTGAGCTTGAAGGTGTATCGGTTGATTCTCTGTTTCTTTTTGGACGTTCATTGGGCGGTATTTGCGCCGTCGAAACCGCTCTTAATAATCCGGCGCGCGGTTTGATCCTCGAATCTGTTTTTACTTCAGCTTCTGACATGTCGAGAAAAATTTTTCCATTGATCCCCTTGGGGTGGGCTATCCGTTCCAAGCTCGATGCCATTGGCAAAGTGCCTCAAATTAAACTTCCTAAATTGGTTCTTCATGGAGACAGGGATGAGATTGTTCCGTTTGATTTAGGGAGGAAACTTTATGATGCGGCTGCCGATCCAAAAAGTTTTTATACCATTGAAGGCGCGGGCCATAATGACACCTATATCATGGGTGGGCCGGGTTATTATCAGGCTCTGGATGGGTTTATTTCCGAAACTCTTAAAATTCCCATGACCTCGCAGAAAAATTAAGCTAAATTGATTCCTGTTTTAAAATTTAGCTATTTTTAGATTTCCATTCTTCAGACATGATTCGACAAGACATTTTAAAAAATATCAAGCGCGTGGTGATTAAAATCGGCAGCAGCGTTATCTCTAACAAGGATAAGGGGCGGTCGTCACTGGAATGTGGATTGAGCAAAGACTGGGTTCGACACTATGCTCGACAGATAAAACTGATTAAAGACAAAGGCTACGATGTGGTGTTGGTGTCTTCGGGAGCTATTATGGCGGGGCGCGAAAGATTGGGGCTGAGTCGTGCCGATCTTTCTATTCCAGAAAAGCAAGCCTGTGCTGCGATTGGTCAGAGTTTTTTAATGCACACTTATGAAAAAGCTTTTGAGAAAAAGGAAATAAAAGTAGCGCAAATTTTATTGAGCCACGATGACCTGGGCAACCGTCGTCGGTATCTGAACGCCAAACACACAATCGAGGCTCTTCTCGAACGCGGGGTCATTCCGATCATCAATGAAAACGACTCGGTGACGATCGAAGAAATTAAAATTGGCGATAATGATACGCTTTCCGCTACAGTTGCGTGCTTGGTAGACGCGCAACTTTTGGTGATTCTTTCGGATGTGGCGGGTTTGTATAACCGGGATCCCTCGATCAAGATTAAGGGTGAAAAGGCAGAGCTTATTTCACACGTAGCACGGGTGAATGATGAAATTGAGCGCACTGCGGGCAAGAGTAATAACCGATTGACTGTGGGAGGCATGTACACAAAAGTGCTTGCCGCCAAAAAGACGATGAGTTTTGGTATCCCCACTCTGGTTGTTAATGGATTGGACAAAAAAGTACTGGAAAATATTTTTTTGGGACAGGATGTCGGTACTTTGTTCTGGTCGGGCAAAGGAAAAATTCGCGATCGAAAACATTGGATAGCACACACCCTCAAGCCGGCAGGAACGCTCACGGTCGATGCGGGTGCAAGAAAAGCTCTGGTGGAAAGAGGTAAAAGCCTTCTTCCGGCGGGACTCATCAAAATCAAAGGCACGTTTGACTTTGGGAAGGCAGTGTCCATTTGTGATGAGTCGGGAAAAGAAATTGGTCGTGGTCTGGTCAATTATAGTTCCCGGGACCTGCAGCAAATTAAAGGGTTGAAAACCTCGGCTATAAAAAAATCAATCGGTGACTCCTTCTACGAAGAGGTGATTCATCGTGACGATTTGGTGGTATTTTAAAATTATGAAATGGTGGGAAAAAGAACCCTTACGTTTTGAATGTCAATCCGATTGCTTTAAATGTTGTACGAAGCCTGGAATCGTCCATTTTGATCGGGAAGATATAAGGAATGCGGCGGATTACCTGGGTATCTCTCCCGCAGAGTTTAAAAAAGCCTTTCTCATTCGAGATGATGGGGAATGGGTTTTGGAAGTTGGGGAAGATGGCGCGCCTTGTAGTTTTCTAACGGATAAAGGGTGTGGTATCCACGAATCGAAACCCAAGCAATGTCAATCTTACCCATTTTGGCGAGAGAATATGGATTCCAAAAACATGTGGAAACTGGTTGGCGGGTTTTGCCCCGGCATCGATATCGGGCCGATGATAAAAATAGAGACTATTAAATCCTTCCTCAAAAAATTCAGACATTAGGCATATTCTCCATAGGGTCAAGACTTGTACCTGCGATTCTTTTTCCAGAAGGCTTCTGAAGTAAATTAGGCTAAAAGTTTGCAGGCGCTATTCTGCCCTGAAAAACAGTGCCTTATGGAGTTTTATTTTGGTGAATATTTAGAAATACGGCCTTTGCTTTCTGTTCCTACGCCTAGTGGTTGACAAGAGGGGGAGGGGTAAGCATAATACCGGGCTGTCCTCAAACTAAATGAGGGTTTGTTAATTTTTCTGGAGTAGTAAATGCCGGTTGCAGTGGTTGTAGGGATGCAGTGGGGAGATGAAGGTAAAGGCAAGATCATCGATTTGTTTGCTGAAAATGTCGATGTGGTGGCCCGTTATCAGGGTGGACACAATGCGGGGCACACTATTTGTTTTGATGAGAAAGAGTTTGTTCTCCACCTCATTCCTTCAGGGATTTTCCACGAGGGAAAACTTTGTGTGATTGGT
Organism: Nitrospinaceae bacterium; assembly: GCA_029261695.1. Classification (GTDB taxonomy): domain Bacteria; phylum Nitrospinota; class Nitrospinia; order Nitrospinales; family VA-1; genus UBA8687. Next base: position 9,364 of record JAJDAV010000028.1, on the reverse strand, counting down.
AATGGCGTTGTGGTTGACCCCATGGCATTGGCAGATGAGATGCGACAACTGGAAGCGGTTGATATTGATCTCGAAGGCAGACTGGTTATCAGTGATCGGGCGAATATTATTATGCCTTACCACGGTGTCAGTGATCAGGGGCGTGAAAAGGAAAACGGAAAGTTTCAAAAAATTGGAACTACAGGCCGGGGTATTGGACCCTCTTATGCAGATAAAATTGCACGCATTGGCATCCGAACATGTGATTTAAGGGATGAAAAATATCTTCGAAGTCGACTCGAAGCCAATTACGAAGAAAAAAGCCAGGTGCTAAAGAGCCTTTATGGTCAGCAACTGCCAGGATTTGATGGGTTGTTCAATGATTTGATGGTTTTTCGAGAGGTGATTCTTAAGTACCTTGTGGATACACAAGTATTAATGAATAAACTGATCTCGCAGAATAAAAAAATTCTTTGCGAAGGCGCTCAAGGCACCATGTTGGATGTAGATCATGGAACTTATCCATTCGTGACATCTTCTAATTCATCATCGGGTGGGGCGTGCACAGGTCTTGCTATTCCCCCAACAAAAATTGACCGAGTGCTTGGAGTTGTTAAAGCGTATACCACACGAGTGGGTGAAGGCCCTTTTCCAACAGAATTGCTGGATGCAGATGGCGAGCAACTAGGAAAGGTAGGACATGAATTTGGTGCTACTACTGGAAGACAAAGACGGTGCGGATGGTTCGATGCCGTGGTCGCCCGGTATGCAATTCAAATCAATGGAATTGACGCATTGATCTTGACCAAGATAGATGTGCTGGATGGATTCAAAACTATAAAGGTTTGTACCGGATATAAATTTGAAGGAACCGTTTATTCGGATATGCCTGCTGATCCTAAAATTTTGGAAAATTGTGAGCCGGTTTACACGGAACATGAAGGGTGGATGGAAAAAACTGCTGGCACCAAAGACTTTGATGACCTGCCGGAAAAAGCCAAAAACTATGTGAAATACCTCAGCGATTTGCTGGAAACTTCTTTCCTGATTGTTTCTACCGGCCCTGATCGTGAGGATACCATTCAACTCGGCCCTCTGTTTGCCGACTCCTGATATTTTCTTCTTTCCAAAAAAACTCTAATAAGCTAACTGCCGTTGGTATAATATTCAGGTGATTTTTTAGTCCAATTTGAGGCTGCAATTTATGCTGACTATCGGGATTCTATTATTCTCCTGCCTGTTTTTCTATTTTATTGGCTACCGTTTTTATGCGGGCAAGTTGGACAGTGAACTGATTCAACCCGATGCCAGACAAAGCACTCCAGCAGTAAATCAAAACGACGGTATCGACTATGTGCCCAGCAAACCACTTGTGCTTTTTGGTCATAACTTCGCATCGATAGCCGGCGCTGGGCCCGTCATTGGACCTATCATTGCAATGCATCACTTTGGCTGGGCCATCACGTTAGTGTGGATTCTGCTCGGCAATGTTTTTATTGGTGCTGTTCACGATTACCTTACCTTAATGGTCTCTGTCCGTAATCGCGGCAGTTCAATTGCTGATATAGCTGAGAGCACGATGGGTTATCGAGCCAAGGCTGTGTTTGCTATCTTTTTGGTGTTGGCAATGCTGTTGGTAATCGCTGTGTTCGGAGTAGTCGCGGCGAAAACATTGATTGCCCAACCCGAAATGGTGTTCCCCACTTTCGCAATAATCCCGGTTTCGGTTGTGCTGGGCTGGTGCATTTATAAAAAGAATTTCAATTTACAAATAGTCTCAGCAATTGCGGTGCTGACCGTTATTTTAAATATTTATATAGGTTTTCAAATTCCAGTTCCTCTTCCTGAAGAAGGGGTGATGGGGTTCTCCCCTTTAATCTTCTGGTTTGTGATACTGATGATTTATGCGGCGGTGGCTTCTATCTTACCCGTGCAAACCTTATTGCAACCACGCGACTACTTATCCACATATATCCTTTTTGGTTCGATGGGTTTGGCGATTCTCGGGTTGTTGTGGGTCGGTCCCGAACTCAATACGCCAGCTTGGCGAGGTGCGATGTCTGAAGGGCAAGGCCCGGTCTGGCCGATGCTTTTTGTTTTGGTTGCGTGCGGTGCAGTTTCTGGTTTTCATTCGCTAGTGGCTGGTGGTACCACATCCAAACAACTTGCCAGTGAAATGCAGGGGAAAATTATCAGCTACGGCGGAATGTTAACAGAGGGTGTGGTAGCCGTTGTTACCGTATTACTGGTGGGCGGTGGACTGTATTGGGTTGCGCCCCAAGGCGGTGGTGTGGATATGGCCCAATTGGGTTTCCGGGAAACTTTACAATCGGGGGGATGGATTCTTGCCTTCGGCAATGGTTTTGGAAACATAGTGCATCAGATGCTTCCCATTTTAAGTTTTACCTTTGCGTCTATGATTGCGGTTCTTGCACTTAACACTTTTGTGTTAACCACACTCGATACTGCGGTTCGCATCACTCGATTTCTTGTTCAAGAATCGCTGGGGGACAAAATCCCTGCTTTTCAAAATAAATATGTGGTGACAGTAGTAGTGGTCTTCCTTTCTTACTTAATTGGTGCAACCGATGGCTGGCAAAAAATTTGGCCTATCTTTGGGGCGACCAATCAGCTGATTGCGGCAGTGGCATTATTTGTAGTGGCAACATGGTTGATGGCCGTTAAAAAACCGACTCAGTATGTTCTTTATCCTGCAATATTCATGGTCATTACAACCATTGCGGCACTGGGCTGGCAGGCCTATCGTTTTTTTACCGCACCTGAACCCAATCTGTTTTTGGGGATCACAGCGTTAGTGCTCATAGGGTTGGCGGTGTTTGTAGGGAATGAAGGTATGCAGGCATTGAGAGGCAGGAGAGTTGTTGGGACCTCTGGGGCTGAAATTCCGTCCCGCGCTGAATAAAAAATTAAGGTTTATCGCTGTGTACCCATTGGAAATTTCAGGGTAATAGTTTAGTATAATTATTCCATTAAAAAATTGAGCGTAGAAGAATTGTGAAGATCAGTGAAGTCCTTGCCATTCAGGCAAAAATAAACGAAAAAACAACGGCGAAATCCAAACCGAAGCCCAAAGCAAAACCAAGTTTAAACAAGGCTTTGAAAGTGGTGCGAACTCGCGAGACTCCTAACCCGAACGCTTTGCAGTTTGTAATTAACGCCGTGATTCTTGATAACGGAAACGCTTCCTTTTCCAGCAAGCAGGAAGCTAAAGACGACAAGATGGCAGCCGCCTTGTTCGAAAAGCCTGGGGTGATAAACGTTTACGTCATGGAAAATTTTATCACCGTGACGAAAGAGGATAAAACAAGTTGGATTCCGTTAAAAGATCGTGTCTGGAAAAGCATCGATGAAACAGTAACCGTTTATCAGGCAGAAGAAAAAATCCAATTGAGTGAAGTAGATGTTGTGAACTTCCAGAAACTGGAAAACGAAAAGAAATTGCAGGGAATTGAAATGGTCCTCAACCGTTCGATTCGAGCCAACCTTGCCAAAGACGGCGGCGGTGTCGAATTAAAAGGCATCGAAGGCAACGAAGTAAGTATCCATTATCAAGGTGCCTGTGGTAGTTGCCCAACCTCTACCAGCGGAACCTTAAAATACATTCAAGGCCAACTGCGCGAACAACTCCACCCCGAACTGACCGTGAAGTCTGTCTGAGCTTTTCTATTTTTTAAAAAACATATTTAAGGTGTTCTTAAAACATTGCTGTAATTGTTTTAATCGCATGGGTGTGACCTTAAGTTTGTCTCTGTCGAACCAAGGATCGGATAGATAAAGAGCCCGGCTCATTTCGATTTGAATGCAAGGAACAGGTTTGTTCCCATAGGTTCGAGTAATGTGTCCACCTGCAAAGGGCTTGTCTATTACCACATCTTCTTTGTTCAATTCAAAAGCATTACTAATGCAATCGGCCATGCGCTGAACTATTTCGTCTGGACAGCTATTCCCAAAATTACTTCCTAGGCAAAACTTCGGTCGTGTATTTCCAGGATCTGGTGATATTTCTGGGCCAACGGCTTCCATAGTATGACAGTCAAGCATCAACTGGATTCCTTCCATCGAATCCAATGTGCTTCGAAGATAGTCGTGATAGGGGTGATAATATTTTTGCAAAAGTAGATGCGTCAATTCATCATTCAATTCCTTGCCCGAATGATAAATAGGTTTTCCCAGGCAGGTCATGGATTTTATGACGCCATCAGGGTTTTTGGGAGGCCGGTCATTGACGTCACGATTCAAATCTAAAAATGCTCTGGCAATATTTCCTTCTACATAAGCCAGAACTTCATTTTTGATTCCATAAATTTCCTGAGTTAGCGCGTCCCCATCTTCAAATTGGTCTTTCGGGGTTATGCAAACCCGGTCAGATATTTCGGGCGGAATTTGGCTGCCGCCATGAGGTATGGAAATAAGGACGGGAAGTTTGCTCATAAATCAGGGGCCTGCGGCTGTTCCGTCTCTGCGGATCTCAGCCACACCTTGAAACTGACCGGTAGTCTGGGACTTTAGGACGGCGTGGATTGCACCCAGGTAAAACGAATAGGGTTCTCTTTTATCAATTTTATAACCTACTGCCTTCAAATAATCTACGATGGCAGGATCAAATCGTTCCGCTTCTAATGACAACTTGCCACCCACGGAGCAATGCATTCTTGGCCTTAACATTGCTTCGCCAATAGACTGGTCACCGTCAATAATATGTGAAAGAAACTGGCTCGTTGCAGAAAATATCCGTTCACTTCCAGGGCTTCCAGCTACCATCCAAGGTTGGTTGTTATGAAAGGCAATGATAGGCGCTACTGAACTCCACGGAATAGCATTGGGTCTCAAGTAGTAAGGATGAGATGGATCAGTGGTGTCGAGAGAACTCATATAATTATTATATAAAAACCCTAATCCTCGTGCTGCCACTTTTGATCCATATACCAGTTCAATCGACTGGGTAATCCCAATAGCATTTCCCTCTGAATCCATAGCGGATAAATGGGTGGTGTCATTGTTTAAGGTGAAAAGTTCAGTCAATGGCAGTGTGGGATCAATATCATCACGGATAGTGGACGAAAGTTCTCTTGCGAAATCAAGACTGAGAATCTTTTTGTCGTGAGGAAGTTGTGGATATATATTTGGATCAAAGGGGCGTTCCTTATGATTGAGCAATCCTTTTCGAAAAGTTTCAGCTAAAAAGTGATACATTTTCGGTGTGGGATTCTTGAAAAATTTTGAGGGCATATTTTTCATCATTTGCAAAACAAGAAGCAGAGTTCTTCCTGATCCCGGAGGGGGGCAAGTGAAAATTTTTACTTTCCGGTAACTCCTGCGAATGGGTTTTCTTTCAACGGGCCAGGGTATTAAAGCCAAGTCTTCCGCCCTCAAAAATCCTTCATTGAACCGCATGTCCTCATCAATTTGTTTGGCAACGTCACCCGTATAAAAAGCCTTCACTCCATGTTGGGACATATGTTCGAGCAATCCAGACATATCCTCTTGTATGAATTTGTCGCCGACCTCGTATGGGACTTGTCCTTCCTTCAGGAAATATTTAGCTCCAGATAGAGAATCCATACTAAGGAATTTTTCTGCTTCACGTTTTTGAAGATCATGTTGCAATTGGGTGATCTGGTAACCTTCTCTGGCGATTCGAATGGCTGGTTTTAAAATTTCAGACCAATCCAGTTTTCCGTAGCGGAAATGCAGATAACCCAAAACAGCAGGAGTGCTGGGAACGGTGGTGGCTTTGTAACCTTGAAACCTATGAGTTTTCTTGTCAATGCGATCAATATGTGCGAGTGAGGGAACTCGGCTGGACCCATCCAAGGCGATGGTGTTGCCTTTAAAATGAAGGATTGCTGTGGATTGCCCACCCAGCCCACTGGCTTGTGGTTCACAAATACTTAAAGCAAATGCAGCTGCACAGGCTGCATCTACGGCATTTCCCCCTTGCCGTAACAACTCAACACCGGCTTGAGTGGCTTCAGGAAAAGCGGTGGATACCATGCCTCCATCAGATACTGCACACTTGCTATTTTCAGTGGGAGAAAATTTGCCCTCGATATTTCCTAGTTTCATATATCAAAATTCTTTGAGGACAAATATATGAGATATGCAAGAAGAACACTTCGGTCAATCAAGCTGTCGCGCACGACATGTTCGTTGTTTGTGCCGTAGCCACCTGTAACAGGGCCGAGGCCATCCAAGGCAGGAATATTTTCACCGATATTAGATAAGCATGAAACGATACTGTTTTCAGATTTCTTGATTCGTGTTTCAACTAACTTGGCTACTTTTTCAACTTGCTCATAAAAATTAAGCGTCTTTTCATTTTCCAAGAAGGGTTTGCTCTGTGGTCTTTTTGTTACATGCACCTTAATGTTGTCTTGTGATTTGGATGAAAAGATTTGGTTTACTTGTTCTTCAAGTCTGACTCGTTGATCTGGATTGCGATAGCGAATTACAAATGACAAGGCCGCATGGTAAGTAGGTTGATCTTCCATACCCTTGGTTTGCAAGCCTGTGATCGTGATGAAAATTCCATCTGACTCGTAGTTTAGTTTTCTAAGGGAGTTGATTTTTTGAGACGCATAAAGAATGGGGTCACTGGTTTCTGTTGAAGACTTGAGCCCTTGTTTATTTTGGCGGCGGTTTATTTCGATTTCATATCGTAAAGTACCGGAACATGAGGTCATGATTTCTCCACTCAAGCCTGCACCGCTTAGCCCTAGAATATACTTCGACTTCTTCGATAGTTCATCGATTACTGGTTTAGAAGATCGTTCCCCATAAGATTCATCGGGGATAAGGAGAATCCCAACCTTAACCTTTCGTAAAGTCCGGGTATATCGCAAGGCTTTAAGCGCACCGAGCAATACGGCGATTCCACCTTTACCACGAGCTACTCCCGTTCCATATATGCGGCCCTTTTCTTCCTGATAGGAATTGAAATCTTCAAAATCAATCGGGTTATCCATATTTCCAACAATCAACACATCATTTTTTTCATCCATATGATTGGTGAGATACAAAATATTACCAAACTCAGCGCGGGAATATACGTGGCGATTAAAACCTATTGCTCCAAGTTTATTCGAGATCCACCTGCCTAGTGAGTTGACTCCCTCTATGTTTTCAACGTATGAGTTGATTTCCACCATATTGGAAAGGTCATCTTCCATTGTTCCAAGGTTGCCTCGCAAGTAACTTCTTAACCGAATTCTAAGAGGATCTTTTTTAGATTTAGACTCGGGTTCCTCAACTGCAACCTGATCCATCTGCTGACTACCAAAATATCGTTCGACTGCCACATCCAGCATGCGGTTGACCATTGATTCAAAGGTGTAACCTGCAACTTTGGCGGCGTGGACATAAGACCCGGTCAAGCCAAGGCTAGCCATTGAATTCAATTCCAGGATGTATAAGTTTCCATCATCATCGAGTCGATAATCGACCCGGCAAAAATCATAGATTCCTAAAACTTTTGCGGTCTCTTTTGTCAATCTGCGGAGTTCGTTGGCTAAGTTTTCGTCAAGATTTGCGGGACAGATTTTTTCCTTTGGCTTTCTAAGCTTGTCTTCCAAACTCTGGATGGCGTTGGGGTTTCCTGCCAGATCTATTTCCAGTAATGGAAAAACTTCAGGGTCTTTGTTTCCGATTAGACCGATAGCAAACTCCCGTCCCGGAATGAATTGTTCCACTAAAATGGGTTGATGAAATTCTTCTACCAGCTTAGCGATCAGAATTTCGAGGTCGGCTTTACTGTGAACCACTTCTATTCCGAGAGACACCGCTTCCATTTTTGGTTTGGTGATAACAGGGTAGGGCAGGTCGTCAGGAATTTGTTTCGCATCGTAAAATACCCAATAGGGGGATGTCGGCAACCCTGCGGCTTGCACCATAACTTTTGTGGTTACTTTGTCGAGAGCAATGCCATGACCGGCAGGGCTGGAGCCTACATAGGGCACTCCCAGCATTTCTAGTAATGAAGGCATATGGGTATAACGGCTGACTCCTTGAAGACCGTATGCCATATTGAAAACCATTCCCGGTTGTTCCCCCTGAACCACCCTGGGCATAAAGTCCTGGAGTTGCTGGATGACGTTAATATTACCGTCGATGATGCGAACGTTATGCCCACCCTTTTCAAGAGCACTGGCTACCCGTTCAACTGTTTGGGGATTATAGGTTTCCTGATTTTGCATGCCGAAAACATTTAAGACACCTTCGGCATCCTTTTGTTTATTATAAATAACAGCTACTTTCATATTCAGTCTCTCAAAAATAGTTGATGGTGATAAAAATTACTCTGAACTCATTTTTCTAAAGGTGAAAAATCTTGATGGGATTAAGCTAAATTGGAAATGAGGCGCTATCCAAGCTTTTTAGAAATAGGAAGTTATAAGAGTTCGCCTATTATCATCTTATTCGGAGAATAAGTATAATACTAAATCAAGAAGATAGACGCCAATCCTAAAAATACCAAAAAGCCAATTACATCAGTCACAGTAGTAAGAAGTACCGTAGAAGCAATAGCAGGGTCGCTACCAACGCGGTTCAAGAAAATAGGGATTCCTGCTCCAAATAACCCCGCCACTATAAGATTAATGATCATTGCTACGGCAATAACTATTCCCAATTCCATATTTTTAAACCAGAAAAATGTAATCACACCTATGATCACAGCAAAGGCCGCTCCATTTAAAGTCCCCACAATGGTTTCCTTCCAAATTACTCGGAAGGAGTTGATATTCGATACCTCTCGCATTGCGAGGGCGCGGACCGCCACGGTCAATGCTTGAGTGCCTGCGTTTCCTCCCATAGAAGCGACGATAGGCATCAATACCGCAAGCGCTACAATTTGCTGAATGGTGGCATCAAACAGAGAAATAACAATTGAAGCCATTATTGCTGTGAGGAGGTTAATAAAAAGCCAGCCAAAGCGCGAGCGACTGGTGGTAATGACGTCACGGTATATGCTCGGTGCTTTTACACCTGCCAACTTGAGAATGTCCTCTTGAGCTTCCTCATCAATTACATCTACGATGTCATCTATGGTGATCACTCCGATCATCTTTTCTTCTGAATCAACTACCGCGGCAGACAACAGATTTTCGCGTCTGAATATCTGTGCCACTTCTTCCTGATCCATTGAAGCGGGGATGGAATAAATCTCTTCCTGAACAAGAGTGTCTAATTTGGTATCACTTTCTGATCGAACTAGATGGGCCAATGGGACTTTCCCAAAAACCTGAGAGCCTGATGAAACAATAAATATATCTGAGAAAAATTCAGGGATATCATCGTCAGAAGAAGCACGTAAAGAATCGATGGTTTCGCCTACCGTCCAGGACTGTGGAATTGCAACAAACTCGCG
>JAJDAV010000027.1 GCA_029261695.1 Nitrospinaceae bacterium | reverse complement strand
GCTTACGAAATTCCTGGATTGGCCAGATACCGTGCAAATTATTTTCAGCAAAAATGGGGTGTCGGAGCCGTTTTTAGAGAAATTCCGAGCACGATATTAACCTCGGAGCAATTGGGTCTGCCAAAAGTAATCACTAACCTTTCCATGTTGCATAAAGGAATGGTTTTAGTTACTGGGCCAACGGGTAGTGGAAAATCAACGACCCTTGCGGCTATGATGGATTATGTAAACAGAAACAAAAAAAGCCATATCATAACCGTAGAAGATCCAGTTGAGTTTGTTCACCAAAGTCAAAGCTGTATTGTCAATCACCGGGAGGTGGGTGTTCATACCCAGGGTTTTAAATCGGCTTTGCGTGGGGCCCTTCGAGAAGACCCTGATATCATACTCGTTGGTGAAATGCGAGATTTGGAGACCATTGAACTTGCTTTAGAAGCGGCTTCAACGGGTCATTTGGTTTTTGGAACATTGCACACTCAGAGTGCTGCAAAAACGGTTGACCGTGTTATCGACGTTTTTCCGGCGCATCAACAGGCACAAATTCGAACTACCCTATCCGAGTCTCTTAAAGGAGTCATAGCGCAAAACCTGTTTAAGCGAATAGATAAAAAAGGCAGAATGGCGGTATTAGAAGTTTTGGTGGTTACTCCTGCCGTTTCTAATTTGATCCGGGAAGGAAAAACTTTTCAGATTCCTTCTGCTATCCAGACGGGAAAAAAATATGGCATGCAGTCTTTAGATGATGCAATTTTAGATGCCTTAGAAGCAAAAAAAATTAGCGCGGAAGATGCTTACGATAAAGCCATTGTCAAAGAACGTTTTCTTCCATTTTTGAAAACACCTCCTGAATTTATTTGAGCGCACTATGAGAAAAGCAGAAATAGATCATGTTTTAACGACCATGTTGGAAGCGTTCGGGAATATATCCGATCTGAATATTACTGTGGGAAAACCATGCCAAGTAGAATCTTCCGGGCAGTTGACAGGTGTTTCCATCGTTCCTCCTATAGAAAAGCTGACTCCTTTTCAAGCAGAAATATTTGCGCTAAATATAATTAACTCAGATCGCCGATTGACTGAAATTTTAATCCGCGAAGGGTCTTGTGATTGCTCTTATTTTCTTGTGGGCAAAGCACGGTTTCGAGTCAATATATTTGCACAACGGGGATATTACTCCGTGGTACTAAGAAAGCTGGAAACTAGAATTCCTTCCATAGAAGATCTAAAACTTCCTGGCCAATTTGCCAAGGCCGCAGAAGAGAAAAATGGATTGATCCTAGTTACCGGAGCAACAGGTAGTGGTAAGTCGACCACCCTTGCGGCTTTGCTCAATAAAATGAACGAAGAGAAGTCCATGCATATTATTACTCTCGAAGACCCCGTCGAGTTTGTTCACCCTCATAAAAAAGCAACTTTTAATCAAAGAGAACTGGGAAGTGACTACGATGCTTTTGCAAGTGGTTTACGTGCGGCTTTGCGACAAGCTCCGAAGGTGATCCTTGTTGGTGAAATGCGGGATCGGGAAACGGTTGAAATAGGTATGAGTGCGGCTGAAACGGGGCATCTTGTTTTGAGCACCCTGCATACCGTTGATGCTGGGCAAACTATAAACCGTATAGTGGGCATGTTCTCCCAGGAAGAAGAACAGCAAATAAGAATAAGACTTGCAGATACAATTCGCTGGATAATTTGTCAGCGGCTATTGCCAAAAGTTGGAGGTGGCCGAGTAGCCTTGTTGGAAATTATGACTACCAACCTTCGGGTGAAAGATACCATCATCAACGGAGAGACGGAAGACAAGACCTATTACGATATTATTACCAACGGCGATGCTTACGGGATGTGGACTTTTGATCAACATATTCTAAAGTTGCTAAAAGAAGGACTCATTACAGAAGAAACTGCCTTGGCTTATGCCTCAAGAAAAGCAATTGTGGGTCGAGGTATTGATACGATTAAAGCTGAAAAGGGTGAAAAAACCACGGACATTGATGGGCTTGCGATGGACAATGAATACGACGCAGAAACAAAATAAAGAGATAAGAAAGGAAATTTGAAAATGCAGGTTACCTGTAACGCTTGTCAGCGAAGTATGAATATTCCGGATGAAAAACTGCCGAAAGATCAGGCTTTTTCAATTACCTGTCCCGGATGCAAAACAAAAATTAAAGTGGATCAGCATTTGAAGCCTAAAGAAACTGAATCACCTCCCCCTCCTCCCGCAGCACAAGAAAAAGAGGAAACGGTCGATACCACTAATATGGTAGTCAGTCAGGAAGATTTTGAAGACGATGACGATTTAATTATCTATGATGAAAACGATCAGTTGGCTTTGGTTTTAGACGATATTAACAAAGACGTATGGACCAAAGCTCTAGAGGAAAATGAATTTAAAATTCAATACGCTAAATCTCCTGAACATGCGGTGCATAAAATGAAATTTACGCAATATCATTTTATTGCCTTGCATGAAAATTTTGGGAACATCAAGTTCAAAGAAAATCCTTTTTACCAGACCTTGATTGAAATGCCGATGGAAACACGAAGAAAAATATTTTTTGCTTTGGTTGGTGCAAATTTCAAATCTCTTAATAATATGCAGGCCTTTCAAGAAAGTGCAAATGTTGTCATCAACCAAAGGGACCTTGGTAAATTGTCAGACATATTAAAAAAATCTATTTCCGAAAACGAAATTTTTTATAAAGTATATAAAGAAACACTTCTCGCAATGGGTAAAGCATGAGCCTTAAAGATACACCTATACACCAGCGTTATGCCGATGGTGATGTCATCATCACTGAAGGAATAATGAGCAACAATGCGTATGTTGTTTTAAAAGGCAGTGTAAGAATAACAAAAAAAATTGATAAAAAAGTAGTATCAGTGGGAACCTTGAAAGAGGGCGATGTGTTCGGTGAAATGGGGCTTATCTCGCAATCAGTTAGAAGTGCCAATATTTCTGCTATCGGTGATGTAACGGTTGGAGTAATTAATAAAGAGGCTTTTGAGGGAGTAATGGATGGCCTGCCAGAAGACCTTAAGCCAATTATAATTTCATTGGTAGAAAGATTAAAAATAACAACGCAATTGTTGACACGAATTGGGTTAGAGCTTGAAACCACCCGTAACAAAATTAATTCTTATACTTTAAAGGAAAAAGAATAACGAGTTATGGCAACTTTTACTTATAAGGCAAAAGTTAAGGGAAAAGTCCAGTCTGGGGAAGTTGAGGCAGAAGATGAGAAGTCTGCCACTGCAAAGTTAAAGCAACAAAACATTCGCCCGACATCGGTCAAAAAGAAAGCCAAAAAAAGTTCTTTGTTTGGTGGGAAAAAAGTACACAGAATTTCCACACGAGATGTTGTTATTTTTACTCGCCAGTTCTCCACCATGGTAGATGCCGGTTTACCGCTAGTTCAATGCCTTGATATACTTGGCAAACAGTCGGATAACCCTACTTTTGGCGAAAGAATCTTATCTGTCAAATCAAACATTGAAATGGGAAACAATCTATCCGATTCTATGAGGAAATTCCCAGAAATATGGGATCAGCTTTATTGTAATCTTGTTGAAGCTGGTGAAGTCGGCGGAATTTTGGATATTATTTTAAGACGCCTTGCAGAGTATATCGAAAAAGCTGAGGCTCTGAAAAAGAAAGTAAAGTCGGCAATGGTTTATCCTGGTGCTATTGTTACCGTTGCGTTTTTGGTTGTCGCCTTTTTGATGATTTTTGTAATACCTTCCTTTGCTTCCATGTTTTCAAAAGGTGGAGCTGAATTACCAGGTCCCACTCAAATAGTAATGGATGTTAGTAACTTTTTTCAAAACCAGTGGTATATCATGATAGGAGGGTTTGTAGCCTTTGTTGTTACTTTTAAGAAAGTGTATGCAACCAAAAGAGGCAGAATAGAATTAGATCGCCTGGCACTAAAGCTTCCCGTATTCGGCATGCTAATACGAAAAGTTTCTGTTGCAAAATTTACTCGAACTTTAGGAACATTGATATCAAGCGGTGTTCCCTTAATTGAAGGTCTTGATATTTGTGCGCGAACAGCAGGTAACTCCATTGTTGAAATTGCAGTTGTAAATACTATAGAGGCAATTAAAGAGGGAGAAACAATAGCGGCTCCACTTTCCCGTGAAGCGGTTTTTCCTCCTATGGTTATCCAGATGATTGATGTTGGTGAATCTTCCGGCTCATTGGACAAAATGCTTGCTAAAATTGCCGATTTCTATGATGAAGAAGTGGATGCAGCTGTGGATGGGCTGACAGCCTTGTTAGAACCCATGCTTATGGTTTTCTTAGGTTGTGTGGTTGGATTCATTGTAGTAGCAATGTATTTACCCATTTTCAAAATGGGAGAAACTATTTAACTTCCATAGTTATCCTAGCGACCCGATATGATTCGCAACCCAAATAATATGGATAAGGAATTAGGTCAGCGGATCAAGAGAATAATGCTGCTAAGAGTCTTTTTCTTAACAGGATTTGTAGGTCTGCTACTAACCTTTCAAGAACGTTTGGGAATCACTGCCCCCATTGGTCCCTTATGTATAGTTATCAGTATTGGTTTTTTCTTTTCGTTAGTTTATGCCCTCCTTTTTAAATTTTTACCTTTAACATTAACGGCCTCCTGGCAGGTGGTCGGTGATTTATTGCTAGTGGGGGGCATCCTCTATACCACCGGAGGAATAGACAGCCCAATTTCTTTCCTATTTTTATTTGTAATCATTGCGACCAGTGTCATGCTTCCAAGAGCAGCTGTTTTTCTTGCAGCTTCTGGCGCCATTATTATTTATGGCGTTTTGATTGACTTGGAATACTACGATTTTATTACTCCGGTTTATTTATTTCCTGAATCAAAAATATCATTTGAGAGTGGTTATGTTTTTTATATTATATTTTTAAATATTGTCGCCTTCTATACGGTTGCCTATCTCAGCAGTTTTCTTTCCCATCGGTTGAGAATAATCAAGGAGGAATTAGAAAAAACCAGTTTCAACTTAGAGGAACAAAGGGCATTTAATCGAAATATTGTCCAATATATGGGCAATGGATTAGTAACGATTGACCGTGAGGGGGTAATTACTTCTATTAATCCGGCTGCGGAAAAGCTTATAGGTTTTTCTTCTCAAGAAAGTCTTAAACAAAATATTAAAACATTAATTCCGTCTATACAGTTGAATGAACTTTTGGCCGAAAATAAAACCAGTACTCCACCTGAACAAATTGAACGAGAGTTTACGAGAAATGATGGTAAAAAAATCTATTTACGAATAAAGGTAAGCAATTTATCTGATTTAAATGTTCCCGGTTTTATTTTAGTTTTTGAAGATTTGACAGAGATAAAATTTATGCAGAAAAAAATGCTCCGCACCGAACAATTAGCAGCTGTAGGAAGGTTTTCGGCAGGATTGGCTCATGAAATTAGAAATCCACTAACCTCTTTAAGTGGATCAATACAGGTTTTAGCAAAAGGACTAAATCTTGAAAATTCTTATAAGAAATTAATGAATATTGTTATAAAGGAAACAGATAGACTAAATGCTATCCTTTCAGATTTCTTAACCTATTCTCAGCCTAAAAAAAATACAAATACCATTGTAGATTTGACCCAACTGGTTCAAGATGTAATTGTTCTGTTAAAAAATATTGAAGATTTTGGTCCCGATAAAAAAATTATATTTGAAGGTTCAGTAGATCATATAATTTTGAATGGAGATGAGGAGCAAATAAAACAAGTCGTATGGAACTTATGCATTAATGCTCTGGAAGCTATGACAGTAGGAACGCTTTCAATTAAGCTTAGAGAAGTTCCGAATTATCATAGCCAGAATTTTCACTCAAATCGAAGAGGAATAGTTTTAGAAGTTATCGATCAAGGTTGTGGTATAGCAGCCGACCAAATGGAGAATATATACGATCCTTTTTATTCTAGTAAAAAAAATGGCGTTGGTCTTGGCTTAGCAACGGTGTATCAAATTATTCATAGAAATGAGGGCAACTTGGATGTAAAAAGTATTCTCGGTAAGGGAACCTCTTTCACGGTTTTTCTCCCAGATCTTGAAACTTCATTTTCTTTGACCTCCAAATAATTAAGGAATCTAAAATGTCTGAAACAGGCGGACCTATAAAAATAACGGATACATCTGAAATAGCTGTTTGCACCTGCATGCAATCAAACCACTGGCCTTTTTGTGATGCAACTCATCATACGACCGGGGGTGAACCTGAAATTTTGCAACTCGATAAAACTAAAACCTATTATCTATGTGGTTGCTATAGAACGAAGAAACGTCCGTTCTGCGACAGTTCGCACGAAAAAATTAAAAAATCCTGATATCTAATTTCATTTGATTCAGACTCAACCATTCCTTTTCCAAACCAATCCTAATTAATTTTGTAATGGATATACCAAAAATTTTTTTAAATTTTTATTTTAGACTTATTTTTCTAACGGTTTTATTTGGCAACCTTTTGCTTTCTTCAGGCTGTATGTCCGTTGTTAACGAGGATTCAAGAGAGGGTATGGTGTTTATCCCTGAGGGGTCCTTTACAATGGGATTCGAAATTGAGAACGATCATGAATGGGGTGATATGGATGAAGAACCTGTGCACTCAGTCAACCTTTCTTCTTATTGGATTGATAAATATGAGG
>JAJDAV010000026.1 GCA_029261695.1 Nitrospinaceae bacterium | reverse complement strand
AAGGGCATCTGAAACCTGGCCTGGATCTTTTATCGAGCCTTCAACAATACTTCCTTCATCCAGCGGCATCATGCCAAGGCTGACTAATTCAAAACTTCCATTCTTCAATTGTGCAAGTTGCACTAATTTGATGGAATGCGAGCCCATATCAACCGCGATCAGAGGTGTTTTTTTAGATAGAAACATTTTTATTTTTACTTAAGTAAATGGCTCAAAACTTTATAAGACTAAAAAGCAAACCTTATACCAATCCTTGCAAAACCTTGAAAAATAATCATAAATAGAGATATTTTGTTATAAAAATATCTATATGACATTAAAATCGTATGAATTTGTATTTTTTGTTAAACAAAATCATACCTAAATTCATTTCCCTCATCCCCTAAAGTTACTGACTCAAATTCCGATAATCGAGAGGTCCCCGTTTATCTAGAATCATTTTTTTTGAGATTCTTTGCCAAAATCCCAAGTTTTAACCAAGGCCTCCATTCCTATAAATCTAATTCAGGCTTTTTTTCGAATCAATTTTTTAGGCAGTTGAGGAGGATTTCCATTTTCCTCTTCAAAAATTCGCGTTCTATCTGCTAATTTATATCCCAGAGCTAAAATAATCTTACGTTTGGTGTCAAGCCGACATTCATTCCCCTTTTCAATCCGGTCAATGGTTTGAACGGTGACATCCGCTTTTCGAGCAAGCTCAGCCTTGCTCATCATTTTGGCTTCACGGATTTGTCGGACACTATTGGTGTTCGCCACAGTATTACCCCCCCTTCAAATGGTTCTAATGCATAAGGTTCTGCTGATTTAAATACTTTTTTTGGAATGTAATGACCTTATTTGAAATCTCTCAATTTGTCAACAAAATTCTAGAAACATATTAAAATTTAATAGTAATTTACATAAATTACTATTAATCATATCCCCCTTAAAAACCATGAAAAAGACCCAACCATTAAAGATCGGTTGAAAACAAATACCAATTCCCTTACAGTCTTCCCTTATGAAACAAGTATTTTTGGAAACATTCGGATGCCAGATGAACGTGGCCGATACAGACAGGATGGAACTCATCCTCTTCCACTCGGGCTATCGCCGTACACAGGAAAAAGAAGAGGCCGACCTGATTCTGGTCAACACCTGCTCCATTCGGGAAAAAGCAGAACAAAAAACGTTTTCTCTATTTGGCGGACTAAAGCCTTTAAAGGCGACTAATCCAGATCTTATTCTCGGGTTAACAGGTTGCATGGGTCAGCAGGACGGCGAGAAAATGCTAAAAAGGATGCCTTTTTTGGATTTTGTATTGGGTCCCGATCAGGTTGAAGGGATAGGAAAAGCTGTGAACCGAGTCCGCGAATCGGACAAACCTTTTGTATGGACCGGGTTTGATTCAGAAAAAATTTATTCGATTCCAGAAATTTCAGAGGATCTACCGCAAAAACCAGGACCCAGCGCATTTGTAAATATTATTAAAGGGTGCGATAAGTTTTGCACCTTCTGCATCGTTCCCTTTACCCGGGGACGAGAAAAATCCCGCGAGCCTGAAGAGCTTCATCAAGAAATACGCCATTTGATCAAACATGGTGCCAGAGAAATTATTCTTCTCGGGCAAAATGTTAATTCTTATGGGAAACGCGGCCTTAACAATTCCATTCCATTCCACGAACTTCTGTATGGAATCGCAGAAATATCCGGTTTGCAGAGACTTCGTTTTACTACAAGTCATCCAAACGATTTTACCCGTGAAACCATTCGCGCTTATCGCGATCTTGATGTGCTGGTAAACCATTTGCATCTCCCAATTCAAAGTGGGAACAATGAAATTTTGAAAACCATGCGCCGAGATCACACAGTCGAAGAGTATCTGGAATTGATTGATGAATTAAAATCTGAGGTTCCCGATGTTTCCCTGACCACAGATATCATCGTTGGCTTTCCCGGTGAAACTGAGGCCCAGTTTCAGGACACTTTAAAAGTGATGGAACGCGTGGGTTATAGCAGCAGCTTCATGTTTTCCTATAGCCCAAGGCCGGGAACCCCGGCAAATGAAATGCTAGACTCTGTGCCTGAAGATGTTAAGAAGCGAAGACTCCAGGAAATCATTCAACTGCAAAACCGATTGACCGAAGAACAAGGAAAGTCTTACCAAGGAAAAACAGTAGAAGTACTTATCGAGGGAAGTTCATCTCGCCCAGGCTATAGCTTTAAAGGGAGAAACCCGCAGTACTGGAGGGTAAATGCAAAAGGCAACGAAGGCAGTTATAAACCTGGTGACATCGTTAAAGTAAACGTCGAACAAACCTCGGGGCATGGATTGAGCGGAGTGATTCAATAAATAGCGATACGAGAATAAATATCCTCCTCAAGCATAGTAAGCTGAGGCCCTACAACCTTAAGAGCAACTCTTAAATCTCGAACAAATTTAAGCTCGGGAGGCTCATCCCTAACCGAAAACCGACTCAACGCATCATTGCAAAATTGGTCTAGCTCAATAATCTGATTTAAAATTTCTGCTGGCAAATCTTCAAGTCCAACTTCCTGATCTTCTAGAAATCTCATTATTCCCACAAGACTCATTTTGATATCAACGCATTGTTCTCTAAGGTCACTAATCAGAGCCGACTCCTTCGTCTTGAGATCTTCACAAATTTTGAACAAAAGCTCTCTCAAGTTTCCATAAAAAATTTCATGCTGTTTTTTATCCTTGAATAGTTCTCCCTGGCCTCCAAACAAAAGGAAAAAAACCGTTTCAAGTTTATATTTATCTGAGGCCATTACTGTATAGAGAATAGACTTGAATTCCTGCGCATCGAACGACAATTCTAAGTCTTGAAATATTTCATTGAGCGTCCCCAATTCTCCTTTAATAGCTCGGCGCATATTACTTCTTACGAATGGCCCTGCCTCGGATTTCCAAATTGGAACTATTTGAACACCACCGGCTTCACAACCCACAACTGTCCATTCCTGTAGCGACTCAAGAAAATCGGTTACAGAAAAAACATCTATCTCCTCTAAAACATTTTGTTCGAGTGAGAAAAGAATTCGCAATAATTGTTTTTCGAGACCTTCCGCGCAAAACTTTTCATCCTGAGATAGAGGATCCATTTGAGTAGCAAGAGCAAGATAAAGTGAACGTCTACGCAAGCGATCGGATCGCAAATCTTTTGAAGAATATGGCCGCACTTGAAAAATACCCTTTTCGTAATCCACAAGATCAATCAAAAGCGCATCCCCAGGTTTACTTCCAAACTTCTTATAGCAGTCACCCATATCCCAAGCCGTAACGGTCATACAACTTTTTCCGGGAACTTTTTCATTGATTTTAATTTCTTCAGGAAAGTTTCCACAATACTGATAGAAAGAAGCTACATCCTGAATAAAAAATGTATTTTTTATTTTCGGAATTTCCTTTCCATCAGGATCAAGAAAGACCATGTCTTGTTCTTTTTGATCGGGTAAAAGAAATGGCATGAGGCGGTGTCCGGGAATCAGCATTCCCTGTTTTAACTCCCATGTCCCTAACAGGAGCGAAAGAGAAACATGGCTGATTTTTTCTATCACTGCACGGCAAGGAACGAAGTCATTTTCTTTTACTCCAATCAAACAATGGTGATTGAGTAAAATCCGTTTCACCTTTTTTAAAGCAGATTCCGAAATTTCCTTTTGCAAGCGGCTCTCGAGGTTTTTCGCGAAGTCTTTAACCGTAAAAGGACCTCTTGATTCGCGAATCATTTCTTCGGTCAATTTATTGAGTGTAATTTTTTTTGTCATTTCCAGGATGGATTTTAAAGTTGCAGGATAAATGACCCTATGGGAAGAAGAGTCATGCGGACCTTTTTCAAAAAAGGCGTCGACAGATTACCACAAAATTTTTCCAGTGTTAACCCTGAAAGGGGAAGTTTGTATCGCAAAAATTCAAAAAATTTGATTTTGAAATAGGGTGGGGCTAATATTATCTTCTATCTATATTCCTAATAATTTTCGAAGTTGGAGATTTCGCATGGCCTTAAATCTGGAACCTATATATCAGGATATTTTTTCTAAATTAAAAACTCGCAAAAAATTCGTAATTCGCTCTCTAGAGAAAAACTTGTTAACCGTAGAACAAGATGAAGAAATTTGCGGACAAAAAGAGCCTAAAGTTTTTGAATTCAAAAGCCCTAAAGAGCTTGAAGAGTTTGTCCACAAAGAAAATGTCTTCGAAGCCGATATAGTAAAACAGCTCGAAGGAAATAAAATGCCGTACCGCTAGGACAAACTATTCTCGGCCTTACTTAGCAGACCACGTTCCCTCGTCCGACTGAACTTTCTCTCCGGCGAGGGCGTTGTCACGGTTCAAACTGGCTGATATTTTTTGCACTTTGGGCAGGTCGGTTTCAGAAAAGTTTTCATTAGTAGCTACAATTCGCTGAAGGATTGTCAGCCGGTCTTCATTTTCTTCTTTTAAAATGGCCACTACAAATTCTTTGTACTTGGGGTCTTTCTGAGTACGTTCATTGTCAAAAAATTTAAGCAATCCGTCATTTCCCTCTCCAGCACATAAAGTCTGCTTGAATTCCTGAATATCATCATGATTAAACTCCTGTCGTTGCATGGCCCTAAGGGCCTTCCTTTTTCCTTTAGGGACTTCAATAACTGGCTTTAATTTTCCCTCTTCGTCAACGGACCTTACCGAAGCCAGCAACAACACTTCGTTTCCTAATTCTTCGTAACTTCCCAGAATCTGATTTTCTAAGGCGGTTTTCTGATCTACGATGGTGACATTCACATCCACCAGCTTTTCAGCACAACCGGTTAATAGCAAAAGAGATATGTTTGCAATCAAACCTTTAAACCAAAATTTTTTCATAAAAATCGGCTACTCGAATCTTTTTAAAACAATGGCAGAGTTTTTGGATCCAAACGAAATACAATTGCTTATAGCAACGTCAATTCTTTTTTCCCTGCCGACGTTTGAAACGTAATCCATATCACATTCTGGGTCTGGGTTTTCCATATTTATCGTAGGTGTCATAAATCCATTTTTCAGGGAAAGCGCAGAAATCGTCACGCCCAGAGCACCTGAAGCCCCCTGCGGGTGGCCGACCATCGATTTAGTTGAACTGGAGGGTATGTTTAATGCGTTACCATTAAAAGTATTTTTTACAGCCATGGTTTCTACTTTATCGTTGATCAAAGTAGAGGTTCCATGAAAATTGATATAATCAACTTCATCGCCATTAATTTGGGCATCTTTCATTGCAAGTCGCAATGCTCGTGCAGATTGTTTACCGTCTGGCATTATAGCTACCCTATGATAAGCATCGCATGTCGTTCCATAACCAACCAATTCTGCAACAATATCGGCTCCTCTTTTTTTAGCGTGCTCTAATTCCTCTAGAATAATCATCCAACAACCCTCAGCCAAAACAAATCCCTCGCGATCGCGATTGAAAGGTCGTGACGCACGAGAAGGGTCATCATTGTAATTCATCGGATTGACCTTCATTCTTTCAAAACCCTGCATCATTGCAGGAGTAACGCAAGACTCCACCCCCCCACTTACAAACCAGTCCTCCTGTCCATGCCGGATAGTGTTGAAGGCATAACCCAATGCATCCGTTGAACTGGTACAGCCGTTGGAAATAACGTGACTTCTCCCTTGAAAACCGAAACGCATAGAAATTTCACTAGAGAGCATTCCCACCAGCGAATTGGAAATGGCATAAGGGCTTATTTTATTTTTTTGTTTGGAAAAATAGATTTCAAACTGCTTTTCAGAGAAATCGAATCCAGAACCTCCACTCCCCACTAGAACACCGAGCGACTCAAAATCTTCCTCCGAAAAAGAACCCAGGTCAATACCGGCGTTTGCGAGAGCCTCTTGTGTTGCTGCAACCGCAAGCGGCACCGTTCGGGGCATTTTTTTCAAATCTGAAGAAGAAAAATAAAGGGAAGGATCGAAGTTCTTAACTTCACCTGCAATTTGACAAGCCAAATTAGCGGGGTCAAAACTTGCAATACGATCAATACCGCTTACCCCGTTACAAGTATTCTCCCAAAATTCTTTTTGACCTATCCCATTTGGGCTGACAGCACCCAAACCGGTTATCACAACTCTACGAAGCATATAATTGAATCAGCTTTCTGATTGAACTTGTATTAATAAGTTATGTTAACATAGCAGAACCAAAACCGACAAGGCTACCTCCTAGTCAGGGTAGCAATAGGTCGGCCTAAGTATTTCGACAAAAAGAGCACGATTACCCACAAGATTAATACAAATTACTTGCGGCGATTTGCCGTCCAGCCATCAAACAATTTGCTTTCACTAAAACATAAAACAGGCCAAATGATCGTCTCGGGTTTTGAGGGTACCTGCCTCAATAGCCGAACTGAGAAGTTGATTTCCGAGCAGGGCGTTGGCGGCTTGATTTTGTTTGAGCGCAATTTCGAAAACCCGAAACAACTAAAAAAACTAATCTCCGATTTGCAGTCCCTTGTCCCTGAAAATGCCCCGCCTCTTTTCATATCTGTCGACCAAGAGGGAGGGAGGGTGGCAAGGTTAAAAGAACCCTTCACTCAATTCCCTCACATGTGCTGCCTGGGAAATGCAAACTCAGAAGATTTAGCTTACAGGTTTGGACTGGCAATGGGGAAAGAAATGAAAGCCGTTGGAATAAATATGGACTATGCCCCTGTGCTGGATGTTCATTCCAATCCCGAAAACCCAATTATCGGAAAAAGAGCCATAAGCTCTGACCCTGATATTGTGGCGCGATTGGGATGCAAAATAATACAGGGATTTAAAGATGCCGGGACTTTCCCCGTTGGCAAACATTTTCCAGGACACGGAGACACTTCGCAAGATTCGCATTTGACTTTACCGCGCGTGGAGAGAACCCAAGAATCGCTAGAGCAAATTGAACTGGTTCCTTTCGCCAAGGCTTTCCAAGAAGGCCTAGATGTAATAATGACTGCTCATGTTGTTTACCCCGCCTGGGATGCTGTTTCGGCTGCTACTTTTTCCAAAACTATCTTGAAGGACTTACTACGAAATAAAATGGGCTTTAAAGGATTGGTCATGTCAGATGACCTTGAAATGCAGGCCGTAACGCAGTCTCCTGAGGAAATACCCGCTTTAGCTATCAATGCTGGAGTGGATTTGTTTCTTATCTGCCATGACCTCAAAAAGGTTTCCGATTTACAAAACGCCTTGATTGATGGAATTGAAACAGGAAAAATTTCTCAAGAAACTGTCGAACAATCGTTTAATAAAATTATCACCGTTAAACAAAAACTTAACGACCAGCCCGAAGTGAGCCTTGAACAGGTCTTGAGTGAAAATCAAAAACTCGCAGAAGAGATGCGTTCCCACCTGGTTGAATAATTGCTTGAACAAATAAAGCACCCGAGATGATATCGCCAAAATCAGCAGCCTTATTAAAAAAATGGGGACTACCTCTATTTATCTATGTGGGCCTGGTTGGGTATTTTTTATCCTTTTCCCGGTATGGCTTGAATATCTGGGACGAAGGAGGGTACGCCAATGGGACCCTAAGAACTCTCAACGGGGAGAAAGCTCTTATAGATTTCAACCCCAATGGGTATCTCCCCGGCCGTTACTGGTATGGGTTACTATTCTTTAAATTATTCGGGGTTGAAATTCAAAGCCTTAGAATAGGTGTCATATTACTTACCCCACCCATGATTTTGATGGTCTATTACATCAGTAGAAAAATAATGCCAGCGGGTTTTTCACTGTTAGCCGCCTTATGTATGCTCTCGGCGCCTTCTATGTACTACAACCGCTTTTATCCATTTTTTGTCGTTTTGACTCTCTACTTACTTACAAGAACAATTGAAAAAAGTAATTTGTTTTCTCTTATAGGACTGGCAGGAGGGATTTTTCTCAGCTCATTATTTAAATTTGAGGTCACCCTATTCTCTACACTCGTCAGTCTGCTGGTATTGGGATTATTATTTTTCAATAAATCTTCGGGTTTCGGCTTTCAGACTGGAGTAGCTGAGAAAATATATTCCAAATATATTACTTACATAACCGCTGGAGGATTAGCTCTTATTGGACTTTTCCTTTTCTACATAGGGAAAGATGGATATTTGGGCAAGGCTTTCAATTTAGTTGTAGACACATATAAATTGTGGGGCAATCCCTTTCCAGAACTGCTTCCTTTTTTCAAGCTCTATAATGAAATTGGTTACCATAATATATTTGAGAGAGTGCTGTTTTATCTTCCAATCTGGGTTTACGCTTCAGTGGTAGCAATAATTCTAATCCGATTCTTTTCTAACAAACGAGAAATCACCCCTATCAACTTGCACCTTTTCGCTATAGTTGGTATCGGAATTTGTGCCTTTGGCCTGGTAGTCTGGAGAGCCGGTTTTGACAATCTGTTGAGAACGCTGCCCCCTTTTTATATTTTATTTTGCTATTTGCTTTTTCTGATCTGGGAGAAAGCACTAAAGTTTCAGAGCGCATCACCAAACCCAATCCATACTAAAATTACGCGCATTCCTTTAAGTCTGCTAATCGTTTTTCTACCTTTTCTTTTTTATATCGAAATGAACACCCATCACGGGTTTTACGCTGGCAGCATAGGAGCAAAAGGTTGGACCCTAAATAAAAATATCAAAGCTATGCATCCTGAAACCGCGCCGCTAAAAATGGAAAGAATAAATGTTTTTACTAAACCGGCAGAGTCTAAATGGATACAAGAAGTGGTTAATAGAATAAAACTATATTCAAGAGAAGGGGATCCAATTCTGGCTCTTCCACTGAACCCAATATTTTATTTTCTTTCAGATCGAGTGAACCCAACTCCCTATGAATGGGTTTTACCCGGAATGCTAGATGAAGAAAAAGAATTAAAAATTGTGGAGACCCTTAAATCCAAGCCTCCAAAAGTTGTTGTTTACGTCGACATCGCCATTGATGGCAAAGAAGAAAGAAGACTAAAAAACTACGCCCCCCATATCTACAAATTTCTAGTGGATAATTATGCATTCAAAGAAATGATTGGATTATTCCAAATCCTCCTCCCTAAAAACTAACAGATGTTTTTATCTATTAAGTAAAATTAAGTAAAATTAAGTAAAAAAAGTTAATTAATGATTGACGCCTGACCTTTTTTCATGAATTATAAATTTATCAGGTTGGGAAATAATTGAAATTGATAAATGCTCTAGCTGTCCACACAAACCTGTCAATAAGCCGTTAAACAGGGCTGCAAACAGGGCGCCTCTTTTATAAGTGCTCCCTTTTCCATTATTACTATTTTTCCACTTGGGTTAAAACCTTCACCCTAATAGCATGGAAAAATTCTTGGTAATTTTGCAAAAACCCTTTAACGCACAATTTTTATTATTAATTTTTGTTTGAGGAAGAGCTTAAAAATGCAAGAAATAAAATCAGGAACAGCAAAATTTTTGGGAGTCCGACTTCGACAATGGAGAAAGTCTCTTCCATTAAAATCTTATCAACTTGCCAAATTGATTAGGATTTCACAGGGTTCTCTATCTGATATTGAGAACTGCAAATCTCTTCCGTCGGCGGATACAATTGCAAAGCTATATCAGCATACAAATTTAAATATCATCTGGCTACTAACGGGTAAAGGGCCAATCAGAAAAACTCAACACGCCCCTGGCGAAGAACCTGAGGTCAATGAAGAGTTGGAAGCCTACGGGGAAGACCCAAATTTAACAGAATTGATTCAAAGATTGATCCGCACCTATTATCGAGGCGATGCAGAAAAAAAAGCGCATTTAATCGGCTTTCTTATTGGTGCTGACCCTGGCGAGTAATCAAACTTCTTTTTCACCTATCAAAACCGAGTCTCGCATTTTTAATTTATACAAATTGTAATACAAATTTTTGTTGTTCATTAAATCTTCGTGCCGACCCGTTTCGATAACTCTACCTTTTTCTAGAACAATTATTTGGTTCGCTTTGTGAATGGTACTAAGGCGATGCGCCACAATAAATGTAGTTCTATTTTCCATTAGCTTTTCCACCGCCTCCTGGATTAAGGCCTCTGAGCGATTGTCTAAAGAAGATGTAGCTTCATCCAGCACAAGAATTTTTGGATTTTTTAAGATCGCCCTCGCAATCGCAATTCTCTGCCTTTCTCCGCCAGAAAGCTTGGCTCCCTTTTCCCCCACTATAGTTTCATAGCCATTTTCAAGATCCATAATGAAATCATGGGCATTAGCTTTTTTTGCAGCACCTATAAGTTCTTCTTCTGACGCATCTAATTTTCCGTAAAGAATATTTTCTTTCACTGTCCCCCCAAAAAGCAATGTCTCTTGAGGAACTAACGCAATCTGACTTAGAAAGCTTTCTCGATCGAGTTCTCGAATATCATGCCCATCCAACCGAATGCCACCTTGACTAGCATCAAAAAATCGATGCAGGAGCTTAATAATGGTTGATTTACCAGCTCCACTAGGCCCCACTAAAGCAACGGTTTGCCCTGGCTGAACATCAAAATTTATATCGTGCAAAATTTCAGACTCTTCTCGATAACCAAAGGAAACATTTTCAAACTGGATTTGTCCTGAAATATTTTTCAAAAAAATCGGGTTTTCAGGGTTTTCAATAGCAGGGCGGGTATCAAGGATTTCATAAACTCTTCTAATGGCCCCCGATGCCTCTTGAATCTGAGTATAAAGGCGCACGAAAGTTCCAATAGGACCTGCAACGATTAAGGCATAAAGAAAAAAGGCGGCTAGCTCTCCTGGTGTGGTTGCTCCCGACATTACCTGATATCCGCCGTACCAGATCAATACGGCTGACACCATAAATGTAAGGCCTAGAATAAAAGGACCAAAAAAGGATGAGATTTTCAGCTTGTCCACTGCTCTTTCAAAAGCTGCTTCTATTTTTGTTTTGAATCTTTCTCGCTCATAATCTTCTCGGGTAAATGATTTTACTATCTTTATGGAGGAGGCTACTTCTTCCAAAACGACTACGGCTTGAGCAACTTGATCTTGTAGTTTTTCAGAAAAAGCTCTTAGCCGTTTTCCGAAAACTCTGGCAAAAATCATCAGCGGAGGCAAAATCAGTAATATCAGACCGGTCAATTTCCAGTTCAAATATAAAATGATTGCCATGGCTCCTATAAGCGTAATACTTTGTCGCAATAAGGCAACGGGGATGGTAACCAGAGCATTTTGAATCACTGAAATATCATTACTCATTCTCGAAAGAATTTCACCCACCCGACGGTCTTGAAAAAATCGCAGAGACAAAGATTGTATGTGGGAAAAGAATTCAATGCGAAAATCAGTAGTCATCCTATGCCCCACAAACCCAAAGATATAATTATGAGTTACAGCAAAAACTGCCTGCAGAATAATGATAAAAAACAAATCCCACGCAAGTCCATCCAGTATCTGACTGTCTTTAAGAATCACGACTGCATTGATCATATTTCGCACGATCAAAGGCAAAACCAGATTGACCAAAGAAGTCAGCGTTAAACAAATAAATGCGAATACCAAGCTTTTTGTATAAGGCCTGGCATATTTCAATATTTTCCTAAATTCTCTCATAACGTCTTTAAAAGTATCCCGGTTGCAATTCTGCCCCTCTCAGAAGATTCTGGGCAAAAATCCCTTAAATCACAATAAATTCAATAATTTTGAGCAGATATCATAACCCCTAGAAAGGCTCAATTCAAACCTTATCGCAGGGTTTTTATTAGCGAACCACCCTTTTTGGATCTTTTTTAAAAAAAAATTTAAAAATACTAAAGTTTGACCTAAAGTCGCCGTTAAGAAGAATGCGAGCACTGCCTCAAAAATGAATCAGCAGATGACTCGGAAAAATAAACGCTTTTCTTTCAATAGAATTGAGGTAACACCATGGATACCCAAGCCGTAAATAATGTGGGAAATCCGGCAACACCAAAACCGAAACCGACTGCATCCAGTTCGCGTTCCGAAGTAAGTTCTTCTTCACCCGCTCCTTCTGGAGATTCAGTTAGCTTGTCGACGCAAGGTCAGGATTTGGCTCAGACGGATAAAGCAGCACCTGCGGGTAGTGAACAAAGGAAGTTCTCTGTTACAGAAAACAACGACGTTGTGCTTAAGGTCATTGACCCACAAACACAAAAAGTCGTCAGATCTGTTCCCACAGAGGAACAAATCGAATTGAGAGACGCAATTCGAAATGAACTGGATAATATTTAATTTTTACTAATAATTTTTGTTCGATAATTTTAAAAGGGGCATACCATCATGGACGTATCAAGCATAGGAAGTTTATCATCTGCAGCAAGACCCACCGCTGAATCAAGTTCGGACACTGCGGAAACCAATCAGTCTTCGGCAAACGGCGCTCAAGGTCAGGTATCTCAAGAAGGGCAAGCCAGCGCAATTCCTCCAGTTCAAGCATCAAGCGATTTAGGTGGAGAAGAAGGAGGTGTTGTGACTCAGGACAATTCAAGTTCAGCTAATGCTCAAGCTTCTTCATCTGAAAATGGATCAGGCGGCCAGGTAGACGTATTAGCTTAATCCTCTAACGAGGAAGATGGATAAACAAAATCTTTAAAAATCGTTGCTCTTTTAAAAGGGCAGCGATTTTTTTTGTGCCGAGAAACCAACTCTAGCGGATAGCTAGCATAAATCGTTCAGTGATTTCTTCGGGGGTATGGGTTACCCGGCCAGTAGAGGGATCAAAACAGGGTTCAACCTTGATAAGCAAAAAGTTTGGCCCCGGCAATTCTTTCAACTTCATATAAGCTGCTTTTATATCTTCCTTTTTTTCAACTCGCAAAGCATTTTTATAACCAGAACTTTTAGCAACTTCTTCTAAATGCACTTTGCTTGAAAGGGATCTCTGACTTCCCGTTGATTCATACACCTCATTATCTATTACAATATGAAGTAAATTTGCAGGTGCTTCTGCAGCAATCATGGCAAGAGTTCCCAAAGCCATTAACACATTTCCATCGCCATCAATGATAATCACTTTTTTATCAGGCTTGCACATGGCAACCCCCAAACCAATCGATGAAGCTAAACCCATCGACCCGATCATATAAAAGTTGGCCTCTCGGTCTTTAAGGGCAAACGATTCGCGACAAATAAAACCATTTGCATGCACAACCGGTTCATCATTTATCAGCGGGAGCAACTCTTGAAATGCTTCAGTGCCTTTCATCAAACAACCCTTTCTCAACAATCAATGTGTAGGGCAATTTCTCTTCCATAATCTTCTGTTTCGCCTTTTTTAAAACCTCTTCACAATTTTTTTCACTGAGCAGGGAGTACTCCATCCCTGCGGTTTTAAGAAGTTGCTTATCAATATCACCCATGATGAT
This sequence comes from Nitrospinaceae bacterium, assembly GCA_029261695.1. Taxonomy (GTDB): domain Bacteria; phylum Nitrospinota; class Nitrospinia; order Nitrospinales; family VA-1; genus UBA8687. The sequence goes on along the minus strand of JAJDAV010000026.1, from coordinate 15,416 downwards.
ATGTTCGGGAGCATCTTTCCCATCTTTCCCCCGCCAACTCATAATCACCAGCATGGGAATTTTGTAAATTAAATTTAGCGAGGTAAAGGCATTGAGGCTGTAGCCCAAACCTGAATTCTGCATAAGAAGCACAGGCATTGTTCCGGCAAGATAGGCACCCGTGCACAATCCCACCGCAGCATCTTCACGAACCGCGGGAATATAACGAACCTCGTCTTGACTCTCCAATTCATAAATCAAACCAGAAAGCAGAGAACAGGGCACACCGGTGAAAAATTTGTACTCTTCTTGAACTAAACGCTTAATAAAAGATTGGGATGTTAATGAAGACAAATTCTATTCCTTACCAATTTTGGATATTTCGTTCACCACCATACTCACCCTGTAGCTTATGAATGAGTTTAATATATTCTTTGATGGCTTCTTCCCCTGGGAATTGCACACCAATATCTTTTGCAGCTTGATTCGACATTGGGACTCCCTCGTCACCCATCACACCCTCGCATTCACCAAAAGAATCGATGGTATCGGCAATCATCTTACCCAATGTCATGTTATGGATATGACCGTCCACCAAGTGGAAAATTTTCCCAGCCGCATCTGCATTTCCTAAAACCTTTTGAATCCCTTGCACAACAGAATCCACTGAAACGTATTTGGTGCTGCCTTTCAGGTCCACATTATAGTTGGTAGCGAGATAGTCAATTGTCTGAAACCATTCAGACTTATCCAGTTGCGGACGCACACCATAAACAGTAACGGGACGCAAAATGGTGATATCGAATGCTCGACTTTTTTGAAATTGGAAACAAAATCCCTCGATGGAGTTTTTTATTGACCCATAAAGACTGCCCGGTCGAACCGGATGACTCTCATCCATAGGATTATCTTTATTTATGGTTGGCAGCACTTCTCCAAAAACAGTGCATGAACTCATAAAGATAACCTGTTTTACTTTGGCCTTACGCGCTTCTTCGAGCAAATCGAATGAACCATCGATATTGACTTTTACCAGCTCTTCCACTGTTTGAACTGGGCCGGGGAAATGCGCCAAATGCACCAAAACCTCAGCATCCTGAACCAGTTTGGCCAGCGATTCTTTATCTTCCAAGCCGCCAATTATGTAATCAATATCTTCAAAAGTTTTCAAATGTTCAACGACACTGCCTTCACGAATCAAAGCTTTGACGTTGTAATTAGAACTTTCAGCATTGTCCTCTAAAAGTTTCTTTATAAAATGGGATCCCACCATTCCAGTAATACCGGTGAGTGCAATATTCATTTGTTCCTCCAAATCCTTACGGATTTATTCATATAAATTAAGGTTGCATGCAGAATTTTTTATTATGATTATCCATAAAAATGATGTCAACCTTTTTCATGGATTTTCGCTTCTCCGACCCATCAACTCTTTTTTAATACGATTTTGGAAAAGTCCGCAAGGCCAGAAAACAGGCCGGAGATATCTCTAAGCAGACAAAGCCGGTTTGAACACAGGGAAGGGTCATCCACCATCACCATCACGTTATCAAAAAAGTCATCTACAGCCGGTTTTATTTCCCCCATCTTTTCAAGTGCCCGGGGAAATTCTTTATTCTCAATATGGTTTAATACTGGGTTACGTACCTTTAAAAAGGCTTCATACAATTGTTTTTCTGCCGGCTCATTTAGCAATCCGGGATCAATTTCTCCCTCCACCTTTTTATCTAAAATACTGGCAACTCGTCGAAAAGCAATAGCGAGAGGCTCGAAATAAGGCTGTTTTTTCAAATCTGAAAAAGCCGCGACTTTGGATTTCACATCAACGATAGAATCCATTCCTGTTGATAAGACACAGTCAATAGCGTCATATGGGAAGCCTTGTCCATTCAGTAACGTTTTATAACGCTGAGCAAACAAATCTTCCACATGCTTTTTAATATCATCTTTACTCAGCTTGGCTTTACTTGAAAGTAGATTGAAGCAATCCTCAATAATTTTATCAAAAGAAATCTGCCAACCGCGATCCAATACTATTTGCAAAATTCCCAAGGCATGCCTCCTTAATCCATAAGGATCTTCGGAGCCGGATGGAATCAGCCCTACGCTTATACAACCAATAATAGTATCAAGCTTGTCAGCAACTGCTACAATGGCACCGGAATCAGACGCAGGCAGTTCACCCCCGGCATACGTGGGCAGATAATGTTCTGTAATAGCCTGAGCAACTTCCGCATCTTCCCCTGAGTGGACAGCATAGTAACCGCCCATGATCCCTTGCAGTTCTGGAAATTCAAACACCATTTGGCTAACCAGATCAGCTTTGCTTAATTTAGCAGCCCTTCTTACTTGAGATTCTTTTTGTGGACAAATTTCAGTCGCCAAAATTCCGGCCAAGTCTGAAACCCGGCTTACTTTTTCATAAATTGTTCCCAGCTTTTTCTGGAAGACAACACCCTTTAAAGGCTCCACAAAATCTTCAATTTTTTTCTTTCGGTCCTCATCATAGAAAAAGCGTGCGTCTTCAAGGCGCGCGCGCAAGACGCGTTCATTTCCTTTTTTTATCTCGTTCCCTTCCGTTGCGGGCATGTTGCTGACCGTTATAAAACAGGGAAGAAGATTTTCTTCTTTATCCCAAACAGGGAAATATTTCTGGTGGTATTTCATGGTTATCACCAGTAACTCTTTAGGCAGTTCTAAAAATCCCGGATCAAAATCACCTTTTATTGCTACCGGATATTCCACCAGATAATTAACAAGGTTTAACAAACCCTCATCTTCTTTTATATGTCCACCCGCTTGCTCGGCCAATGCCTGAACCTGATTCAAAATGGTAGTTTTTCTAACCGCGGGATCCACCATTAAAAAATGCTTTTCGCAATCTTTTAAATATGACTCCAGACTTTCGATTTTAAATTTCTCAGGTTTAAGAAATCGATGCCCGCGCGAGACAACACCACTTGAAATACCATCAAATTCAAACTCAAGAGCTTGTCCATCAAAAACCGCAGCCACCCAATGTAATGGCCTGGCAAAAGGTTTGGCCTTATTTTCCCAGCGCATTTTCTTCTGAAAAGGAATATCGTTGATCAACTGCGGCAAGTACTCATTTAATAATATTGAGGTAGGGCGCCCCGTATTTTCCACTTGAGCACAAACCACCTCGCCTTTTGGAGTTTGTTTTCGAATCAGATCGGCAACATCCACACCTTTTCCTCGTGCAAAACCAATTGCCGCTTTGGTGGGTTGACCTTTGTCATCGTAGGCTACCGAAACCCCCGGCCCAAGAAACTCATCCATAGAATCTTTTTGCATTGCCGTTACCCCTTTAACCGAAATTACCAAGCGTCTCGGGGTACCCATTGCTTTGGGCGTTTCGGCTTCAATCCGGTTTTTGGCGAAGAAAGAGGATAACTCCTCCCCCATGTATTTAAGAGCAGGCTCTACATAGCCTGAAGGAATCTCTTCCGAACCAATTTCTATAAATAATTCAGTCATATCGATAAAATTAAGAAAATCTCAGGATTTTCTGAAAACAAATGGGATAAAGGCAAAAACGTGTATTATCGATCAAAAAACTTGAAAGTCAACCTTCAGAATTAAGCACTGAAACGTAAATCCTATTTTAGGATATTATGCTATATTCTCTATCTTATTCCATATTTAGACTCTGTCCGAATTTCATTGATCGAATCATAATGCGTATCAACAAATGACCACAACCATTATCATCATTGCAGTCCTTGCCATTGGCGCCGGTCTGGCTTCTAAGATGTTTAGAAAATCCTCCTCCAAGAAATCAGGTTCAGGAGAATCTAAAAGCGAACCCAGCAAGCCCAAGTTACGTGATCCCAACAAAGCAAAAAGAGCACAGGCTTTAGTTGAAAAAGCTATAAAGATGTCCCCTGAAATGGGAGTGGGAGAGGTCAAACTGTATCTGCCTCCCCCTGAGCCAGAACTATTCATTGGAAGAAAAGAAATTATAAAAGATGTCTTGGCGCGAACCGGCAAACCGCCTGTGATGATCAATTTTAGCGGTTCCCAAGGAGTAGGCAAAACCACTTTGGCAGTAATGATGATTAAAAGGATGGCCTCACAATTTCCTGGAGATCAGGTTTTTATGGATATGCGAGGCAGTGACCCTAAAGCCCCTTCGCCAATGGAAATCATGAGTAGAGTTATCACCCGATTCAAACCCAATCAGCCTCTACCCACTGAAATAAAATCTCTTACAAAGCTGTATCGAACTGTTCTAAAAAGGCAAAAGGGAATACTCATTCTTGACAATGCCGCTGGCCCAAAACAAATAATACCCCTTATTCCACCGCCCTCATGGCTATTGATGACTACTTCCATAAAGCCAATGAATTTACCCGGCGTTGTATCCATTAAACTGGATACTCTTGATTTTCTCGATTCTCACAATATGCTTACGCGGCTTTGCCCAAAACTTAGCCATGCCATTAAAGAGATTTCTAAAATTTGTAAAGATGTCCCCATAGCTTTGGAGTTAATCGGAAAATTATTTGCCATCAACGCAACGATGGATCCTGAATATTTTGCCAACAAATTTCGCGATGTAAAAAAGGGTCTGGGGCATGGCGATAATGAAACCATGGCAACGGGTATCGAATCTGCCTTGAAATATAGTTACACCCTTCTCCCTGACAAAGCGGCAGTAGTTTTAAGAAAGTTAACCGTATTTCCTGGTTCTTTCAGCGCAAAAGCAGAATCATTTGTTTGCGAAGATAATGATAATTTATCGTTGATTGGACTAGTTCAATATGGCTTGGTTGAAACCAATGAAAACACCGACCGTTTTACCCTGCATGATCTAGTGCGAAAATTTATTAAACCCCTTGTATCAGGGGGAGAACAGGCTATGGCAGAAAGACGCCTGTCCACCGAGTTTATGAATGCCCTGGAAACAGCAGCAAAACTAAATGAAAAAGGGGGAAAGCCCCAAATAAAAGGCATGATGTTTTTCGATCAGGAGCTAGACAATATAAAAGCCGGTCAGGAATGGAGTCAAAAAAATTGTTCTAAAGATAAAGATGCCGCCAAAATTTGTAGCGCTTATACAGAAAATGGAGCAGAGCTTATCGTAAAACGATTGCCACCCGCCGAAACAATTCGTTGGTTCGAAGCCGCCCTATCTGCTGCACAACAACTCGGCGATAAAGAGGCCGAACGCATGCACCTCTTAAATCTGGGTCCGGAATACAACAGAATCAACCAGCCCCAAAGAGCTTTGGAGTTTATGGAGCGAGCCCTCAGCCTTTGCAAAAAAGAGGGGGACCATCAGGGAGAAAAAATTGCTCTAAGACATTTGGGTGTGGCTTGTTTCGCATTAAAAAATTACAAACGTGCCGTAGAGTTTCTCGAACAAGATCTCAAATTCACCCAAGCTGCGGGTGAAAAAGCCGAAGAAATGGATATCCTTGAAAAACTGGGTGCCGCATATCAGCATATTGGTGAATTTCAAAAGGCTATAGAGTATGGAGACCAAGCCTTTGAAATGGCAAAAACAAAGGACGATAAAGATAAGCAAGTTTACTTATTGAATATGTTGGGTGAAATCTATCTGGGGCAGGAGGATACGGAAAAAGCTCTTGAATACTTTGAAAATGGCCTGGATCTGGCGCAGAGAACAAAAGGCCGCCCTTTAGAAAACGAAATTACTAAAAAGTTAAGCGAACTTGCAGCCAAATCGGGTGACATCGAAAAAGCTCTGGTCTACCTCGATAACGGTTTGGCCTCGGCAAGAAAAAACAAAGACGTGCCAGGCGAGGGCAGTTTTCTGATGCAATTAGGAAGTGCTCATCAGGATAATAATGACCATGACCAAGCCGCGATTTACTTCGAAGATGCGTTGGAACTATCGAAAAAAACCGAGAATAGAGAGTTAGAAGGAGAAGCGCTCTGGAAAATTAGTTTAGGGCTGGGTAGCCAGGATAGATTTGTTGAGGCCAGCGAACGCGCAAATGAAGCTCTGAAAATTTACGAAGAAATCAATCATTCCGATTCAATGGCAGTACGCACACAAATTAGAAAATGGTCCAACGGCGATTCCCCGTCCATGGAAGACAGCGAAAAACCTTCCAGCTAAGATTCCTTTTTTAACAAAGGAAATTGCATCGCTTCTCTTTGCTGAACATAGACCTCAGCGCATCGACGCGCAAGGTTTCGAACCCTTCCTATAAAACCCGTCCGCTCCGTAACACTAATAGCTCCTCTGGCATCAAGCAGATTAAAGGCGTGAGAACACTTCAACGTGTAATCATAAGCAGGAAGAACCAATTCTTTTTCCAATAACTCTTTCGCTTCCAACTCATACATATCGAACCACTGGAACAAACGTTCCTTATTTGAAACTTCAAAATTGTAGCGGGAAAATTGTTTCTCGGTTTCCAAATGAACATCGCCATAAAGAAGATGCTCATTCCACTTCAAATCATATACGTTATCTACATTCTGCAGATACATCGCTATCCGCTCCAAGCCATAGGTCAACTCAGCGGTAACCGGTTTTAAATCTATTCCTCCCACCTGCTGGAAATATGTAAACTGGGTGATCTCCATTCCATCCAACCAGACCTCCCAACCCAGTCCCCAAGCCCCTAGTGTGGGTGACTCCCAATCATCTTCTACAAATCGAATATCATGTTTCAGAGGGTCTACACCCAAAACAGTGAGACTGTTTAAATATTGGTCCTGCACATCTTGAGGGGAAGGTTTAAGAATCACCTGAAATTGGTAATAGTGCTGAAGCCGATTGGGGTTCTCTCCATACCGCCCATCAGTAGGGCGACGAGAGGGTTCAACATACGCAGCACTATAGGGTTCAGGTCCCAGCACCCTAAAAAAAGTACAGGGATTAAATGTGCCTGCCCCAACCTCAATGTCATAAGGTTGATGAATGGCACACCCACGTGTTGCCCAATAATTCTGGAGATTTAAAATGATGTCTTGAAAATACATAATCGATAGGGTTTATCAGAGATCAACCAATAAAGTCAACCTTATCTAAAACCTACTACTAAAAAGATTGAATATAATTGAAAGTCGAATAAAATTATTGCTCTACGTCATCAAATTTCCGTCGAACCGACTCGATATTTTTTCGGTATCCTTCCCCATCTCCATAGCTAAGAAACTCCGAGTATCTTGCATGTACAAATCGAGTTTTTCGGGCATGCTTTATTGGGCACCAGTATTGCTCAGTTCTAGCAGCGATTTCTTGAACATAACCAATCAAACCATTTACATATCCACAATAAGCACAGTTTAGTTTTTCCACACCATTCAGATAACTGAGATAGTGTCGGTCAATTACAATATAATTCTTACGCTTCACCTTGGGGATTCCATAGATGGGGAAACAGACTGCCTGATAAAATGAAATAACTATATCCATAAAAACCGCAGGGAAAATAATGGACCAGATAATAGGAGCCGTTAGAACATTTAAAACGGGAGCCTCTTTAAAATAATCGCGGATCCTCTTTACCAACAACCGGTGCTTGGCTTTTATTCCGCGTTCAAACCTGACACGCTTTTTGTGCACCTTGTAAAAAAACTCCTCTTCCCCTTTTTGAAGTTCAAATATCAACTGGCTTTCCAGCTTCTGAATTCCTTTTAATATTTCAGTCAATCTATCTTCCATAATTTCACCCAATTGAATTTTTAATCTCTGCTAAAATATTTTCAAAAAAAATAAATCAACAATAGGATTTAAAAACTACTCTTGAAAAAACCTGATAATATCTTTAACACGATTCTAAAATAGGAGTCATTTTTTTGCACACCATCTACAAAGCTCTTCCACCTGAAGAAATTGAACGGATTATTGGATATTGCAAAGACCATACAGTTCAAAAGGGAGGATTATTCGAAATTTATCCTGGAGAAAATGAGTCAGAGAAAATGGTGGTTGTGAACTCCCGCCCCGGAAGTGAACCCTTAGAAAAGTTTTGTCCTCTGGGAACTTTTTACTGCAATTATCTCGGACCGGGCATCATTTCTTTGGAAGAAGACGATCCTAATCATGACAGCATGCCCTCTGCTCAACTCCATATCCAAGCTATTAAGCAGACAATTGATATTCTTATAGAAAAAGGGTACCCGGGAGCAAAAATCTGTTTCAAAAATTTGCAGATAAAGTAAGGATGGAGCTATTCCCAGCCACGCTCATCCTCCTGCCTGGCCAATTCCCATAAAAACGTTTTCACCCTGGTAAGAGAAAACCGCACCATTTGATTCTATCTTCAAAAGAGTGGCGGACTCTATGGAATCTCCAACACGAACTTTTTGATTTTTACTTTTTTGGGTAGACACAAAAATATGATTGGAAGAACTTCCATCAGAAAAAAATATGATTCCCTTAACTTTCAAACCTGGAATACTGAGATTGTTTTTGATCCGTGAAATGAGAACTTCTGCAGGGTCATCATCAGCTAAAGATTTCGCTGATGCGATCAAAGATTGGATTTCACTAAATTCATCTTTCTGATAAACGTTGCCTTTTACAGGGCGCGCAGGTTGTTTAACAGGCTCAATGATTTCTTTTTTTCTATTAGAAATCGCCTTTTCTAATATAGAAACTTCTTGCTCAAAAACAGAGTTGTCGTAAACCTGTGGTCTTTTCTGCTCGGGAATATTTGAAAGAGGGATTCCTGGAACGGAAGAGTTTGCCTGTTTTCTCACTGGGATGGATGGTGGCTGAGTAATCGTGTTGGGAGGCGAAATTTTAGCTATCTGATTTTTTTGGGGGGTGTCCTTTGAAACCCAAATCAGGGCAAGCACGATTGCCGTGAGCAATAAGGCCCCTTTCCAAAGACTGCCTGTGGTTGACAAAGATGATCTTACGTAACGTCTTTCATCATCCTGAAGAACCAGTTCTTTTAAGTCTAATTTCTTTTCTAAAACGCTTTTTTCTTCTTCAAGTTTTTTTAGCGTTTTTAAAATCGTGCTCATTGACTACGCCTGTATATAAAGAGGGATTACCGGGTTACGAGTTCCGGGGTTGGGTAAATTTGCAAAAGATTATATACAAGCATTTTGCTGTCGGTTTGAAACTTCCCATCATCTTTAATATTATTATTTCGCTGAAATTTTCTTACAGCACGAATCGTTTTGGGTCCATATAAAGGAGCCTCTCTTCCTTGAAAATAACCAAGGAGCCGTAGATTCTTTTGCAACCAAATTGCTTCTTTACCCTCAAATCCAAGATCAAATGACTCAGGGAGGTTTTCAAAGTCTTTCCATAAAACAATTGCTTTTCGTGTCCAAAGCGAATTGATAATTGAAAGCGGCATTTCTATTTTATCAACCGAACCAAAGACACCCACATCTCCTTTAATAGAAGATAGAGTTATGTATTTGGTACCCTGTGCATTGGGCAATGCAATTTCCAGCAACGCCGGATAATTGAGACTCTGCAACCGTTTCATGGTTCCATTCATTTCATAATGAAGTAGCTGGTTGGTTTCTTCCAACGTCTCCAGATCTTCTTTAGTTTGAAGTTCACCAGGTTCGATATTCCAAGCTTGAAGAATCCATTTAATAGCCTCAAGCTTACTCTCCATAAGAGTTAGGCTGGATAAATACGTTACCAATTTTCCTGAATCAGAAATATTTAAAGCACCTTCACCTGGAATTGGCATAGGAGCAGGCTCAACAACAGCCGCCGGCTGCGGCACTACTTCAGGAACATTCAGTGGAAAACTTGGAGCCACTGTCGCTGACGATGCAGAATAATTTATCAATTCACCCGGTGATGACAGGTCTATCGGATTTTCTTTTATTAACGCAGCAATATCTTTGCTTTGAGGTTTTTCATTGAAATCGGGTAACGCAAAAAAGTTTAAAGCTAGAAACCCTATTCCGGCTGCAATCGCCGACGGGATTACCAGTTTCCAAAACTTATCAGACCAGGATTCAATCGGAACCAGACTTCCAATATCCTTCACAGCCGTTTTAACGATTTGCGGGAGGATCTTCTTCGTGCCCTCCGTATAAGCAATCAACAAAGTCCTATCACAAATTACGTTTATCATTCGCGGAATTCCACGCGAAAAACGATAAACCGCTTCCACCGCCTGGCGAGAAAAACGCACCTTTCCTTTACCCAATGCCACATTCAACCTGTGCTGTATGTAACCTCGCGTCTCTTCAAGGTTGAGAGGCAATAATTCCCATTGAATAGTAATTCGCTGCCGTAACTGGCGGAGTTCGTCTTTAGCCAAAACCTTGTCCAATTCCGGCTGACCAATCAATACAATCTGAATGAGTTTTTCCGTATCGGTTTCAAGATTAGAAAGCAATCTCAATTGTTCCATCACATTGGGTTGCAAATCCTGCGCTTCATCAATTATCACAACTACTCGATGACCCTTGGCTCTTTCTTCCAGCAAAAAGGCGTTGAGCAAATCAATCAGTTTCTTTTTACTTTTACTTTTACCTGGCAGCCCCAACTCGCTGTTAATCGTCTGCAACAATTCCAACTCATTGATTGCAGGATTAAATATATAGGCAATATTAAAATCTGTTCTAAGTTCCCTTAGAAAACTCCGGCAAATCATTGTTTTGCCTGTGCCTACTTCTCCGATAATTTTCAGGAAGCCATTGTTCTCCTGCAACCCATAAACCAGATGCGCGAGAACCTCTTTATGCTTCGGACTCAGATAAAGGTATTTAGGGTCAGGAGTAAGATCAAACGGCTTTTCAGAAAAGCCAAAAAAATCCTGATAGACATTTTGATGTTTTGAGTTTTTAGCCTGTTCTCTACCTCCCATAAACTGAAGGGGTCCCGGCTTAACAGGAGTCAAAGGCTCGGAGCCTTTTTGCACCTGGGCCACGGCATCATAGGCTTCGCGCTTCTCTTTATTAGAAAGCGTATCATAAGCCTCCTGAGCTGCCTCGATCTGCTCTTTAAGAGTGGGCTGGTCAGGGGAATCGCTTTTGCCATCCGATGAATCGAACTTGCCTATTAGTTTTTGATAAGCGCGGTCGATTTCTTTTTGGCTTGCGTCGGGTTTCACACCTAGCAACTTATAAAAGTCTGTTGTTTGAGCTTCAGTTATCATACGCTTTATTCCATCTGATTGGTTGAGGGCCGAAAAAATTCCCAACAAGACAAAATTGGGCTATAAATTATTGATAATTAATTATTTAACTGGATTATGAGCTTTTTAAATGACCTTTATTGAACCCAGAAAGAGAAAAACAAGCTATTTCATTGTTTTCAATAAGTTATCTAATATCCAAGTTGCTATAATTATATCCCCATCTCGCAAAAAAATCAATAATTCCTTAATATACAATTAGTTATAAATTTTCCGCAAAAAGACAAAAAAAATCCCGCACTCTCCGACCTGATTTTGGGGTTTTGGCCCGGATTTTCCAGGTGAGGAAACTAAAGATCAGTGTTAATATTTGAGAAATTACGCAGGCGCTGAGAATGAACGAAAAAGAGCAAATTTTAAAATGCCCTATTTGTAAAAATCCCTCCATTGAGGATAGGGAGAAAAATCCCTACCTGCCGTTTTGCTCGGAACGGTGTCGCACCATTGACCTAGGGGCCTGGTTGGATGGGAAATACGTCATCGAAAGCGATGAACCCTTTTTTGATTCGGAGCAATAAATCTGTGAGACGACGCATTTTTACGCGTCGATAGGGGGGGCACTGGCCTTCCTTAAAAAGACCTCGAGGATTTGTTTCTGGTAAAGCACAACCGCGACATCCATCATACCATCACGATTAAAATCGGCACCCGCAATGGACCGAGGCTGTGAACCCACAGCATAATTGTAATGTGGATAGACAAAACTCCCATCGCCGTTGCCCTGAATAACTGATATAGACGCGCCACGTCGGTTGCAAACCACAATGTCGGGAACTTTATCACCTGTAAAATCTCCCACAACAATATTATGCGGCCCTTTTTCTCCGGCAAAATCCTGAAGCTTTGTGAAAGCTCCTTTACCGTCACCTAAAAATATACTGAGGCTGTCTTTCATGGGGCTCGATGTCATCAGGTCCAGGTTTCCATCCAAATTCATATCGTGATGGGTGATAAAAGAAGATTGGCTACCGCCTTCAAGCAACTTGGGCGGCCTAAAGGTACCATCGCCGTTACCATAAAACATTTTCACATACCTTGTCTTCACAGCATTGAGAGCCAAGGCAATATCTTGATTGCCATCGCTGTCATAATCGCTAATGGACATATGAGCCGGAGTGGGTGAGGCTTGATAAGCTTCTGCAACTTTGAACGTGCCATCGCCAACACCTAAAAGGATGATTAATTTATTAAATCGAAGAGTTACCGCCAGATCATTAATTTCATCGTTATTAAAATCTCCAGACGCTATGGCAATGGGCAAACGCCCCACCTTCACGTTGGTCTTCAGTTTGAAGAGTCCATCCTTTTGACCCAGTATTATGGAAACCTCACCATCACCGTAATTACATAAAGCAATATCGGCAATGCGGTCGCCGTTGAAATCTGCCAACTCGATTGCGAAGGGTTCGCGACCGGTTTCAATCGTCTGTGCGACTTTGAATGTTCCATCCCCAATGCCTTCGAAATAACTTAGCGAGTTTCCCGCAGAGTTCACCACAATCAAATCGGGAAACTCGTCATTATTCATATCGTGCGCGCGGACCACTTCCGGCTTTTTGCCAACGATATAAGAAACAGGCAAAGCAAAAATGTCGGGGGACGGTTGACTCGATCCGCAGCTCAACAACATCCACGTCGATAAGAATAATGTAAAAGACTTTGAAAATTTCATTAGCAGCTTCTCAATTGGAATCTGATTTTAAACGATTTTTCGGTTATACAGGATGCTCGGTAACTTGTAAACGAATTTGAAAAAATGATATACTTTTCAACAAGTTGTATCTCACTTCGCCTCGAAAAAATGCCCTTCCACAAATATTTCAAAATCTTAATTTTAATAGCCCTTTTATTTCTGACGGCTTGTCAGGGCTTTAAGTTTGACCCCTGGCCAGAATCGCCTTATGGCATTCATCACACTGTACAGAAGGGCCAAACCTTATACCGCATCGCTCAGGTTTATGAAATTGACATGGAAGTTTTGCGCCGCGCAAACTATATCCGAGACGCATCGAATATAAAAGTGGGAACCCAGTTATGGATTCCCGGTGCGAGCCGTGTACGCTCCGTTCCAACAACCTCCTCATCATCTTCACGAACTGCGAAAAAGAAAAATTCCCCCACCGTCAGACCTAAAAAAGGAGTTCTTATCTGGCCGGCAAAAGGCACTCTAACTTCGGGGTTCGGCAAAAGAAACGGACGCCAGCACGAGGGCATAGATATCGCCGCGCCTAAAGGAACTCCCATTTATTCAGCCGCAGCCGGCGAAGTTGTTTTCAGCGGTTGGGGTCCGACTGGCTACGGGAAAATGGTAATCATTAAACATCAACATCACCTGACCACTGTTTATGCACACAACTCAAAAATTCTGGTTAAAAAAGGGACGCGTGTAAAACAAGGTCAAAAAATTTCATTGATGGGGAGCACAGGACGCTCAACGGGTCCTCATCTTCATTTCGAAGTTAGAAACGATACAGAACCCAAAAACCCAATAAAATATTTACCAATGAGAAGATAAAGTGTTCATTGTCATATATTTTTGATAAAAACTAACTTGCAAAGCATCAGTCAATAAAGAAAGGCACATTCATGGAATCTGTAAAACAAATCATCCGCGATATTCCCGACTTCCCTAAGGAAGGAATTGTATTTAAAGATATCACTCCACTTCTTTCGGACTCATCAGCATTTGGAAAAACCATTAACACCTTAAAAGAAAGATATGCAGGAAAACAAATTGATACCGTAGTTGGAGTAGAAGCACGCGGGTTTATCTTCGCATCGGCTTTAGCTTATGCGCTGGAAGCAGGCACGACCCTAATTCGCAAACCGGGCAAGCTTCCCTACAAAACCTATCAGGAAACTTATTCTCTTGAATACGGAACGGACACCATAGAAATCCATCAAGACGCCTTTCAGCCAGGAGAACGTATTGTCCTCATCGATGATGTGTTGGCAACAGGAGGAACTCTGGCCGCAAGTCTAAACCTGATTCGCAATAATTTTGAAAATGTGGAAATTGAAGAAGTCGCATTCCTCATCGAATTGGATTTCCTGAATGGACGCGATAAACTCAAAGACACTCCCATTCATTCCCTCATCCACTACTAGCGGCCAAACGGCCGCGGGCGTGATAACTCAACCTCAGCCTTCATGCTTCTGTAGTAATTACTCATTCAAATTCATACCCCGCAGGGGTACAATTGGTCTATACCCGCAAAGCTTACAATGGAAATAAACCTTTAGCTAAAGTTCACTAACATTGACCTCCCTCTCTAGAGGGCGGCGATTCAGCGAGGTTAAAATTTATGTGGCAGTGGTTGAGTAATATCAGGCGAAAAAAAATACTAGCCACTCCTTTCCCCAGCGAGTGGGAGAGACACGTTCAAAAAAATATCCCATATTATCAATATCTCAACGATAAAGAAAAAAAGCGCCTACAGGATCTCATCCAAATCTTTATCTCCGAAAAGCATTGGCTAGGCTGCAACAACCTCGAATTAACAGATGAAATTATTGTCACTATAGCCGCTCATGCCTGCTTGATGATACTCGCCTTGCCAAACGATTATTACCGCAATGTGGAATCCATTTATGTTTACCCTACGACAATCTTTTCTCCTGAAAACTCAGTAGGTTTTTTTGAAGTCAGCACCAGCCCGGTGCGTGGCCCGATGCCCATTCTAGGCGAAGCCCATCATCGCGGCCCAGTGATACTCGTCTGGGATGAAGTGAAAAGAGAAACTCGGCATCCGAAACACGGCAGCAATGTTGTCTTTCACGAATTCGCTCATAAACTCGACATGCTAGATGGCAGCGCAGATGGCACTCCATTGTTAGCAACCCCTGAGGAGTATCAACGATGGGTTGACGTGTGCTCCAAAGAGTATCTAGAGCTATGCAACAACGTGGAACACGGCAAACCTACTTTCTTTGATAGCTATGCAGCAACGGATGAAGCGGAATTTTTCGCGGTGGTGACGGAATGTTTTTTTTGCAAACCCGAAAACATGAAACATTCTCACCCTAAACTTTATCAGGTTTTGCAGGATTTTTATCGGCAAGATCCCGCAATGAGAATGTCCAGCTTGGATCAAGAGGGGAAACAGCCATGATACGAATATTAATTTTTATATGCGCCTTTTTTATAGCCGGTATGGCTGAGGCTAACTCTTTAAACAAGTCCGACTATTGGAAAAGGATCACAGGTATTCCAGAGTTCGACGCTAAAAAACATTCAGACGGTTGCAGTGGAGGCATGTCCGCAGGTTATGCAATATTGCCAAAAAAAGTTCATGACCATTTGGGTAAAAC
>JAJDAV010000025.1 GCA_029261695.1 Nitrospinaceae bacterium | reverse complement strand
TTTGAGTATTTGCTACGGCTTTGCTAAACCCACAATAAAAAATTCCTGTTACAAATAGAATTAACATTGAAAAAAATTTCATGTGGTTATCCTCGAGGAGCAGATTTAACTAAATTTATAGGTACTTCACCAAGGGAGACCCGATCCAAACTGTTTTCCCTTGGTGGAGCGCCCGGTTATTTAACGTTAATAACTATTGAGTCTGTCAAGGGAGGATTGTAAGGAATATGATTCCCTTGACCAAAAAGAGTTCTGATCGTGTGCTTTCCTGAAGAAAGTTTTATCGTTTTGCATGAAGAACCATCACCCATGTGGATGTGATTTGCATCTTTTGCAATCGGTTGACTCAAATCACTAGGAATATTTACATCTACAAGGATATGGTTGTGTCCTTTTCCATCATTCACTCCTTTTTTAGCGGGTTCGAATTCAACTCCCCAGGGTTTCATGCAAACTTTTACAGGGCTTGTTACCGTGGCTCCATCTTCAGGAGTAGAAATGGTTACTGAACGATAACTGCCTGCGAAGGAAGCAGAAGCAATCATAGTGAAAACTAGCGCCAGAATTAATATTAGAT
This sequence comes from Nitrospinaceae bacterium, assembly GCA_029261695.1. Taxonomy (GTDB): domain Bacteria; phylum Nitrospinota; class Nitrospinia; order Nitrospinales; family VA-1; genus UBA8687. Next base: position 20,148 of record JAJDAV010000025.1, on the reverse strand, counting down.
TTGTTTTTTTCATGAGAGACCTCCTAAGTTAAAAAGATATGAAATTACTTACCTTGTTGGTAAGTCTGATGGGATTGGAAAGTGTATTGATACCGAAGTTTTCTTTCCTTCTTGCGATTGGATTTCTATTTTTCCACCATATTTTTCTGCCAGACGTTGGGTAATATTTAGTCCTAATCCTGTTCCTTCCCCTTGCATTTTGGTGGTGAAAAATGGGTTGAAAACTTTTCTTAAAATATCTGTGGGCATTCCCGGTCCGTTATCTTCAAAATTTATGACTAGGGAATCCTGATTTTTATAAGTAGAGACAATTAATTTCCCAACACCCTTCATTGCCTGGATGGCATTATTTGTAATGTTGAAAAATATTTGTTGTATTTCTTCGGGGTCCGCCATGAAAGGGGGAATGTCATCGAAATTTTTTTCGATGTTAACTTTATTTTCAGGATAGGGTAGGAGTGCAAAGTTAAGTGCGGCATTAATGCTATCAGTTATATTTACTGCCACCACCTTCCCATGTTCTTTTTTCTGTATGTATCCTGAAAAATCAGCAAGAACTTTTCCCAGACGGACTGAATTACTCCTTACCTTTTCTGCGTATAGTTTGATTTTTTCTAAATTTTCTTCTTCATTAATTGCTTCTGAGAAAGTGAGGATGGAATGTAGTGGATTGTTTATTTCATGAGAAATCCCTGCCACAAGAGTTTTTAGTGAGGAAATGTTTTCTGCCTGAGTCATTCGATCCAGGAAATCTTTCTCTTCAGTAAAATCATTCAATATAAGACCCTTTAACGGGCTGTTATCAGCATCTGTTCCAGCGTTGAAAAATTTGTATGAAAAAATTTTTCCTCCCAGAGATATTACTGAGGGCGGAGTGAAATTGGTGATTCCAGAGGATTTGCTTGTGAGTGGATCTCGTTCGTAATAAGAAGATTGCTTTGTTTTGCGATATTCAGGTTGTATTTCTTTTTCGGATTTAACGAGAGGTTTTGTGAATTCCTCTAGTAGGAAATCACCTTTTCCATTAAGCTTAATAAAGGTATCTTGTAAGGTCATTCCGATAAAATCTTTTGCCCTTTTCCCAATAAGTGCTCCAAAAGCGGAGTTTGTGAACACGATTTTGTTTTTAGTATCGGCAATTAAAATGATGTCAGGTAGATTCATTAATATTTTTTCAGTCATAATTTTCACAGGACACCTGTTATTTTAAAAGTTGCTTTCTCTTTGTTAATGGACAGAGAAACTATAGGTTTTATTTTTGGGCCAATTCTCGAATATAAAGAATAATTTGCCAGATTTCGTTATTCGTTAAACGTTTGTATGCAAACATTTCAGTTTCTGGGGAACCATTTTTAATAATCCAGAACAATTGACCGTCTGGAACTCCATTTATTGTTTCTTCGCAGGTGAAATTCCTGGGAGGTGGATCAATGCCTTTAGCCAATGGGCCTTTGCCATTACCATTAATACTGTGGCAATGTTTGCATGCCATTGGTTTTGCTTTTATTTGATAAAGGAGTTTTCCCTTTTTTAGATTTTTGATAGTGCTGTCCAATGGATTTTTTAAACTGTAATATTCGGATGGAGCTTGCTTGGTAAACCTTGGTTCCGGGCAGGGAGTTGGCAGTTCTTCTGCACGTGAAATTCCTAAACCTGTTAATTGAGAAATAAAAAATACAATTAAGGCGATAATTGAAAACTTAATTTGATTGTTTTTTCTCATTGGACATTCCTTTATTTATCCAGGGGAAGTGAAAAGTAAAAAGTACTGCCTTTACCTAATTGGCTTGATACACCGACCTGGCCGTCATGCAAATGGATGAGCTTTTTACATATTGCCAGGCCAAGACCTGTAGATTTTTCCCCTCCGGTGGGCCTTGCTGTTAAAGTTTGGAATTCTTTGAACAAAAGTTTTTGGTCTTCATTGGAAAGACCTGGGCCATCATCGTGAACGGACAAGCGAATTGAACCGTCCAGTTTTTCCGTTGTGACTAATACTTTTGATTCAGGTGGGGAGAATTTAACTGCATTACCAATGAAATTCCCCAAGACTTGACTGATTGCCCGAGTGTCGTAGGGGATATTGGGTATTTCGCCGGGATCGAAATAAACCTGTATGTTTTTTTTGTCTGCTAATAATTGTATGAGTTCGATTTGCTGCTTTGCCGAGTTGTTTATATCCTGAGATTCTTTGTTTATGTCTATTTTCCCACTCTCAATTTGCGATATATCCAAGAGGTTTTCTAGGAGGCCTTGCATGAAATTGCTGGCGTTGAAAATCTTTTCAGATATTTCTTTCTGCTTTTCATTCACTTCACCTAGTGTTCCATCTTTAAGTACTTCACTAAAGGTTTTGATCATGTAAAGAGGGTTGCGTAAATCGTGGGATGCAATACCCAAAAACTTATTTTTTAATTCATTTAGTTCGTTCAGTTGCTCATTTTTTTCCTGTATTTCTTTTTCTCTTTTGTGCGCCACAATGGCTCCTGCAATTAAACCACCAATGGAGACTAAAATTTCCTTGCTTCTTATGTACCAAGGAGGGTTCTCATCTGTATATAAAAAGAGAACGCCGATAATTTGATCTTCGCTTTTTAGAGGGACGATGTAATGCCCATGCCCCGTCATATTTTCGAATGTATGTTCGTGGCGATCATCTTTGAAACAGCTGTCACTGGTTAAAAATTCTCCAGATATCGCAGCTTTTCCACATAGACATGCTCCATACGGTATGGTTTTTTCTTTTTCCATGAATTCCTTGCCAAATTTCCCGACTGTGCAAAAAAGGTTCAGTTCCTTTTTGTCAGGATCTGCCAAAAATATTCCGGCTTTATGCTCAACTTCTAATTCCTGGAATCCTACCAGAGTTGTTAAGGCACTTTTGAGCATTACTTCCAAGCTGTTATGGTTCTGAGATATCTTGGTTATTTCATGAAGAATTTTATATTCTTCTGTTCTTCTTTTTATTTCCTGCTCAACTTCTTTTAAGTAGGAATTATCCTTTTTGGGGCTTTCATTTTTCATTTGAATTTCCGTTTAGGAAGATATTGTCTGAGTAAAAATTAGAAAACACTTGCGCCTTTTTCGGCTCCAAACTTTTCTTTAAAGAGGAAGGAAAAGAATGGAGCCGATTAGCGCAAAAGGCTTAGACCTAGAGCCCGACTTCTTTTCCGGCAGCGATTAATTTGTCAACAACATTGACAAGTTTTTCCTTGTCAACAGGTTTGACTAAATACTCTTTAATCCCTTTTTTCATTAAAGATGCCGCCAGTTCTGCGTCAGGGAAGGCCGTAATTACTACCAACGGAATTCCTGGTGCGTTTGCCCTAAGGTAATCTACGCATTCCACGCCATTTACATTAGGCATTCTTATGTCACAAAGAATGAGCCCCACATTTGTCAAATGATCTTCTTGTTTCAGTGTTGCAATTGCCTGAGCCCCATCTTCAGCCTCAAGAATATTGAAATTTTTTCCAGCTAGTTGTAATTTTAGTGCTTCTCTTACATCCTGCTCATCATCTACGATCATAATTTTTCCAAAGCTCATTTTGTTTCTCCTTTGTTCTTGTTGTTAAGGGGTTAATACCAACTCTTCTTACTTTGTTATAAAGCCCGCTAATTCCTTATCTCAGCTGTGAAGCAGTTGTGAAATTAGAGAACCAGAACCAGCGGACTCCATTTCTAAAAAATCATTTCACGTCAACCGTCATGATTACGAATTCCTTGTTCATCCGCGTGCCTTGATGTGGCTCGACATAGGTTCCATCGTAGTAGTACCACTGCATCGGAATCATTTTTCCCAGTTCCTCAGGTTGGCGAGGCAGCTTGTTTACGTCTAAACCGTTTTCAATAAATGTTTTGGGATTCAGGTAATAAACAATGTCTTCATGGGTGTTTTCTGGATTAGAAGAAAAATGGGTCATGTTGTGTTTTGTTACGGTTTCCAACATGCAGAACTCACCACTCGCTTTTCTGATATCTATGGCTGCGAGTTTGGAAGAAGGCGCAAACAGATTTGCGATAGCGTTTATCTCCTTGCGCGCGACTCCTTTAAGCTTTAATACAGCCCCAAATTCCTTTTTAATCGCTTTCAATTCGGCTTCAGCATTGCTGGAGGCTAAAGCTGTTTGGTTCACCAATAAACTGAAAGCAAGTAGAAGTCCCAGTATGGAGGTTCTATCTTTAAGGGCCTTATTCATTGCCAATCCTTTCTATTAATGGATTTGTGATTATTGTTGGGGGTTCTTGTTAACCCCTTTGTGCTAACCCAAGAATAGGAGAAAATAAGAACCAATAAAATCGCGGAAAGGACTAAGTTTTTGAGGTGAGTTTGTAGTTTTTTTGTAGTGAGATTACTACAAGAATCAGGAGATGATTTCTGGTTTAATCTGGATGACTTCTAGGTGCTGATACAACAGGGGGCTTTTAGAGGGCTGATGAATCCTTGTTCCGCAGTGGGGATCATGATTGATACAGGCTGCTAGCCGACGATGTTGTACCGTCTGGCTCGGTATTTTACTCCGAACTCTTTATTTGTAATTTCTTCGCATTGTGTCTCATCAACTCCACGTTGATGAGTGACAATAGAGGCTTGAACATCGGGGATATGTTTTTTTGCTTCTTCAATGAATTCTTTTATTTTTTCGTAGATTCCATTGCGGAACATAGGTAGGGGTTGACATATTTCATCATAGGCTTCAGAGGAGTCTGCATTGAGGCTAACCGAAACTTCATCTATAAGACCTGATAGCTCTGGTAAAATATTACGTTTGTTTATTACATTTCCATGCCCATTTGTATTCAGTCTGACGCGCCCTCCAGCGTCTTTAATTTTCTTTGCAACTTCTTTGATGACATCCAGTCTTAGAGTGGGTTCGCCAAACCCACAAAAAACTACTTCGTCGTATTTTTTGGGATCGTCTATAGACTCCCAAACTTCTTTTGCTGTTGGTTCTCGGTCCAGTTTGAGGTTGTAGCCTTGTACAATGGGTTTGGTGAGTCGGGTGCAAAACACGCAATCGGCGGTGCAACGTTGTGTCAAGTTAAGATACAGGGAGTTTCGAATTTTATAAGAAACAGTTCCTGTCTTGGCTTGCTCGCCAATCCCAAACAATTCAAAAAAGTTCAGAGCCATGGTGCGCTCAACATCTTCTATTTTCAGGCCCCGAATTTCTGCTAGTTTTTCTGCCGTGTGATTAACGTAGGCCGGTTCGTTACGTTTGCCTCGATGCGGGACTGGTGTGAGGTAAGGGCAGTCTGTTTCTGCAAATAGTCGTTCCGCAGGAACATTTATTGCCACCTCGCGGAGTTCATCCGCTTTTTTAAAGGTAACTGCGCCGGAAAAGGATATATAGAATCCCATTTCTAATGCGGCATCGGCTAATTCCTGATCCCCTGAAAAACAATGGAAAATGCCAGAGTGCGCCGTAGAGTCTTTGGAGTAGAACTCGGAAAGAATAGAGATGATATCTTCTTTAGCATCTCGGCTATGAATGATGATGGGTTTCCCCATGTCACGCGCAAGCTGAATTTGATTGCGGAAATGAGTTCGTTGTAAATCTTGCGGAGAATAATTTTTAAAATAGTCTAGTCCAATTTCCCCAAGTGCCACTACTTTTGGGTGACTCAGCAATTGGCGTAGATGGGCATATGTGTCATTGTCGATGGATTTTACATCGTGCGGATGGATGCCTGCGGTAGCGTAAATAAAATCGTATTGTTCAGCAAGCTCCATAGAGCGATAGCTGCTTTCAATATCGCACCCTATATTCAACATATATTGAACCCCGGCTTCACGGGCACGCTCGATTACTTCTTCGCGATCTTCTTCAAAATCGGCAACATCAATATGTGCGTGGGTGTCAATAATCATCTTACCTGTATTCCTTGTCCCGGTTCATCATCGAAACCTGCAAGCAGGATGGTTCCATCGTTGTTGGCGGCTAGAACCATTCCTTGCGATTCTATCCCCATCAATTTAGCGGGTTTGAGATTTGCGACAATTATCACGGTGCGCCCAATCAAACTTTCAGGTTCATAACTTTCTGCGATACCCGCCAAAATCTGTCGGGTTTCTGTACCAATATCTACTTTGAGCTGGATTAGTTTTTTGGATTTTTTTACTTTTTCCGCTTCCAGAATTTTACCTGTTCGTAGATCGACTTTCATAAAGTCTTCTATGGTGATCTGTCCAGACTCATCTTTTTTATCGTCGTTTTTTGTTTCTAGTTCTGCAAGAATTTTCACTGCTTGTTTATCCTCTATTCTTGGGAAAAGTTGTTTGGCTTTTTGTGTTTTGGTTCCAGAAGTTAGGTTGCCCCAGTTTTCCAGTGATTTCATGCCTTGCTCTTCTATGGTTTTGTCCACTCCTAATTGAAGCATCAACGATGCACAACTTTTTGGCATGAAAGGAAAGAGCAAAACTCCTAAAACGCGTAACGATTCTGCGGCGTTATACATTACAGTTTTCAATCGTTCCTTGCCTTCGTCGGTTTTGGCAAGATTCCACGGACCGGTTTTGTCTATATACTGGTTGGTGGTGTCTACCAACTCCCAGATTTTCTGAAGAATTTTATTGAACGCAAGCTCGTCATATAGTTTGCGAACCTCGTCGATCACCTCACGAGCTGTGTTTTGCAATGCGTTGTCTTCCTCGCCTGTTGTTGCGGGTTCCGGTAGGGTGCCATCGAAATATTTTTTTATCATATTTACGGTGCGATTGAGCAGGTTCCCAAGATTGTTTGCAAGATCGCTGTTGAGTCTTCCGATCAAAGCCTTGTGTGAAAAGTCGCCATCGGAACCGAAGGGAACTTCCCTTAATAGGAAATAGCGAATAACATCGACACCGAATTGGTCTGCAAGTTGGTTGGGCTCTACTACATTGTGAAGGGATTTTGACATTTTTTGTCCATTCACCGTCCACCATCCGTGAGCAAAAATATTTTTAGGGGGTTCCAGTCCAATAGCCTTCAACATGGTTGACCAGTAAACTGCGTGTGTGGTGAGAATGTCTTTTCCAACCATATTATGGTCTGCCGGCCAGTAACCACTGGCTCGTATATCATCAAGGGAGCCATGGATTGAAATATAATTGATCAGTGCATCGAACCACACATAAGTGACGTAGTCCTCGTCAAATGGCAATGGAATTCCCCAGGGAAGTCGAGATTTTGGCCGGGAGATGCAGAGGTCTTCCAAGGGGTTTTCGAGAAAACCTAAAACTTCATTCCTTCTTGATACTGGAAGGATGAAATGTGGATCACTTTTTATTTTTTCAAGAAGCCAATCCTGATATTTCCCCATGCGAAAAAAATAATTATGTTCTTTTATTTTTTCTACTTTGCGCCGACATTCGGGGCAATTGCCATCTTGTAAATCTTTTTCAGTCCAAAACCTCTCGCAAGGTGTGCAGTACCAGCCTTCATAGCTGTCGCGATAAATTTCATCCTTATCGAAAAGTGTTTGCAGAATACTGCATACCAGAGTTTTATGGCGTTCTTCAGTAGTGCGGATGAAGTCGCTGTTGGAAATATCGAACTTAACCCACAACTCTTTAAAACGCTGGTGGAGTTTGTCGACATGTTGCTGCGGAGTTACATTAAGTTTTTGTGCGGCTTCTTGGACTTTCTGCCCGTGCTCATCGGTTCCTGTCAGGAAGAAAACTTGATATCCTTCAAGTCTTTTAAAACGAGCGACCACATCGGCGGCAATGGTTGTATAGGCGTGTCCAATATGAGGGACGTCGTTTACATAATAGATAGGGGTCGTGATACAAAATTTTTTTTCGGTCATGTTTCGATTTTCAGGGTTTAGAAGTTTGAGGCGGTTTAATTTTCAGTTCGTCTTTGTGATAGGTCAAAATGCTTTCGTCATTGAGTCGAACAACAATTTTTTGCTCGAGAATTTCATTTTTTATGACTTTGCCAGGCCCATCAGGGGTTTCAATATGGCTATTGACTCTGGGCAAACCTTTGACCATTTCCTTGTAATTATCATGCTCGTATTGCAGGCAGCACATTAACCTACCGCATACACCCGATATTTTGCTTGGATTTAACGCCAAGCCCTGAGTTTTTGCCATTTTTATTGTGACAGGAGTGAATTCTGGTAGCCAGGAAGAACAACAAAGTGTTTCGCCGCAAATTCCAAAGCCGCCCACAACTTTAGCTTCATCTCTTACTCCTACCTGTTTCATTTCTATCCGGTGTCGAAGGCTGGATGCAAGATCTCGAATGAGTTGGCGAAAATCAACTCTTCCTTCTGCGGTAAAAAAGAAAATGGTTTTATTCATGTGGGGTTGGTGAACCACTCGGCTTAAGTTCATAGGAAGTTTTAGTTCAGCTATTTTTCCCGCACAAATGGCTTTAGCTTTATTTTCGGTTTTCTGCCGCCTGTCTTCAGCCTGGTAATCATTTTCGTTTGCAACTCTAAGAACTTTGTAAAAGCTTTCTTTTTTGTTTTTGTGGAAGTTTATTATTTTATTGGATGCTACCAACCCCATCTTTAGTCCCTGATTGGTGTTCACCATCACTGACATTCCCACTCTGAGATTCAAACTTTTGGGGTCGTAGAGTTCCGATTTAACTTGGTTGTTAATGCGTATGCCAATTAAGAACTTTGGCGGGGTGGTGCTGTTTTCCGTATTTTTAGTTTTTTCGGCTGTTGTATTCATAATTTACGCGGCTTCGCAAAAATCCATAAGCATGTTTTCAAAAAAAAGCTGTGCGTTCGCGTTTCCTGACAAAGCCATTTTTGTGGCATGCACAGCGTTAAACATTTCAATCCAAGATTTTAAACTTCTTTTTAATGCCAATGGTTTTAATCTGGTTGCTATATCACGATTGTGAATTTGTGAATCAGTGCATCCTGTTCTAAAGAAGGCGAGATCGCGTACTAATTCCATCAGTTCATTAAAGATTATTTCCCATTGATCGTTCTGCTGTGCCCAAGATTTAGCATGCGAGAATACTATATCCATTCGGTCAAAAGATATTGTTTCTAAAAGGGTCACAATTTCTTTGCGAATGTTTGCAACATCCTCCATGTCTTCTTTCATGGCTTTGCTAACACTGCCGCGCGAGCGAAGAGTGCGGAAGTTTAAGGTGTTTTCTTCTATTCCCTCTTCAACCATAGTTTCTTCTAGTATCTTTCTTATGTTTTCATGAGAAAGAGCCTGAAACTGAATCGTTTGGCAACGTGATATTAATGTCGGTAATAATTTAAATGGATGGGAAGAAATCAGGATCAATACGGTTGCCGAAGGTGGTTCTTCCAGTGTTTTTAAAAATGAGTTTGCTGCTTGTATATTCATGAGGTGAGCATCATCTATCACCGCGACTTTTACTTTCCCCTCGTATGGATGAAAAGAAAGTTTTCTTTGTAATTCGCGAATCGCTTCAATTTTGATCGCCGCTTCTCGAGCGGTGGGCGTGCTTTTAACCGGTTCTATGAAAAAGAAATCAGAATGAGTTTTGTTTTCAATTTTTCGACAGGAGGAACATTCATCACACGCATTTCCTTCTATAAGGGATGTGCAGTTTAGGGCTTTTGCCAATTCGATTGCTGTTTGTTTTTTACCAATACTTTCCGGTCCATAAAACAAGTAGGCGTGCGCAACGCTGCTGTTTTGGAGTGCATTTTTTATGATCTGTTTGGGTTTTTCTTGCCCCAAAATTTTATCGAAAGCCATGATATTCAGTAGTGTTTTCTTGAATTTTTGATAAAAAGCTAAAATTCAAGAGAGTAAAGAAGTTGGGAATTCCTCAAGTCAAGCTTGGGAAGGGAATGGAGAAGCCCGCAACCCATTAAATGGATTGCACTTATCGCAACTTGCTTCTATCTTAATACAGGGTCACTTGTAAAACAAGCCAGAGACACCTTATTTTGCTTAAGGAGGCTAGCAGTTAAGGGAGGTCGAAATTTTCTAGTTAAATCGTAACAGGATTTGTTTCAATTAATTGAAAATCCTTTTGGAATAAGGTTATAATTAGCGCCAATTTTGTTAGAATCGGTTGTGTTTAACTAATTAATTTTTAGGAAGCATTTCATGGCAACAAAAGAAAAAGCCAAAAGGAACGTTCAGCGTAAAAGAAAACCTAAGATATTGGCTGTTATCAATGACGCTTGTACGGGTTGTGGGGGATCGCCAATTTGCATCACTGAATGCCCGGTAGACCTATGTATGTTTGAGGAAGAAAATCCGGATGCTCCGGCATTCAATCGAGTTAATGTAGACCCTCTTTTATGTATTGGTTGTAAAAAATGCATTAGTAAAGGACCGATGGATACCTTTTTGGAGGGGTGCCCTTGGGATGCAATCGATATGTTGCCACTGGATCAATACGAAGAAAAATTTGGAACCCTGCCTTATTAGATTAGCTTTTAGCCCTGAAACACACATTTCTTAAATAACAGGCCTCAGTGGGTTAAAATTTCGAAGTCTGGTTTGAAAATTTATAAAGTAACAATACACTTCTAATTTGGTTAATTGAAACGATTGTGGAGTAATTGAGTAATGCTTTTCATAACCAACCGCGCGATTAATGAACCCCCAAAGGCAGAAATAAAAAAATCCCGAAAGATAAGTTTCAACCTTGATGATAGCCAGGCAGGGCATTCGGTTTATTTTTGCGAAAGATCGGGGGAAAAGAGTTATCAGGAAATTGGAAGTAAGGCATTTTTAGATGAACTGAGAGAGTGTAAGCCCGAGCAGCTGCTGTTTTACATACATGGTTTTTCCAACCTTCCCGAAGATGACATTTTTCCAAGAGCAGAAACTCTGCAAAAATTGTTTGGAAATAAAATTGTAAAAGTTATTCCTCTGATATGGCCCTGTGACAATGACCTCGGCGTGATTAAGGATTATTGGGATGATCAAAAGGCAGCAGATGCCAGTTCTTTCGCGTTTGCTCGTGTGTTGGAAAAATTTATGTCGTGGAGAGATAAAAATCCTGAAGATCCTCCCTGCATGAAAAGAATAAATGTGTTGGCCCATTCGATGGGGAACCGGGTTTTGCGAGAGACCCTTTCCAATTGGGCTAAGTACGATCGAAACTGGAAAGTTCCACTGATTTTCAGAAACACGTTTATGGTTGCGGCGGATATTATTAATGAATCTTTAGAGCGAGAGGAAGCGGGCAAGTTTGTTTGTCAGGCTTCAAGAAATGTTTCTGTGTATTATGCTAGCGATGACATTGCGTTGAGGGCCAGTAAAGTTTCCAATCTCAAGAATAAAGTTGCTTCAAGACGCTTGGGGCATTCAGGTCCGGAAAACCTTGAGCTTGTGCCGCGAAATGTTTACTCAATTGATTGTGATGATGTAAATACTAAATACGATCCCTTGAAAGGACACTCTTATTTTTTGGAAAGCAAAAAGGGCAAAAAGGTAGTCCCGGGAAAAGTGTTTAATCATATTTTCAATTCTATTAAAACTGGCCGGGTTGATGTGGCCGATCCTGTAAAAAGAACTCATATTATTTAGGGTAACTAATCAAATCCCCAAAGGCTTTGACTTTTAAGGCTTTACACCTGTTAGAGGGTGGGGGGATTGGGAAATTTTTCAATGATTTAAGGCTGGAAATTATCCTAAATTATTTTTTTTGGACAACATCGAAACGTTGAGGTATGATAGCCCCGGTTTTCTGGGTAACCCCCCCAAGTAACAAATAAATGACTAAAAACAGCGGCTTCCGTCAAGGTATGCAGATTGCGTTCAGGTTGGGAACTGAACTGACGGTAGCAACGATCATCGGCGGCTTACTAGGGTATGCGCTGGATAGTTTTTTCGGCACAAAGCCTTGGGGTCTGGTAGTAGGAATTTTGCTTGGCTCTGCAGCAGGTTGTTTGGCAGTTTATCGTGTTGCGATGACCCTGACTATTGATGACGAAGACAAAAATAACGATTAGGAATTATCAGTAAATTATGGAAAGTCCTTTACACCACTTTGAAGTTCACACTATCGTACCTATCCACATTGGTGGATTAGACCTCTCTATAAACAATGCAGTCGTTGCCATGTGGGTTGGTTTGGCCGTTATTTGCGGTATGTTTTTGCTGCCAACCAAACGCGGGTTGTCCCTTATCCCTGGTAGGTTGCAAAGTGTCCTCGAAATAGCCGTCGAGTTTATACGGAATTTGGTTTACGAATTCATCGGTGAAGAAGAGGGTAGAAAGTACGTTCCTTTTATAGCCAGTCTATTTTTATTTATTCTTGCCTGCAACTTGATTGGTTTGTTGCCAGGTTCTTATACGATTACGAGTCAATTGGCAGTGACCGGTGTGTTTGCTACTGGAATTTTTATTTTGACTCTGATCATCGGTTTTTCAAAACATGGTATGCATTTTTTGGGCATTCTGGTACCACCTGGAATTCCTAAAGTGTTGATCCCCATTATGATCCCAATCGAGATCATCAGCATGTTGGCACGGCCAATATCCCTTGCTGTCCGATTGTTTGCCAATATGACTGCAGGGCATACTGTTCTTGCTGTGCTGTTCGGTTTGGCAATGACAGGGCCTTTATGGTTGGGTTGGCTGCCGTTTGGTTTTACGGTTATCATTAATGGTTTAGAAATCGCTATCGCTTTCATTCAAGCATATATTTTCACAACGCTAACCTGTGTATACATTGGCGATGTGATCAAGTTACATTAATTTTATTTTGTTAAGGAGGAAAGAATGGGTTCAGAAGCTGCTGCATTAATTGGAATGGGTTTGTGCGCTGCCGGTTTTTTTGGGGCTGCATTGGGAATCGCATATATTTTTGCGAAAACCATCGAAACGGTTGGACGTCAGCCTAATGCTGAAGCAAGAGTTGCAAAATATTGCTGGATCGGTTTTGCATTGGTAGAAGCTATTGCTCTCTACGCTCTGGTTATTGCTTTCATCATTATGCCGTAGCGACTAGCTGGCTTTGTAGTTTTGTCGGTCAGCAATTGTGTTTTCGACTTTAATGAGTTGTTTCACAATTTCTTCCCACGGAAGTGGGTGTGTTGGATGAATTTTATTTTAAGGATTGATTATGCCTCAATTTGAACAAGTTTCTGTTTTTGGTTCCTTGATTTTCTGGTCAGTTATTTCTTTTGCGATTTTGTTTTTCTTGCTGAAGAAGTTTGCCTTTCCTCCTATTCTGGATGCCTTGGATGAACGAGAGAAGAAAATCCGTGGTGACATTGAAGAGTCTGAAAAGCTCAAGCAGGATGTAGAGAAAATCAAAACGGACTTGGAGGAAAAGCTAAGAGACGCGCACGGCAAAGCCGAAACCATTGTCCAGTTAGCTCAGGATGAAGCTAAAAAGCTTCAGGAGAAAACTGTTCAGGAGACTGAAGCCAAGGTCAAGCAGGTGCAGCGTGAAGCAGAGCAGGAAATTCAAAGCTCTCGCAGCAAGCTTTTGCAAGAGATCCGGTCCTACACTGCTGCGTTGACCATTGCTTCGACCGAGAAGTTTCTCAAAAAAGCATTGGATGATTCGGACAAAAAGCGACTGGTGGATGAATCCATTGAACAGGTGATTCAAGAGTTGGAAAAAAGTCAGCGTAATTAACACCAATTAATTAAAGAAAAATATTGCGATGTTGGAAAATCAGGTAGGAAAAAGGTACGCAGAAGCTCTTTCTGGAAACATTGAAGACGATTCCCAGTTGGGGAATGCGTTGCAGAGCCTGGAAGCTTTTGGCGAAGCCATGAAAACGGAAAAACAGTTGTTACGTTTTTTTGAGCATCCTTCGATTTCCACTGAAAAGAAAAAAAATGTTGTTGAGGAGCTTTGCAGCCGTTTACAGGTTGAGGACAAGGTCAGCAAATTGCTGGTTATGCTCAACGAACGCGGAAAAATTATTTTTCTCGATAAGATTATTGAATATTTCGAGCGGGTCGTAGACCGCAGGTTGAACCAGATTAGGGTTCATGTTACCTCGGCTCATTCTTTGTCGGATGCGAATACCGACCGCTTGAAAGTTGCTTTAAATAAAATTTTAGGAAAAACCATATTGATCGATACCGAAGTGGATGAGTCGCTGATAGGCGGAGTAATGTTGCGCATCGGAGATCAGGTGGCGGATGACACCATTCGCAACCGCTTGGAGATATTGAAACGAACAATAGAGAAAGAGGAGGTAGCCTAAGTGAACTTACGAGCCGATGAAATCAGCTCCCTGATTCAAAAACAAATCGAAGGATTTGAAGAAGGGATCGAGCTCAAGGAAACCGGTCGTGTGATTTCGGTAGGTGATGGAATCGCGCGTATATACGGCCTTGGAAATGCTATGGCCGGTGAACTTTTAGAATTCCCGGGTGGACTTTCTGGGATGGTGCTTAACCTCGAAGAAGATAATGTGGGTGCGGTACTTCTCGGACGCGATGACAATATTAAAGAGGGTGATGAGGTCAAACGCACCGGTCGCATTATGGAAGTTCCCATCGGACCTGAAATGGTCGGTCGGGTTGTAGACGGGCTCGGTCATCCTATTGACGGCAAAGGCCCTATAAAGACTGATAAATTTGGTCCGATTGAAAGGGTTGCCCCCGGCGTAATTGACCGAAAGTCTGTTCACGAACCCATGCAGACCGGTATTAAAGCAATTGATGGAATGATTCCAGTAGGCCGTGGTCAGCGAGAGCTTATTATCGGTGATAGACAAACAGGTAAGACGGCAGTTGCGATTGATGCAATCATCAATCAAAAAGGTCAGAACATGTTCTGTATCTATGTTGCGGTCGGTCAAAAACGGTCTACTGTTGCGCGAGTAGTAAAAACTCTCGAAGAACACGATGCGATGAAATACACCATCGTTGTTTCTGCATCAGCCAGTGACCCTGCACCCATGCAGTTCATTGCTCCTTATGCGGGTTGCGCAATGGGCGAGTACTTTCGCGATAATGGTCAGCATTGCCTCATCGTTTATGATGATCTCAGTAAACAAGCAGCTGCCTATAGACAGCTTTCTCTTCTTCTAAGAAGACCTCCGGGGCGCGAAGCTTATCCGGGTGACGTTTTCTTCTTGCATTCACGCTTGCTGGAACGATCTGCAAAAGTTAGTGATGAGTTGGGAGCAGGCTCAATGACGGCATTGCCGATTATCGAAACTCAAGCGGGTGACGTTTCCGCATATATTCCTACAAATGTAATTTCGATTACAGACGGACAGATATTTCTTGAAACTGATTTGTTTTATTCTGGTGTTCGTCCCGCGATCAACGTTGGGCTTTCTGTTTCCCGTGTTGGTGGGTCGGCGCAAATTAAGGGAATGAAGCAGGTGGCAGGTCAGTTACGATTGGACTTGGCGCAATACCGCGAAATGGCGGCTTTTGCTCAGTTTGGTAGTGATCTTGATGCTGCTACACAGGCACAGTTGCATCGGGGAGAACGTCTTGTCGAACTTCTAAAACAGGGACAATACAAACCCTTGAGTGTTGTTCAACAAATCGTTTCGATTTTTGCTGGTGTGCGAGGGCTTGTAGACGACATTCCTGTTGCTAATATTCAAAAATTTGAAAGCGGCTTGATCAATTTTATGGAAGACAAGCATCAAGCGTTAATGAATAAAATTGCAGAAGCTAAAAAACTGGATGACGACAGCGAAGCCCAGTTGAAAGCTGCTATTGAAGAATTTAAAGGTCTTTTCCAAAACTGATCTATGCCAAATCTAAAAGATATTAAAAGACGCATCCGAAGCGTTAAAAATACACAGCAAATCACCAAGGCCATGAAGCTGGTTGCAGCCTCTAAGCTTAGGAAGGCCCAACATGCCATACTTGAAGCTCGGCCTTATGCAATAAAGCTGATGGATGTTCTCAACCATTTGGCAGCACGGTGCAATAACGACTTGCATCCCTTGTTGGATGAACGAGATGGAAACAGGCATTTGTTTCTCATCATCACTGCCGACAAAGGTTTATGTGGAGGGTTCAACGGAAGTATCATTCGTAAAACAGCCCAATACCTGAAAGAGAATCCGCAGAATGAAAACTCGTTGATCATTGCCGGGAAAAAGGGAAATGATATTTTTCGCAATCGCCCGGTGAATATCATTGAAGACCATATTGGTTGGACGAAAGATTTTAATTACCTGAAGGCGCAAGAAATTGGTGAAAATCTAGCCACCTTGTTTTCAGAGAAAAAAGTCGACAAGGTTTTCATGATTTACAACGAGTTTAAATCCGTCATGGCACAGGAAGTTATCGTCGAACAACTGTTGCCGGTTGTGCCGGAGAAGTTAGAACATAAAGAAGATTCCTTTGCTGTGGATTATATTTATGAGCCGGATGAAGAATCTATTCTCGATGAATTACTAAAACGTTATATGACCGTTGAAGTCTATCGTGCGTTTTTAGAGTCAAGCGCCAGTGAGCATGGAGCCAGAATGACGGCAATGGATAGTGCTACACGCAATGCCGGTGAAATGATAGGCGCCTTGACATTGACTTATAATCAAGCCCGACAGGCTTATATCACAAAAGAATTAATAGAAATCGTAAATGGCGCCGAAGCCCTGAAGGGTTGATGGCGTGAAAGATACTGAAAATAGCGGAGGGGAAGAATGAATAAGGGAAAGATCATCCAGGTTATGGGGCCCGTTGTAGATGTGAGCTTCGAAGACGGAGTGCTACCGGCTCTATATAACGCGATCAATATTGAGCGTGCCGGTGAAGGTGGAGAAACGGAAACCCTCGTTTGTGAAGTGGCTCTACACTTGGGAGATAATGCGGTGCGAAGTGTTGCCATGCATACCACTGATGGGCTGGTTCGTGGAATGGAGGCAATCGATACGGGTGCTCCCATTACTGTGCCGGTTGGAGAAGAGGTGCTCGGCCGAATCCTTAATGTTGTAGGTGATCCTGTAGACAAGAAACCTCCCGTTGAATCCAAAGCCAAATGGAGCATTCATCGTGATGCGCCGGCATTTGATGAACAAGACACGAAAATGGAAATGCTCGAAACCGGCATCAAGGTTATCGATCTTCTTGAGCCTTACCTGAAAGGTGGAAAAACAGGATTGTTCGGCGGCGCGGGTGTTGGTAAAACCGTTCTGATCATGGAATTGATTCGTAATATTGGTGCAGAGCATGGTGGTTATTCAGTATTCGCTGGAGTAGGGGAAAGAACCCGTGAAGGTAATGATCTTTACCATGAAATGGTAGACTCCAACGTAATTGATAAAACGGCTTTGATTTACGGGCAGATGACGGAACCTCCTGGCGCTCGAATGCGTGTAGGGTTGACCGGTCTTACCTGTGCTGAGTATTTCCGTGATGAAGGCGGAAAAGATGTTCTGTTGTTCATTGATAATGTTTTCCGATTTTCACAAGCGGGTTCTGAAGTATCGGCGCTTTTGGGTCGAATTCCTTCTGCGGTAGGTTACCAGCCGACGCTGGCAACTGAAATGGGTAACTTGCAGGAGCGCATTACTTCAACGAAAAAGGGATCGATCACTTCTGTTCAGGCTATTTATGTGCCTGCAGATGACTTGACAGACCCTGCACCTGCAACGACCTTCTCACATCTTGATGCAACAACCGTATTGAACCGTCGTATTTCTGAGTTGGGAATTTACCCAGCGGTGGATCCACTGGATTCAACTTCCAGAATTCTTGATCCTGAAGTTATCGGGGAAGATCATTATAATACCGCTCGTGGAGTGCAACAGGTTTTACAGCGATATAAAGATTTGCAGGATATCATTGCTATCCTGGGTATGGATGAGTTGTCGGAAGAAGATAAGCAGGTGGTTTCTCGAGCTAGAAAAATTCAGAAATTTCTGTCGCAGCCTTTCTTTGTGGCCGAGGTCTTTACAGGATCACCTGGGAAATACGTGAAAGTTCAAGATACGATCGAAGGATTCAAAGCTATCCTCGAAGGCCGAGGGGATGAAATCTCCGAGCAGGCTTTCTATATGGTCGGTACTTTGGATGAAGTTCACGCGAAACAAAAAGAACTGGATAAAAAATCAGCATGAAACTGAACTTAAGCGTAGTCACTCCCGAAAAACAATTGGTCGCAGAAGAAGTCGATCAGGTCAATGCTCCCGGTACGGAAGGCGACTTGGGTATTCTCTTTGACCACGCACCTCTTTTAACCAACCTTCGCTCGGGGCAATTGTCTTACGAGAAAGATGGTGAAACGGTGGTGCTTGTGGTAAGCGGAGGTTATTTGGAAGTTACAGATAACCGAGTGACCGTTTTAGCAGAAACCGGTGAGTTTCTCAGCGAGATTGATCGCGAACGTGCGCAAAAAGCACAGGCACATGCCGAAGAACTACTGAACAAACCTGGGATTTCTGAAGAAGATTTCCTAGAAGCGCAGAAAAAACTTTTCCGCGCTATTGCCCGCCTGGAAAACACAGAAAACAACTAACTCTTCGTTAAATCTGTCTCCCCTTTTTTTGAAGTGATATACTGTTAGGAATCTAAATATTCTTAATGGAGGTCCTTCCGTGAAATATAAAACGATAAGCTCCCTGGTATTTGCAGCCTTATTTTGTCTTGTTTCAATAACTTCTAATGCTGAAGCAGGCAACAATCACCGCGATGAAAATGGCCGAATCAAAGTTCTGTATCACATAGATGGTTCCGATGTCGGGGTCGCCAAATATGCGATGGCGTTGATCAATAAACATATGGAAGCTGAGGGTGGACCGGATAAAATTGACATCAAAGTTGTGGTGCACGGTCCAGCCCTGAAATTGTTTGACAAAGAAACCGTTGATCCTGTTCTTAAGAAAAAACTCGCTATGATTATTGATAAAGGCGTACAACCTGAGATGTGCCAGGTCTCCATGAAACTGTTCAACAAACCTCTGGACTCTTTATCACCAGGGTTCATCCCAACCGAACATCCGGTAGCGGTCAAACGTATTGCAGATCTACAGGAGCAGGGTTACCTGTATATAAAACCTTAAAAGGACCGGATGAATGGCGAATGACGAGGGTATAAAGCAGTCGGTTTTAAAAACCAGTCAGGAATGGATCGAAAACTTCAATAAAGGAAATGCCGATTACTGTATAGCTGCTTACCAACCAGATGCGGTGATAAATGCTAAGCCTTTGGGAACTTTTAAAGGTACTAAAGAGATAGATGATTTCTGGCGTCCCTTTCTGGCTTCCGGTGCGGGGGAATTGAAGTATTCCAATGTTCAGCTTGAGGTTGTTGATGCTTCGACAGTTTTATTGTCGGCAAGTTGGACTATGAACGTAGGGCGAGGAATCATTGCTTTAGAAAAATGGGTTTTGCAAAACGATGGTAACTGGCTGCTTGCGCAAGACGACTTTGAAATCCAGGAAAATTTTTCAATAGAATAGTTTGGCATCCAGAATATATTGAAGTCAAAATACTTACTAAGGTAGATAAATCACATGTATTCCGCGAATATTAATATCGAAGGTGCGTTGGAAGACTTCTCTTTTAAAAACACCACATTTCCCTATCACGATTTTGTACCTCGTCTGTATAACTTCTGTCGATCGCTGGATTTTGAACCGGGAAAAATATTACCCTCCCGGGCCTTTTGTTCCGATGAGAATCAAGGATATCCCAATCTTCTGATTGCCAAGAATTTTGGATCTTTTCCTTTTAATCATGGAACGGTGGGTGGCGTTGTTGACACCGACCGCCATGGCCCTCATTCGGAGCATGGAAAAGATATGGTCATCATCCATGCCAGCCATGTAGGTTATGATCCGGAAAACGGTTCTTTTGGAAACTATCATCGGAGGCATACCGAGCATTTCGAGACCACCGCTTCTTGTGGGAAGATCGATGCTGTGCTTGAGTGGTACCTGGCTCAGTACGCTTTTGCAAAAGAAAATATTTTTCTCCATCGGCATGATAACGAGCTTCTGGTTACCATTGACAACCAGATCCTGAACGAGAACATAATAGAAGGTTTGTTCCTCCACCTTGACAGAATGCTTGAAGTGGAAAACCAGGAAGGGTTCCGTCCACGGAGGGCCTACAGTACTTCAAAGTGTTACGCTGCATCCGCAGAATTTCGTCAGCTTCTGGGAGAAACCGCGTGGCCGGAAAATGGACGGCAACCGATAGGTGAGAAGCTTCTTCCTGAACTTTTTGGTTTTAAACGTCACATTTCAGGGGACGCTGACCCTCATGAACTTCTTGAAATGAATCTTGTCCCACTGATGCCCTGGATAGTTTC
>JAJDAV010000024.1 GCA_029261695.1 Nitrospinaceae bacterium | reverse complement strand
GTTCTGCCAGTATTGGATAATCGACCGCTCTTTTTTACGGGTGGACCAGCGGTGCGGACAGCTCGGCAACTCATTCTTTCTTCGTCTTTGGCTTTTTTCCGGACCTGATAGGCACGATCGCTATAAAAATTATAAGCCATTGCATTAATTCCCGATTCTTCTTCGCACCAATAGTTGGAGCCGCAACCCTCGGGAAATTTATAATCAATATGAACAATGTCGCCGTTGAAGTCTGAGTTTTTACTTTCGTGGTCGTAAAGGTTTCTACATTCTTGGCTTTTAGGAACACGCCAGTCTTCATGGCCCGCGTATTTTTGCTCGTTTAGCCAGGCGACATAATTGTGGGCCCCTTTCCAGGCACACCATTTATTGCGCATTTGGTAACTATCTTCTTTGGCCCACATCAGGTTGTAACGAGTGTCTGATATAGTGCCATCTTCGTTGTCTTTAAATCGATCTTCGTCTGACATGATTGCTTAATATTATTTTGGAATGATGTAGTATAATTTGTGGCCTCCAGATTAGGAGACAAGGTACTTTATAATAATATTAAGGCCTATGTAAGGGCAAAGTTTTTTTATTAATTTTTTCCGGTTTAGTCCGGGTTTGATGGATGAGGTTGTTATGCCAAAAATTGAAATTCAAAGTTTTTTTTATGATCTGCTTCATTGTAAAAACAAAATCCTGGCTACATTTGATAAATGGGATGAAAAATATGATGAGGATGAGCGCGGAGCCCTTGTGGCAGGGATTCAGGAGTGTGAGAATCCAGAACTCATTACATTGCTGATGAATATCCAAAAACTTGCAGCAGGCTATGAGCAGATCAAGGAATTGATGGATAAAGCAGAACAGGACGAGGTCGATGCAGCTATGGATGATGACGACCCCGACGATGAAGATTTTTAGTTAGTAAAAAGTCTTAAAGTCATTTCGGGTCTTGGAAGAAAATTATGTGAAATATTACGATAACTATTAATAGAAGTATTACGAATACCTTGTCTTTCTTTAATATTTTCCACCCCGGCCCCTTGCTTTTGCCCCATTCAAAAGCATGGTGAATTGACATAACTAAAACCGCAGTAAAAAAGAATGCCAACCCAGACTCTAACCAAAGTGAGCCACCATGTTTGCTTGAAATGTAATTACGCGCTATCTCAATTGATAAAAATATTCCTGCGATAATTAGAGGGACATCTGCAAAAAGGAGAAAGAATAATCGTTCTTTTAACTTTCTTTTTCTTTCCTCATGAGATCTTATTTTTTTGAGGGCTTCAATTATCCTATAACCGTATTTATTCCATAAGGATATAGAATCCTCTTTTATTAAAAGAGTCTCTTTACTAATCATGCCAATAATATTAGCCCGAATATTGGCAATATAAGCAGATAGTGCCACGATAAGAGCGAGAAAGGAAATTTTCCAAATATCGATAGGATCTTTTTTGTCATCAATTTTATTTGATATTATTTCCAGGCCTTGAATTATTTTTTCTAGTGTACTGAGGATAATTTTTAAATCTTCCTCACATTTATCACACGGTTCCGAATTAGCCTCCGGGGCCGTTTGTATAATTAAAGTTTTAATTTCGCCAAGCGAACTTTTTACCGACTCGATTAGTTTTTCTTGATTCCCTTCGTGGGCCGTCCCGGTATTTTCGAGTGTTTGTATTCCTGTTAAAACCTTTTGTATATCTTTCTCGATAGCTTCTAAGAGTTGAGGATTCCATTCATTTCCTGCGGGTGGGTGGATTTCAATCTCCAGTTTCATGTTTTGCCGGTTTTGTTCAATAGCTTTTTTTAATTTCCCAATTTGCTTGTGTGCGTCTTTTAAAAGATCGATATGGGCTTCGAGATCTTCAGGTGCAAGTCCCGGTTTTTCGTTGGATGACTCTATTGCAATGTTTATATCCTGTGGGGGATGTGGAATATTCAGAGGGGCCAAGTGTGAATGGATGCAGGAGGTCAATAGCCCCATCAAACACACAAGGGTTACAAAGGGTGCTTGTCTGTTGGAGTGAGCTTTTTTAAAGAGATTTAAATTTATCGGAATCCCCATCATTAATAAACATCCGTCAGGAACAAAGTTTTTGAGGGCTGTTGCTTACTACTGGTTTTTGGGATTTTATACCGCTATTCTACTTTAAAAATTAAGTTTGCCAAATTTTTTCGGTATATAGTGCCGCTTTGAGGAGATCATTCGAGGTTCAGTGGAATTCCGGTGGTAGGGTCGATAATGATTCGTGTAAGTATATTGTGACCTCCTATCCATAAGGAGTGGTCTTTTGCCGCTTCCAGGCTGAAGATGAATTTCGACTCTAGCCCGTTGATTCTTGAAAAATTCTGGAACGTTTTTCCATTAAACAAACTCAATCCGTTGTTGGTTCCGATCCACAATCCGCCTGACCGGTCTTCTTCCAGAGCCAGGATGAAATTTCCTGGTAATCCATCCTGAGTGGTGAAGTTTCTGAAAGTGAAGGTCTTTGTGTCGAGCAGGCTCAGTCCTCCCCCCCAGGTACCAATCCACAATCGCTTTTGTTTGTCGAGATGCATGGATACGATGTAGTTGGGTTTGTAGTCGGCTGTCTGAATATTGGGAATGGAAGGAGAGGCTTCATGATGTTGTCCCTGAAATAACGACATGATAGATTCGTTGTCCTGCTTTACTTTTTCATACGGGGCACCGAGACCGTTCGAATGATTGAAAGCTTTCCACTCACCTTTGTAATAGGTTGAAATGCCCGACTCAGTTCCAAACCATGTACGTCCCGACTTTTCTAATTCAACCGCATAGACCCAATTATCGATCAAACCCCCGTTTGAGTTTTCTACGGTATAGTTTTCCCAGGAATAGCCAGACGGGGAGTCCCTTTTCGAATAATTGACTCCACTCCAGGTGGCCAGCCAGATTTTTTCATTTTCAAATTTGATGTCGTATATGAATGCGTCGTTTAATCCATCAGGTGTGTTGTAGTTTTTCCAATTTGATCCATCGAAATGGCTGAGCCCGCCGCCATAAGTGCCTACCCAGGGGAGTCCTGTTTTATCAATGGCAATGGCAAATATGCCATTGCTTAGTAGCTTATTGGTATTGTCGTAGACCTTTAGTTCTTCTTGGCCATGAGTGTCATAGCGAAGCAGTCCGTTGCTGGTTCCAATCCATAAATACTTTTCACCTGCATGGAGAACTTTTATGTTGCGGGTATTTATTGTGTGAGTATCTTTTTTTAGTATGTGAGGGTAGGGCTCTCCCGTTGTTTTTTTTGCTATTTGATTTTCAAATGCCGCGGCACTGGCTGTTTGTGTAAAGACTAATAAAAAACAGTATATTAAAAAATATCTTACGGGTTGCGATAGTGAGTGGAGGTTTGCTAGCATGATCTTTTTCCTGGGTCTCGAATAAGATTAAAAACTATACAACATTAATTCTGTGTTTGTCATTCCTTTGGGGATGTTGCGATTGTGACAAAAAAAACGATTCGCTACCTCTGACAAAGGTTTCGGAAAGCGACCAAAAGGAGATGGTTCTGATTCCCGCAGGGGAATTTATTATGGGAACCAATAAGGTTGATGCCGAGGATACGCATAAAAAAATTGGTGCTGTTAAACCTCTCTATCTGGATCAACATCCCGAAAGAAAAATTATGCTGGATGCATTTTACATGGATCGGTATGAAGTGACCAATCAGGAGTATGATCTTTTTCTAAAAGCGAATCAATTCACAGACCTTCCGGCCCATTGGCAAGATGGAGTTTTTCCCGAAGGGCAGGGGAACCATCCCGTAACGCAAGTGACTTGGTGGGAGGCATGGTCTTATTGTCAGTGGAGCGACAAACAGCTGCCCACAGAGGAGCAATGGGAGAAAGCCGCTAGAGGACCAGATGGGCTGCCTTTCCCCTGGGGTGAAGAATTTATAAAGGGGAAAGCTAATGTTGGGATTGAGGGCGATCGTAAAACGATGCCGGTTACATCTTATCCGGAAGACTCAAGTCCATACAATGTGATGGGTCTTTCAGGAAATGTTATGGAGTGGACGCTCAATTGGTACCTGCCTTATCCGGGAAACACCCGTAAAGAGTTTCGTTTTGGTAAAGTGTTTAAAGTATTGAGAGGTAATGGTTTTCAGAAAGCCGGTCATTATTTTTTGGAAGCCTACCGCTATTCATTTTCCAGAACGGAGGCCAACCCAAATGACTTTTTTGAAAATGTAGGGTTTCGCTGCGTTTCAAACTTGAAAATGGATTCAGCGCCTGTAAACTGAGTAAATCAGCAGACTTTTTTCCAGTTTAATGTTAAGATATAAAGCTACTGTTAGTTGAAATTTTTCGGCCATCGTCATGATGGCCGTTTTTTTTTGCAGATTTATCTTTGAAAGGGTGATGTTATGAGATGGTACAAAGGAATAATCTTAACGGTTTTGATTTCGGCTTTAGGCTTGTCGGCTCAGAATATAGAGGCTGCCGGTGCTAAAAATGGCGATAAGGTTACTTTAGAGTACACTGGAACCTTGAGCGATGGAACCGTCTTTGATGCTTCCAGCAAACACGATACCCCTTTGGAGTTTGAAGTCGGCGGTGGTCGTGTGATTGCCGGATTTGATAAAGCTGTTAAAGGTATGAAACTGGGTGAAGCGAAAAAGTTTACCATACAACCTGCTGAAGCCTACGGTGAGGTGAACCCGAAATTGGTTAAGATAGTTCCCCGAAGTGAAATCCCTAAAGATAGGGAACCCAAGGTAGGAATGGGTCTTATTATGGGGACTCCCAGTGGCAAGCAAATGCAGGCTCTGATCACTGAGGTTACTGCTGACTCCATTACCCTTGACCTGAACCATCCCCTGGCTGGCAAGGCTTTGACCTTTGACATCAAAGTTGTAAAAATTTCTAATTAAATTTTCTATATTTTAAAAAGGGACGATCAATGATTAAAAAGCATTCCGTTGTAAGCTTGAGCTACTGCCTTAAAAATGCAAATGGACAAGAGTTGGATCGAGCAGATAAGGAAAAACCTTTTGCTTATCTACATGGCATGGGGCAAATGGTTCCGGGACTCGAAAAAGAATTGGAAGGTTTGAAGGTAGGAGATAAAAAGGACGTGACTGTTACTCCTGCTGAAGGATACGGGGAATTAAACCCACAATTAAAAATTCAGGTTGATCGAGCTAATTTCCCGAAGGATGCTGATATTCAGCCAGGGATGCAATTTGAAGGTCAGGGTGATGGCGGTACAAGAACTGTTTTCACTGTCAAAGCGGTGGTTGGAGATAAAGTTGAAGTTGATGGAAACCACCCTCTGGCTGGAGAGACATTACATTTCGCGATTGAAATAACCGCTATTCGTGATGCAACAGAAGAAGAGTTGACCCACGGTCATGCTCATGGAGAAGGTGGCCACAACCACTAGCCCCTAACGGGGTAGGTGATTTTTTGGGGTTACCGTAAAAGGTTTGAAGTTGTTTTCTGACTTTATGAGTGCCGACCTACTTCCACTGGGCGTGGCCCAGTTAGGCTAGGATGGTGTTTTCCAGGTTAGCGCCTTTGGTAATTGCTTTTGCGAGATTGGCATCCACGAGATAGGCGTCAGACAAGTTTGCTTTTGTAAAATTAGTTCCGTGTAAATTTGCTTCTAGTAGGAACGCGTTTTTAAAGTTTGCACCTTCAAAATTTGCATAGGTGAGGTCAGAGCCTTCAAGGTTTGCTTCTTCCCATTGCCCTCCAGCGCATTGAGCATCTTTTAAGTCGACACCTATCAAATTGGCATTGGTCAAGTTGACTTCTGATAACGTGCAAGAATTAAGATCCGCATACTTTAATACAGAACCCTTCAGGTCCACCTCTGTCATTTTTGAAAAACTCATGTCAGAGCCTCGGGCGTTAACCCCTCCGAAACGGGATTTGGTAATAATGGCCTGTTTAAGAAAAGCGTATAACATTCTTGAAAAGGCAAAATTAGAATTATCAATTGTTGTGGAATAAAAACTGGAATGTCCCAAGTTAGCTCCTTGGAAATCACAGTCATCCAGTTTGGCCTGAGAAAAATCACAGCCGATAAGGTTTGCATTTCTGAAGTTGCAGCCCATGAGAGTAGCTTCTTCAAATGTTGCTCCTTCAAGGTTTGCGCTTGAAAAATTGACATTCTTGATTTTTGAGTTTTTAAAAGAACTTTTTTCCAGTGATGCCTGGGAGAAATCTATGTCACGAAGTTCAGCCTCTTCCATGACCGTTTCAATCAACGTCGCGAAGACAAAGCTTGCACCATTCAGGCTAACTCCTTTCAGGTCGAATCCACTGAAATCGCCACCATCCTGTTTAGGTTCTTTTAGAACTAAAGAAATAATTTCGTCTACATTTGACATTTAAATTTATTCTCTCTGTTGTGATGGTGGAAGAAGCGCGTTCATGGTGCGCTGAATCTTTTGCGGATTTACCCTGTCATGAATACCCATGATTCCCACTCTAATGGCCCGAAAAAGGGTTCCTTCCATATCCGTTCGAGAACCTAGCTTTGCAGCCAGAGGTGTCAGGATAAGGTTTGCTAAAAGGAGCCCGTAAAATGTTGTGATCAATGCTGTTGCCAGGGCAGGGCCAATTGTCGAAGGGTCATCGATATGCATCAGCATTTGGATGAGACCAATGAGTGTTCCCGCCATGCCAAATACCGGAGCCTGAACAGACATGAATCTTAGGACTTTTTGCCCTGAATTATGACGATCCATCATGGCATTTAATTCTCTTTCCATGAGTTCGTGTATTTCTTTGGCATTGTATCCGTCCACGATCATTGCAACTCCGCTTTTCAAAAACCTGTTGTCCAGTTTGCTTTCTTCATTTTCCAGCTGTTTCATTCCGCCTGAACGGTATCTGGAAGCCAGCCTCATAATATCGTCTACATAATCTTCTGGTTCGTAGACACCCGGCTTAAAAGCATTTTGGATAACCGGAATCATAACGGTTATCTTTTTTGAAGGAAAGGCGATAAAGCCCGTTGCTACTGTTCCTCCAACAACGATCAGTGCACTATTTAAATTTACAAAAATTCCAGCATCACCACCACGAATAATAGCGATCACGATAAGGAACACGCCTGATAAAACACCCATCAGGGTACCCGTATCGATTCCTGTGGCCTCTTGGCGTTCTTCCTGCTCTGCGCCGGCGGGGCCTTCTGCTTCTTGTGTCGCTGTAGCCATACTGCTTTATATCTTAATTTTAATTTTTATTAGCTGGCGACCTTTTCTGACAAAGCAGTGGACTTTATCAGTAGAGAGCGAATTATGTAATTGTTTAGCCAAGCTATCTGTAGTAATTCTTTTCGGCCACTCGGAATATAAACCTTAAGAAATTCCGGTTTTTGAACCTTTTCTGATGCTAGTTGTGGGGTTAACTCACCAATGCATCGGGTCATACAGTTCAGCCCTGAATAAGTTTTGCAAAAAAGTTCGCCCCATGAGGTGAGATAGGTGGTTGTGATGCTTTTTATTCTATCAACTCGTCTTGATATAAACTTATTTAATTCGTCATTATTTTTACAATCATTTATGTTTCCCATTGTAATTTCCGGCGGTGGGGGTGTACCAAAGTCAATCAGCATAAATAACTGGTTGATTTTTGCGTCGGCCATTAGATCCTCATTGGATAGAGCGGCGATGTTTACAGATGCTATGAAATGGCTCAATTGACCCAATAATGCTTCGAGGTCGCCATCTTTCATCGCGTTTCCTTCAGCCCTTAACATTATTTGTGTGTTTTCATTGTATAGATTATTGAAAACCGTGAAAGCCAATAAAAATGGTAGGGTGCTGGATTTTTTGATGATGTCGTCTTCATCTATTTGCTCAAGAAAGGCTCGGGTTTTTCCACGGATCAAGTACCAGGTAGCCTTGTCACGCGTGGTTTTTTGTTCCAGCAAAAATGTTAATTCCATTTCGGCTGTTTTCCCGTCTACTAACGCCCCCAGATTATCTACCTTGTTAGGGGCAGTTCTATAGAAACTAAACAATTTTCGACCCAGAAGGTGAGTGTCTTTTTCGGTGATTAGACTTTCACTTGGATCGAGAGTCTTATTTTTTTCCGAAATATTTTTATAGGAAGCCATTAGGATTTTGTTGATCCTGTTTCCTAGATCAACTTTATGCATCATTTGCCAGTTTCCATAATCGTTGAGACGTTCTAATTTCTCAGCATCCCATCCCCAGTCGGTTAGCATATCTACCAGAACCTGTTTTCTCCATATCTTGCTGCCTTTATCTAATTCCTCTGGTGTAACCTGGGTGCCCACTTTAAGGTAAAACGCGTGTCTCAAGGCATCCACAGCGTCTTCATCTTTGGAGTCTTTAAAAAATTGTTGTACGCGCTCAAACATAACTAAGTAAGGGTCGATATCTAGATAAGGGATGTCGGCAAAATATTTGTCTTTAATTTGGTGGCACAGAAGATTAGATTTTGTATTTCCAAACATGTATTCTTCGAGAATCCCCATTTTCATGAGTGTTTTGAAAGGAGATTTAAAGGATTTGATTAAAGCCCAAATGGCGCCGCCAAAGTATTCCCCCTGTGATATATCATCAACATTTCCCATGTCGATAAACTCTTCTCGTTTTAGCAGGGTCTCTCCATTCCTTAACTTCTGATAGAGTTCGTCGTATCTGTCATCATCGCTATCTACAGGAGAAATCAGCCAGAAGGGGACTTTGCCTGTGACGATAATCATGGTTCGATACATTTCTTCCTTCAGGAGTTTGGCAAGTGCCGAACCGGTGCTTTCACTATCACTTTCACCAAAGATATTGTTTTTAACTTCTTCGAAGTCATTGATGAAAAAATGGGTTTCTAAATTAAAATTATCCCAAGTCCATGTTTCGATGAGATTTAATTTTTTCTGAAAAAGCTTCATGCTTTCTTCGGTGAAATCATTTTTATCTATGAGAAGGGTATAGTCTAAATCGGATTTTTTGGTTTGCGCTATTGATCCAACACTACCCATCAGAAGTGCGGTGTGGATAACGGGTTTTAATTCTGGGTTTCTGCGAATAATGACATCAGGAAACATTTTCTCAGCTGCCTTTGTCGCCTCTAGATCAAGAGAGAAATTGTGTATTCCGCAAGGAGGGTTGCCCTCAAAATAACCGGGTAGTCCTTCTTGATGAACATGCAACAGTCGTGGGATGATCAGGAAAATGGTCTGGTCTATTTCAGAGAGAGTGATCAGGTTGCGGTGAATTTTGAATCTGTTGAACCTTAGAAAGGATTGTCGGTTATTGTACAGTGCTTCGTCATCAGACAAATTTGTTTGTTTATCTGACAAACGGGTTTGTTTATCTGGGATTGCGAGCTTTTCTCGAGCCTTTTTTATTTGTTCTTCTGTGAAATCAAGAGATGGATCTTTTGGCGCAGGTTCTTCTACCGGTTCCACGCCTTCTGATAAGTTGTTCTCTGACTCTGTGTCCTCTGGAATTTCCATTTAAACTTACCTGTTGTTTTTATCTGAAAATTTATCTAACTAGATTTTATAAAAATTTTTTCTTTAATCAAATAGAAAACAGAATTGCTATGATTAGGGGGCTTTAGCCGGTTCTTTGGCCTTTGGGGTATCGGTTAAATTTCCACCCAGTGGCCCGCTTGCTCCTTTTCCAGCTTTCTGCTTTTCTTTGTCGGCGACTTCAAGTGCTTTTAGTATTTTTATTTCAACACGGCGGTTTGCAGCACGATTGTCATCGTTAGTGTTTTCTAAGAGCGGGCGAAACTCACCATAACCGGTCACTACCATTCTTTCAGGTGGAAAACGCATTTTTTCGATAATAAATCGTGCAACTTTCGATGCTCTTGCTGCTGAAAGTTCCCAGTTCGAAGGAAATTTTGCGCTTTTCATGGCCACGTTGTCTGTATGTCCGTCCACTAGCAGCTGTTTAACACCTTCCTTCATATCTTCTTGGATAGAGCTAATAATGAGGTCCTCCGCCCCTTCGTTGAAGAATGCTTCTCCGGGCGCGAATAAATCAGAAGTGGGAAGTCTATGAAGAATTGTACGAGTGTCACTTCGGACCAGACTTTCTGCATCCACATTATCTTTAACCAGTTCTCTTACCCGTTGTAGCATCTTCAGCTCGTCCTTACTTAAACGAACATTAACACTTTCAATACGCATTCTTTTGGTTTGGAAAGATGATAGCGCTTCAGCAAATCTGTTTTCATCCAGTTTTGATACGGTATACATCAGAACAAAGATAACTAGAAGAAGGGTTACCATGTCAGAATAGGTGATTAAAAAGTTTTCCAAGCCAGCAGAGAACTCAGCTGTTTGCGCAGCACGACTTTCTACCGGACGAAAACCACCTTCCTCGCCGCCTTTTCCACCTCGACCTTTTTCGTCTTCCAGCAAGGTGATTTTCATATCCATTTCGGCGTTATCTTCTTTTAACATCTCAAGCTCGACGATCATCGTGCGCCGTTCTTTTTCAAGATCGTCTACTTCTTCTTTTAGCTCTTGAATGATTTCTGACGGCAGCATGCCGTCTTCTCCAGCATCCAGACCTCCGTAAAGCATATCTTCATATTTTTTTATTAATGTGTCTTTTTCTTTAACTATGTCTTCAGTGACCACTCCAGAGGACATTGATGTTTTTTTGGCTTTATTCAGCTCAACCTTTAAAAGCTCGACTTTTTTCTTCAAGTTGTCAACAGTGCCTGTGTCTTCACGCAGGCGCTTTAGCTCT
Organism: Nitrospinaceae bacterium; assembly: GCA_029261695.1. Classification (GTDB taxonomy): domain Bacteria; phylum Nitrospinota; class Nitrospinia; order Nitrospinales; family VA-1; genus UBA8687. The sequence continues at coordinate 3,563 of JAJDAV010000024.1, read as the reverse complement.
TTCATTAAAACATCGCGTTCTCGTTGAAATTTTTTGTTGGATTTTTTTTCGTTTTCGACTTTTTCTTTTAGGGAATCGGTGCGAATTCTCAGTTCTTCGATCTTATTGGACATCTTTTTGCCAATTTTCTCTTCAATCTCTTTGGTGAGTTCGGCTTCTTCTTCCTCTTTTTCTTTTTTCCCTGCTTTTACTCCGGCATGTTTGGCAAGTCGATCTGCAGAAGCCTCATTTCGTTGGACCTCTGTCTCTTCCTGTGCCTTTTTGACTTCATCTTTTAATTTTTTAGTTTCTTCCTGGTTGAAACTAATGAGATCTCTGACCTTTTTCGTAACTTTCCCGTTTTCCTCGGTGGCTTTACGCAACTCGACACTCTTTATTTTGAGTTGCTCCTTGATCATCTGAATGGAATCCATGTTTCGCATAAAATTGTCTCTTATTTCAGTTGTTTATCGGAAAAATAGGACAAAAAGGTTATAAAAAAACAACAATTTATAACCATTTCCCCAACTGAAAAAGGGGTAGAGTTGTTTGACAGGTCGTGGAAGAAGCTCTCTTATTATAATAACAACCTACCATAAGGATGTGGGGTGAAATAAATGAAAAAAATTTAGCTTTAATGCTATAAATAAAAGGTTACTTAATTGTCTCCTAAAGAGCCTGATTTTAACTTGAACTAAACCTTCTTAAACTGTTGAAAAATAAGACAAAAAATACGAATCCATATTTTAACCCAAGGGTGGTAACCGTTCTATTTTTGGGGTTTTCCTCAGGGCTACCTTTGGCGTTGTCTGGGGGGACCCTGCAAGCGTGGCTTACGGTTGAGGGGGTTGATATTCGGACGATTGGTCTGTTTAGTCTGGTGGGGCTTCCATATACTCTTAAATTTCTTTGGTCACCTCTGATTGATCGGTTTGTCATTCCTATTTTTGGGAGACGCAGAGGTTGGATAGTTCTTTGCCAGGTGGCTTTGGTTGGGATTATTCTTGGGATGAGTGTTACATCCCCCCAAAACGGCCTTTGGTTGTTAGCTCTTTTTGCCTTTTTGCTTACATTTGCTTCCGCATCGCAAGACGTCGCCATAGACGCGTATCGTACCGAGGTTCTTCGGGACCGTGAAAAAGGAATAGGCGCGGCTTTTTCTGTAACGGGTTACAGAGTGGCTATGCTGGTGTCAGGGGCGCTGGCTTTGATTTTATCGGAATATTTGGGATGGCAGGCCACTTATATGCTAATGGCTTTTATCATGTCGATTGGTGTCTTAGCGGTTTGGTTAGGCCCTGAGCCTGAGAACCCGGGTCGTCCACCCGCGTCCATGAAAGAGGCTATTGAGGGACCTTTTAAAGAATTTTTTTCCCGTCCTGGTGTCTGGGCGCTATTGGCTTTAATTATACTTTATAAATTGGGTGATGCCTTTGCTGGCAGTCTCACTACCACTTTTCTGATACGAGGCGTAAATTTTTCTGTAGGTGAAGTGGGTGCAATTAATAAAGGTATGGGGCTGGCATCTACAATTATTGGAGCCCTTTTTGGCGGTGTGCTTATGGCTCGATTACGCTTGTTTAAATCCCTGTTAATTTTTGGGATATTGCAGGCTGTTTCCAATCTTTCATTTATGATTTTGGCCTTGATTGGGAAAAATTACCCAATGATGATTTTTACCATCGCTTTTGAAAACCTGGCTGGAGGAATGGGGACGGCAGCCTTCGTTGCATTTTTGATGATTTTATGCGATCACCGGTTCACTGCAACCCAATTTGCACTGCTTTCTGCCTTAGCATCATTGGGTAGAGTATTTGTAGGTCCCCTTTCGGGGGTGCTGGTGGATGAAATGGGCTGGGCATCATTCTTCTTTTCCACATTTTTGTTTGCCTTACCGGGGTTAATCCTTTTATGGATTATGAAAGAGGTGGTTGAATCTACTGAAAAAGAACCAGTGGCGCTATGACGGAGTTTATTTACCTGCATGGCTTTGCATCGGGACCAAATTCCAATAAAGCCCAGGTTTTTAAAAAACGGTTTGAAGAGTTGAACCTTCAAATTCATGTGCCTGACTTGCAGGAGGATGATTTTGAGAGTTTAACTTTATCTCGTCAGATTGCGTTGGTTCAGGCAATACTGGACAAAGAAAAGCATAAAAACTTTGGATTAATTGGTAGCAGTATGGGGGGGTATTTGGCTAGTATAACCGCTCAAACTAGAGAATCGGTAAAAGCTCTTTATCTCATGGCCCCTGGTTTTAATTTTCTGAAACGTTGGAGAAAAAAACTAGACTTATCGAAAACGGTCCCAAACTTGATACCCGTATTTCATTATCGCTATAATAAAGAAGTTCTTTTGAATACCGATCTATTTCGTGATGCAGAAAAATGGGAATCTTTAGCATTGGACCGAGATATCCCAACGGTAATTGCCCATGGTTTGCATGACGAAACGGTGAGTATTGAAGAGTCGAGAAACTTCATTAAGAACCATCCGCAAAGCCAGTTACGCGAATTGGATAGTGATCATGGGTTGTTGTCGTGTATTGATTGGATCATCGAAGATAGTTTGAGCTTTTTTAAAGATCAAAGCTTGTTATGAGAGTAAAATTCTCCTATGCTTGACAAATAGACACCAATTTGTCAAAAATGGCATATTAGGGATAGAGATAAAGTGCGGAAAAAGGAAATTTAAAAATATTTTCACCGTAAAAGGGCAAATGAATAACCGGATTCTTTTAGTAGATGATGATCAAGAACTTTTGGCGGCATTAGAGCTCAAGCTTGGTAAAGAGGGTTTTGAGGTTGAGACGGCTCCCGATGGGGAAGTTGCTCTAGAAGTCATTAAGAAAAACTTACCGGATTTGGTTATTTTAGATGTCAATATGCCAAAGGTCAATGGAATGGAGGTTTGTAAAGCCCTCCGGTCTGATGAGCAAACACGCGATTTGGCTGTAATTATGTTGACTGCACGAGATGATGAAATTGATCGTGTGTTGGGATTGGAGTTTGGGGCTGATGATTATGTAACCAAACCTTACAATGCACGAGAATTAATTCTTAGAATTAAAGCCTTACTAAAAAGAATATTCCCCGTTCAAAATAATTCCAGTGCCAAAAACCTGTTTCAAATTGGGGCATTATCAATAGATCTTGGCAAACATGAAGTTCGAGTTGGAGAAGAGGTGGTTGAATTGACCTTGACCGAGTTCAAGCTTCTGGCTCACCTTATCCAAAATCAGGGGAAAATCAAAACTCGTGATTATCTTTTGGAACAGATTTGGGAGTATGGAGATGGTGTTTTTTCCCGAACCATTGATACCCATATTCAACGGCTCCGTGCGAAGTTAAATGATGCGGGGAAATATATTAAAACCGTGCGTGGTGTCGGATATAGGTTTGAAGATAGCGATTGACCTGAAGCAACCAGCCCTGCATTACCTACCCCCCCCCTCAACCCGATTCTTAGAAGATTTATCCGAAGCCAGATGTCTTGGTTTTGGGAAAAAGCTTGTTTTTCTACGCGTAGATTGACGTAATTGTAACCTCCTCTTCATTTTTCTTTAACAAAATATCCTTATGATG
>JAJDAV010000023.1 GCA_029261695.1 Nitrospinaceae bacterium | reverse complement strand
TTCCAAAAAAACGACTTCCTTGTGGAAACAGCCTACGATGGATGGGAAGCAGGCAAAAAGGCTGCTGAGTTTCAGCCTACTATAATGATCCTGGATATCACATTGCCGGGCATCAATGGATTGCAGGTCTGTAAAAACTTGCGATCGGACTCTAAAACTGAAAATATAAAGATCATTACCATTTCTGGTGATCTCAGGTATTCCGAGGCTGAAGTTCTGGAGGCAGGAGCCAATTCATTTTTTACCAAACCGGTAAACTTTGAAAATCTTCTTTCCTTATGTAATGACTTTGTAACACTCCCGGAATCTCAAACATAAGTCCTTAAATTTAACTGCACCTGACCAATAAGCCCACATTTGCCTTTTTCAATTCGCAAATGGAAAAGGGTTATGATATAAGCATGTTCACCTTTTTTATGTAGAAATATTTCAGGTTTTAATATGACAACTATGGATATTGCGGGACTGGAAAAAACCGCATTAGAATTAAGGCGACTTGCCTTAAAAATTATATTCGAAGCAGGGTCAGGGCATCCCGGTGGCAGCTTGTCTGCAACCGATTTGATGACAGCCTTATTCTTTGGTGGAATCTTACGTTACGACTCCAGCAATCCTAAAGACCCAAAACGTGATCGATTTTTGTTGAGCAAGGGCCACGCTTCAGGAATTCACTATTCTGTGCTGGCAAGAGCAGGTTTTATTGCTGAGTCAGAACTTTCAGATTACAGAAAAATTAACAGCGCTCGTTTCCTTTCAGGACATGGAACTCCAAAAACTCCAGGAATCGAAATTGCCTCAGGCAGCCTGGGGCAGGGATTAAGCGTTGCTCACGGGATCGCATTGGGAACACGACTGCAAGGATTCGACTCTAAAACCTATGTCATTTTGGGAGATGGTGAAATTCAGGAAGGTCAGATTTGGGAAGCAGCCATGTCAGCAGCCAAATTCAAATCCAACAACCTGATAGCAATCGTAGACTTTAATAAAGTCGCTCAAGACAATATAACTAAAGACTTAAAGGACATTGAACCCATAGAAGCTAAATGGGAATCTTTTGGTTGGGATGTTCAAAGGGTCGATGGACATAATATGACCGAAGTAATGAAGGTCTTGCAAATGCCTGCCGATCCGGAAAAACCAAGAGTCATCATCGCTGATACCATCAAAGGCAAAGGCGTTAGTTTTATGGAAGGGCAAACAGCTTGGCACGGAGTCGCACCTTCCAAAGAAGATTATGAAAAAGCTTTAAAGGAATTGGAGTAAGCATGAAAGACGCCGCAACACGCGATGCCTATGGGCAGACCCTGGTGGATATCGGGGCAAATACAGACATAGTGGTTCTCGATTCAGGGGTTAGCGACAGCACCCGTACGAAGAAGTTTGGACAACAGTTTCCAGATCGCTTCTTTAATATGGGAATTGCTGAAGCAGACATGGTTTGTACTGCAGCCGGTCTGGCCACCACAGGCAAAATTCCATTCGCAACCAGCTTTGCTTGCTTCTTATTGGGCCGAACAATGGATCAGGTTCTGGTCAGCGTGGCGTATTCCAATACCAACGTGAAATTAGTCGGTACTCATTGTGGGCTTGCAGTGGGTGAAGATGGCCCCAGCGCTCAAATGATCGTAGATATTGCCTACACACGAGCTATTCCTAATATGGTTGTTATTCAACCCGCAGACTGGGAAGAGACTGTCCAGGCAACTAAAGCGCTGGTGGACTATAAAGGCCCTGCATATTTCCGATTAGGCCGACCCAAAGTGAAAGGTATCTTTGATTCTTCCTATAAGTTCGAAATTGGTAAGGGAAGGGTGGTAAAACAAGGCAGTGATCTGGTTATTTTCGCCACAGGCACAATGGTTCAGGAAAGTCTTGTTGCCATGGAAGAATTGGCTAAAGAGAATATCAACGTGACATTGGTCAATATTTCGACTTTAAAACCAATCGATCGAGAAATTATTGTTGAACAAACACGCAGCCACGGCGCTTTAATTACTGCGGAAGATCATAATATTATCGGTGGTTTGGGCGACGCAGTTGCAGGCGTATTGATGGATAATCAAATTGCCGTTCCGTTTACCCGAGTTGCCGTTAAAGATCAGTTTGCAGAAACCGGAACGGGACCTCAGTTGTATGAGAAATATGGTTTGTCCCACAACCATATTGTCAAAGCCGTAAAAGATACTTTGAACAAGAAGTAAACCCTAAATCGTAGGGTAGAGCCAACCTAAAGGCTGCTTTCAGCCCCATAATTCAGCCTTTGATTCTTAGTTGACATAATATATGTTATGGGAACTTGCGTTGAGCGTGAAAATTAACCTAAAAACACAAACCTCTTTAAATTTATGTGCGGTATAGCGGGCCTTCTGGATTTTGATGAAACATCGGAAAATTCCGGGCGGATTTTAAGGTTGATGCTCGACAGCATTCGCCATCGCGGTCCTGATGATCGTGGTGAAGAACTTCTTTCGAGCGAAAACGGACCCACCCTCCATTTAGGCCATCAAAGGTTTTCCATTATTGATCTCAGTCCCGGTGGACATCAACCGATGCCCAACGATGACAAATCTCTCTGGCTATCTACTAACAGTGAAATATATAACTACAAAGAATTGCGCGAAGAATTATCTTCTGATTTCCGATTTCATTCGCAGTCGGACACCGAAGTTCTATTAAAAGCTTACGAACATTGGGGTTTGGATTGTCTTGAAAAGCTCCGAGGCATGTTTGCGTTCGCAGTTTGGGATACAAAAAAACAGTTGCTAACTCTAGTGCGTGACCGATTGGGTATCAAACCGCTCTATTATCTTTCTACTGAAAAGCAGTTTTTATTTGCTTCTGAAGTTCGCGCCCTTCTTGCATCAGGATTATCAGACAAGGATATCAACGCCACTGGACTTTACCGTTACCTTTCATTCGGACATCTGAAATCGCCCGATTCTATCATTGGAAATATTCAGGAACTCAAGCCCGGACATTATCTAGTCGTCGACCGGGATGGCAATTTTAAGGAGTCACGTTACTGGCATCCGTTGGATGCTTTAAATAAACCCGATAACGATGGCCAAGCTATTCAGGACATTCTTCACGATGCTGTGAAATATCGTCAGGTCAGTGATGTTCCCATCGGTGCTTTTCTCAGTGGTGGAATTGATTCAAGCGCCATTGTTTCTCATATGGCTCGCACCTCTGATAATCCCCCTGCGACCCTTACTATTGGCTTCAAAGAAAAAGAATTTGATGAATCCGAACATTCTGCGGAGATTTCAAATCTATTCAAAACCAAACATCAGTTATTAACTTTGGATGAAGAGCAATTACTAGAATCACTGCCGGCTGCTATTAACGCAATGGATCAACCCACTATGGATGGGATCAATACCTTTCTTATTTCCAGAGCAGCAAATGAGGCTGGATTGAAAGTTGTTTTAAGCGGATTAGGTGGCGATGAATTGTTCGGAGGCTACCCCTCTTTTCGTTTGGCTCCGCAACTTCAATCCAGAAAAAAAATGCTTAATTTCTTTCCTAAGTTTCTAGTAAACCTGGGAACAGGATTAGT
>JAJDAV010000022.1 GCA_029261695.1 Nitrospinaceae bacterium | reverse complement strand
TTCCAACAAAACTTCAATATCAATGGGTTTAGTCAAAAACCGAAATACCTCACCTTTATTAATTGAATCTTCCATCATTCCTGCACTTTGGTAAGCCGTGACCATGATTCTGGTGGAGTGCGGAGATATTTTTTTTGCTGTTGCCAGTAACTCTGTTCCCTGCATACCGGGCATTCTATGATCAGAAATGATTACTGAAAAAGGAGGTTTTTTATCTAGTTGCTCTATTGCTTCTTTACCGCTAGAACAAGAAACCACCTCATAGCCTTCCTCTGAAAGCAAATTCTCCATCAATTCGAGGAATTCCTTTTCATCATCTACCACTAAAATTGAGTGAGTCCTTTTTTTCATACAAAAACTTCCTGATTTTATACTTAAGTGTTAAATGCGTTAATACAGAAACTTCTTTTAAATTATCCATATTGAAAAAACAAAATTCTACTATTTAGCGTCTTTTTCTTTAAAATAATCTTTCATTTTCATATCTTCTTCCAAGATATGATGAATAATCCAATCCCGCAATAACAGAAATAAATGGTCAACAGGTTTTTTAAAACCTTCTGTTTTTGATTTAGATGGGTCAATTTTTAACGTCTTTGATGTACCAATTTTTTTAAATTCACTCACAATTTCTTCTAGTTGGTTTGCGAGGTTCTGGTGAGCTTTTTGATGGTGCTCGATGAAAGGAAAGCTAATTTCTTTTTGTATTTCTATTTCTTGTCGAAAATGAACTTTCGTATAGGATACGAGCTGATCAATGTAAATAGATAAAGCGTCTTCAAACAAATCACAATTTACTGCCGATTCGATTATGTTGATGAGGTCAATCAGATATTTATGTTGATTATCAATTTCCTCATTACCAACACTTATTTCATTCCGCCATACGATCGCCATAAGCTATTCTCTCTTTGTAAGACTTACTCGTTATTCCTTCTAATTTAACGTCATTATCAATTAGATTTTAACTTGTTTATGATTCTCTTCTTTGCTCGGTTCTTCTAGATGAGCGGCGGGTGTCTATTTGCACAGGAAAGTTCGCAATCCTTCTATCGCGTTGCCTTCTACTTTTATTTCTTTTTTCTTGATCCACGTCCTTCTCCTCTAATGTTGTATTAATGCTTCAATTGGCAATTGGTAAACTAATGATAAATGTTGTCCCTTTTCCCTCTACGCTTTCCACTCTGATCTTTCCACCGTGCTCTCCAATAATCCCATGAATTATTGAAAGCCCCATTCCTGTTCCTTCACCTTCTGGTTTGGTGGTGAAGAAGGGCTCGAATATTTTCAGCCTGACTTCCTCACTCATACCCGTACCTGTATCACTAAAGGTGAATTGGAGGAAGTCTTTATCAGCCTCTTTTACTCCTCTACAACCCACGGTGATGGTGCCTCCTTCGGGCATGGCGTGCTTAGCGTTATGAAGGAGGTTCAAAAACACCTGCCTAATCTTGTCAGGATCGAACAGGATATCGGCGCAAGTACCACACCAATCCTTCACAATTTTGATATTGTCTAGTTTGAATTCTTCTTCCACCAGGATCAATGTCTTCTCCATTTCCTCTCTTATTTGCCCTTTTTGATACTCCGAATCACCCTTTCGGGAAAACGCCAATAGAGAGCCCATGATTTTCTGGATGCGTTCTATTTCATGTTTAACTTTATTGCAGAAGTTTTGAATATTCGCATCATCCGTAGTCTTTCTTTGCAGCATCTGGGTGTGCACCGAAATTATATTCACAGGATTCAAAACCTCATGGCTTACTCCAGCTGCTAACTCACCCACTCCCGCCAGTTTTTGTGCCGCCATAATTTGCTTTTGAGCCGATACCATCATTCCCTCAGCTTCTTTGCGTTCTTGAATATTCAGAAATGTTCCATAGGCTCTTAATGGTTTTCCGTCTTCATCCCACTCAAGAACTTTTCCCTTGTCCAAAGTCCATACCCATTCACCTGATTTTTTGAGCGTACGATATTCGACCTCAAAAATTTCAGTTTCACCTTTAATATGATCGTCCAATGCATTTTCCAACTTGGACAAGTCATCAGGGTAAACCAATTCTTTACACTGTTTCAAAGTATTCTTAAACTCGTCTTCGCTATAACCCAAAAATTTAATCCAACGAGGATCATGAATTACTTCACCCGTATTTATTTTCCATTCCCAAAAATAGATTTCAGTCGCTTCTGCAACCATGCGAAGTTGAACTTCGCTCTCTAGACGTTTTTTATCACTCTCTATTCGTTCGGTAATATCTTCGACCATGCATAGGTGGGTAGGACAATCATTTTCTGAGGTTGGCATTTTGTGGACGGTTATGCTGACCCAGATAATAGAATTGTCTGGAAGTAAATACCGTTTAGTCATGTTAAAGCCTGGTATTTCTCCAGAATTAACGAGCGCCATATTGTCCAAGTCTTCTTGCACGTCGTCAGGATGGGTAATGCTCATCCAGTCGAGAGTGAGCAACTCATCACTATCTCTTCCGACCATTTCTGCGAATCTTGGATTGACAGAAAGAATTTTTCCCGTGAGCGATTCGATTACTTCCACACCCAATGGGTTTTCCTCGAACATTGTCTTAAACCGTCCCTCGCTCTCTTTGCGTTGTCTCTCAGCTTCTTTCCGATCAGAAATATCACGAACCAGTCCGATCGCCAGAAGTTCTCCCCGTTGTTCCATTTGCGTCAAGGTAAGTTCAATGGAAACAGGGCTGCCATCTTTTTTTCTTGCTTCAACCTCCATCAAAGCCTTATCAGGGGATATTTTC
>JAJDAV010000021.1 GCA_029261695.1 Nitrospinaceae bacterium | reverse complement strand
TTGACATTAATAGAATGATCGGTCTAATATTAAGTATGACTCGCGGACGACCACAGGAATTTAATCGGGAAGCAGCCCTGGCAAAGGCCATGGAGCTTTTCTGGTCTCAGGGATATCAGGCTGCAGGGATGCAAGCTTTGACGGAGCATATGGGAATCAGCAAGCAAAGCCTATACAACACTTTTGGTGATAAACATGGTTTGCTAAAGGAAGCGATCGATTATTACAGCAAACAATTATGCACTAACTGGGACAAAATGCTTAACGCCTCCTCTTCCCCTATGAAAAATTTAGATGGTTTTTTAAATTTTATTGAATCTTATCTTTATTCAAAAAATTTTCGCGGTTGCTTGTTTGCCAATACCGCTCTGGAAATAGGACATAAAGATCCCGTAATTCAGAAACTATTAAAAAAAAGAAGTGAAGAGACCAATCTTCACATAGAAAAAGTACTTAATCGAGCCATCGAAGAAGGCGAACTGGTGAAAACTGCAGACACACAGGTTCTTGCCCGATTCATTATTAACAATATTCGAGGCCTTATGGTTACAGCGAAAGGAGGTGGATCAAAAGCAGAAATCCAAGATGTTTTGAGCAGTCTTAGAACATATTTAAAGCAGTTTAAACAAAAATAGTTTTTTTTACCTAATTTTAGAACATTCGTTCTATATTTAATTTTAACGAAAGGGAATTATCATGCCATTAATTCAAATCAAAGGAATCAGCGGAGTACTCAATAGTGAGAAAAAGAAAGAGCTAATCGAGAAAGTAACCGATGCTGTGGTTTCGGTGGAAGGGGAAGGTTTGAGGCCGGTCACCTGGGTATTGCTCGAAGAAATACCATTAGGTAATTGGGCTGTTGCTGGAAAACCAGTTACCAAAGATTGTCTCAATAAAATGCTCGCTGATCCTGCTGCGGCTTGCACCAGTTGAATGTAAATTTGAAGCAAGGGCCAGTCCTTTTTAAAGGGCTGGCAGTTGCTCTCATTCATTCATTATTAACTGTAAGTTAAATTTTAGAATTCGGACTAATTGACCAGTACCATCAAAAAAGTTCATTCAAAAATCCCATATAAGAAAAGGAAACCCATGCAACGCATAGAACCTATCGACCCAAAAGAAGCAACGGGAAAAGCAAAAGATTTATTGGAAGCTGTTCAGGCAAAATTCGGAAAGGCCCCAAATATATTTAAAACAATGGCGCATTCACCCGCAGCATTGGAAGGTTTTCTTCAATTACATGGTACATTGGCGGGTGGAGCATTATCTGAATCGTTTCAGGAACAAATTGCCTTATGCGTATCAGAAATTAATAACTGCAATTACTGTCTCACTGCCCATACCGCCATGGGAAAAGGAACGGGTCTTACCGAAAATGAGATTATGTCTAATAGAAAGGGAGAATCTACAAACTCTAAAACACAGGCAGGATTAGAATTTGTACGAAAAGTGGTTTCCAATAACGGTTGGGTATCAGATGAAGATTATAAAGCGGTTCAAAATGCAGGGTTTAGCGCAGAAGAAATTATTGAAATGATCGCGCTGGTGGCCAAGAACATCTTTGCCAACTACTTCAACCATATAGCGGGAACGGCCATCGATTTTCCTGCCGTACCCAGTTTGAAAGAGGAGTGACCTACTAGTTATTCCAGACAGACTGAAATTGATCTATAAAAACCGGCTCCATTTTGGTGGTCCCAAATATGTTGACCTGCTGGTGATTGTAGAATCCATGAAAATCTCGACTGCCGGTAACAATCAGTTCGAATTTATTTGCGAGATCAATAAAGTATTGCACCGTTCCCATTCTCTCCTGATAGGGGTAATGGCATTCAAGACCGAGGAGTCCCATTTCCGTAAGCTCTTCCAGCAATACAGGGGCGTTCTCTTTTTTTCGACCTTTTTCTGGACAGATCAGGGAGTAGGATCTTTCCCCTGGGTGTGCCATAACCGGGACACCATTACTTTCTCGAATTAAAGAAATCGCGGTGGCCGCATCGAGGTTTTCGCGCTGCACATTGTATTTAACTAAATATCGTTCGAAAGCCTGGTTGGTGCTCGAGACGATACCCAAACGCACCATTTCACGTGCAAGGTGAGGTCTTGCCAGAACACCTTCAGCAGCTTTTTTAACATTTTCAAACTCAATGGTTCCTTTAAACTTTTCAGGGATGACTCCATTAACCCGTTCGATTAATTCCAACATGCGTCTTTCACGGGTTTGGGTCATTTCTTTCACTCGACTAAGAAGTGCTGGCTCAATCGATTCGTAATTTTTAAAATAGGCCAGCAGGTGGATATTAAAGTCGTGGAATTTTACGGTGATTTCTATACCGGGAAACGCTTGGATACCTGTTCCCTCTGCTGCCCCCAAAAACTCTTTAATTCCATCAAAAGTATCATGATCAGTTAGTGACAGAATAGTCACATCATTTTTCTGGGCGATATCAATCAATTGGGCGGGTGGAAACTCCCCATCAGAGAACGTGGAGTGCATATGAATTTCAGATTTTCGATGGGGCATGTAATACCTCAGAAAGATGACTCAATCTTAACCGGCACTGCTCCCAGTGGCAACAAGGAATTGCAATAATATGCATCTTCCCATAAATCTAATGGATTTACCCAAAATAAAACACCTTGGTTGATTTAAAGGATTAATTTCGATACTTTAGAAAACATGAATAAACTTTTCTTAGTTCTTTTGGTGCTACTTTCTGCGTGCCTTTCCCCACCTACCCCTCTCCCCTCTTCAAGTGCTGAGAAAACTCGGGAGCTTTTGGTAGTTTATACCGGAAACGTACTAGCAGAATTAAAACCCTGCGGATGCGCGAAAGAAGAAGATCAAGGAGGTATTGAACGACGCATGCAATACCTGAATAACACACGAAAAACCTTCCCCAATCTTCTACTCGTTGATACGGGGGACCATTTCAAAGAACCAACACGACAGGGAAAATTAAAAGCTGAAACACTAATGAAAGCGACGGAGGAAATGAATTACGATGCCGTTGCTTTAGGGGAACGAGACCTTGTTTATGGATCACAATTTTTGCAAAGTCATTCCATTCCCTTCATTGCAGGAAATATCGAGTTAGAAAATCTTCCGCTCCCAAAATCTCGGATCAAGAAATTTGAAAACGGACTCAATGTCGCCATCCTTTCAATCGTTGACCCTGAACTTTTTTATTTAAAAAACCATGCAGGACTGAGCATCCCAAACCCTGATCAAATTGTTACTCAAGAAATCCTGCAAATTAACAAATCAAATTCAGCGGATCTCATCATTTTGCTCACCCATATGGAAAAAGAAAAAGCTTTAAAATATCTCAATAAAGACGGAGTAGATATCGTCATCAATGGGCATATTGATAGTGAAACAGATACGGTGGACATGAAACCGGTTTATAAAGATGGAAAGATTTTTGTCCAAGCCTCGCCGCGAGGTCAGAAAATGGGAGAGATGCATGTAAGATTCGATGAAACCGGGAAAGTATCCTTTGAGCAGCGCATGGTTAAGCTGGATTCGAGTATTAAAATGGACCCCGAAATGGTAAAATTGTACGAAAGTTATAATGAGAAAGTTGAAGCCATGTTCTTTGAAAGCCTCGCGGCTAAGCGCAATAAAGATAAGGCTTCGGTTTACGCTGGGGATTCAGTGTGTAAGACCTGTCACCCTGCTACTCACGACATATGGTCATCTTCCAGACATGGCAAAGCCTACGAAACACTGAGAAAAATTAACAAGGCTTTTGATCCAGAATGTCTGGTTTGCCACGTTGTTGGCTATAATACTCAGGGCGGTTTTATTAGTGAACTAGACACCCCAAATTTAAAAAATGTCCAATGCGAAGTTTGTCACGGCCCAGGAAAAAAACATGCTTCGGCACCCACACCCGGTTTTGGGAAAGAGGCCAAAAAGGCATGTAGCAAATGCCATGTAAAAAACCATAGCCCGAAGTTCAACTTCACTAAATACTGGCCGAAAATTAAACACTAATATAAGCATTCTACTAAGGAGAAGTTCATGAAACAGGCAGCAGCCATTCTATTGGCAATATTTTTTCTGCTACCCGGCATGGTTTCAGCCGATGAAAAAATCCGTGGAAAATATGAAGTCATTGGTGATGTAAGTAAACTCAAAGGTGCAAAAACCATAAAAATGCTAGAGTTCTTCAATTACTCTTGTGGTCATTGTTATAAGTTTTTGGAAACTTCGAAAAAACTTCATTCCAAGTTTAAAGACAAGCTGCACCATAAAAAATATCCAATTTACTGGGGCAATCAAACAGCCTACCCTGCTATGGCTTTCTATATCGCCGATGATCTTGGATTGGAAGAAGAGTTCACGCAGGAATTATTCGATACTAATTTCAAATTAAGCATCAATATATTCCAACCAAAAGTTATACGGTATCTGGCAAAAGAGTTTAAAATTGAAAAAGAAATGCATGAAGGCATGCAGTCAGCCGGGATTAAAGCTAAAACCGATGAATCTCTGGCATTGGCAAAAAAGTTTAATGCCAATGAAACCCCTACCATAATTATCAATGATGTGTTGAAAGTAGCACCCAGCATAACTAAAGGAAATGTAGATGATATGACAGCTAATTTGGAAGTTATATTTGAAGACATTCTAAAAAATCAGTGATTCAATCCAGAAATCATCTATCAGCACCCAGCAATAATTCATGAAAACTAAATTGACAACCAAAGCGTGTTTTCTGCTATCAGGGCTATTATTACTTCTGTTGGCATTACCAGCATCTAATACCAACTGGTCTTACCTAAGCTCAACCGCCCACGCTGGATTCTTCAGTAATGATCTGGAAACATTTGAAGAAATCGTCGATTTAGTCTCAGAGAAATATGTGTACTCTCCCGACCATAAAAAGCTCTTTTCAGCTGCTATAGAAAAAATGGTTAAAACTGTAGATTCTGAAAATGCAATCTTAACCAGCAACCCTTCTGGGAGTGTGATTACCTTCAATAATAAGACATCGCGATTTTTTTTAAATTATGATTTGGGTCATGACATGGACGAACTGCACAAGGTTTATTATTTCCTGCACGACCAATCGAATGATTCCTTATCCAAAAAAGATCTGGAGGTTGCCGCGATTGAAGGAATAATGGGTTCTCTGGACACCTATTCGCAATATCTTGATAAATCTGATTTCGAAAAATCAATTCGAGATACAGAAGGAAAGTATGGTGGACTGGGAATGGTGATCACCATGAAAGACAACCGTCTTTACGTTGTTAAAACCATGGAAGATTCTCCCGCAAAAGAGGCGGGCATTCTTGCCGACGATTCCTTCCTTGAAGTAAACGGAAAAGAAATTAAGAGCATGCAAATCCAAGAGTTGGCGAACCTGCTTAGAGGCTACCCTGAGACCAATGTCACGATCACCATGTTTCGGCCTAGTGAAGAAAAAAAATATACTCATACCTTGACGCGCAGAATCATTCTGGTCAACTCAGTGGAATACGAGCCGTTGGACAACCACATTGGGTACATTAAAATAAACAGTTTTTCAAAACTGACTGAGAAACAATTAAAAAAATACCTGGCCCAAGCCAAACAGGATGGAACAAAAGGCTTCATTCTCGATTTACGGGGAAATCCCGGAGGATTGCTACATCAATCTGTAAAAGTTGCCAGCCACTTTTTATTTAAAGGACGCATGGTTGTCTACACCAAAGGCCGGTCCGAGGACGATTATCGAGAATATCGAAGCCTATACAAAAAAAGCCTCCATAAAACGCCGGTGGTAGTGCTTATCAACCAGTACAGTGCCAGCGCATCTGAAATAGTCGCCGGGGCTTTGAGAGATTCAGGCAACGCACTTTTAATAGGTGAGAATTCTTACGGAAAAGGTTCCGTGCAGACTATTTTTCGAATTAGTGACGGCTCTGGAGTACGATTAACCACTTCTAAATATTACACACCTTCAGGAATCGATATTACTAAGAACGGCGTCATCCCCGAAATAAATATAATAAATGATGTAATAGAAGACGAAACTTCAGATTCAGAAAAGGAAAACTCCAAAACAAGTCTTAGCCTGAAGGTTTCCAGCTTGAAAAAATTCTTTGAAAAACAGGGAGTAAAACTAACCAACACTCATGATGCTACGGTTGAGCTTTCCCGTAGAATTTTGAAAAACTCCCATACGGCAAGTAAAAAGAAATCGATGGAAAAAGCGCGTGAAATTGCAGCAAACATAAACTATTAACAACAACACAAAAATAAGGTTTGAAGGAATGAACATTATCAACATTGACTACGAAAAGGGTACGGTCCAAAGCGATTTTTTTCTTTGGCAGATCGTCTCAAATAACAATAATAAGTTTTTACTATTACAGCGGGAAGAAAAGGGGCGGTTTCATGCAGCAGAGGCCGATGTAAAAGCCAAACAAATCTGGGAAGTAAAGGAAATATCTTACCGAGGCCCGGACGGGGATACTTTTTTCTACGATGAAGAATCAGGGATCATACAGGTATAGAGAGGGGTAGCGGTTGTCCAGAGATCAACGGGTCCCACCAATCACTCAGAATGAAAAATACGCAAAGACTTGAGGTGAGAAAATGAAGACCGGAGAGTCTCCTTCGTTTCGCCTGCCAGGAAGTTCCCTCGCAAATCAAGTTTTTCAAGTTGGGGTAAATTCTTAGACGCCACCAAGGCCAGTGCTCCGGCATCCCTTATTTCATTCCATCCCAATTGCAAATTTTCCAATCTAGGAAAACTATGAGAGTTTGCAAAGGCAATCGTACCCTCATCTGAAAAAGAGTTATGCTTTAATATTAAAGTTTTAAGTTTTGGGAATGGGGCTGCACTCACCAGGATTTTGGCACCGGCAGAGCTGATTTCGTTGTACCGCAGATCAAGCTTTTTCAGGTCGCTTAAAAATTCTTGCTCAAGCAAAATGGAGATACCTTTATCTCCAATTTTTTTCCCTGAAAGATTAAGAACCCCTCTTCGAAGGTTTTCTTTAAACAACTTTTCATAGTCTTCTTTTGATGTGCCAACCTGCGCCAAAACACTTCCGGCAGCAATAAAGGCACAAAACAGGGTAAAAACAGCTAACAGCTTAGGCCCGAGTTTCATCAAGGTTATTCCTCGGCATCCTCTTTAGCTGCAGATCGCGCTTTCAATTCTTCCCAACTGTTTATTAAATCTGCATCGTCATAATCCTGTTCCTCTTCATAGAAGAAATCCTTCAGGTCATCAACATGAAGGTGACACAGACGGGTTCGGCATTTTGCATTTTTTAATGCTTCAATGCCTTCACGGCGAATTCGGTTTGAAGTAATAAATAGATGTTTGAGTTTTGAAAGAACCTGAGATTCTGCTATTGCCTTTGCACCTTCATCTTCTACAAGATTTCCATATAAACTCAACTTCTTCAAATTGGACATGTAGGGTGACTCGGCTATCGCTTTAACCCCATCATCACTGATCACATTTCCATAGATATCTAAGTCCGTCAGGTTCTTGAAATTTTCAGAATTAGCTATGGCAATGATACCTTCATCACTAATATTATTATTTGGAAGCATCAGTTTTTTTAAGCGCTTTATGCTTTTTGATTTAGAAAGAGTGACTGCCCCCTTGTCACCAATGTTCTGATTGCTCAAATCCAGATTCTTTTTATCTGGGGTCAAAAATTGCTTTATAAGATATTCAACACTGGCCACAGGAGATTACCATTCTAAATTTTTAAAGGATTTATCCAGATTGTATCACAATAAAACGTTTTCTACTGCTTCAAGAACTCTTTTCTCACCCAGGCCACTTCTTCTTCCCGCGTCTGTATGATCCCCTTAACATGGGCTTCTCTAAGCGCCTTAAAAACAGCTTGAAAAACGGGGCCGGGTTTCATTCCCATTTCAACAAGGTCATCTCCCGTCAGTGATAGTTCTGCCTGGCCATAATATTGAGTGAAATAAATGTTTACATACCGGTTGGCTCTCTCTGAAGCTGCCACTGCAAGGAAGAATATTATTGCTTCCACAGAAAATTGAGAAAACTGATTATAGATCGTTTCCGGCTCCCAGTTTTTATCCTTTGCAAGCAGTTCCAAACCTTCTCTACAAACACTTCGATCTCGAATCAAAGATTTTTTCAATCGCGCCTGCATTTGAAGCCTTTCCACGGCCTGCAACAAAGATCCTTCATCGAGCGAATAAAACATAGCTAAAAAATAAACGTACCAGCTTTCTGGTTTCTCCGGAAGAGATACAATTTCTGCCCAAGAAAATACTCCTTCAATTTTCTCCAGAGCTTGATGGTCAATGGAACTTGTCAACATTTGTGGTGAAATGAACTGCAAAAGATCAAGTTCTTTCAGTCTTAAAATACAACTTAAGGGGTTATTCTCTTTGAGAATTAAAATTACTTCGTTTAATAGACGCGTTCCACTCAAAGACTCAACCAGTCTCTTTTTAATAGCAACCTTCATAAAAGCTTCCGTTTGTTTGCTTATTTTAAAGCCAAAACGTTGCTCAAATCTTATAGCCCTAAATAATCGACATGGGTCCTCAATAAAACTTAAATTATGCAAAACATGAATTTCTTTATTCTTAATATCCTTTTCACCATTAAAAAAATCAATGAGACAGAATGCCCCATCACCATTTAATTTAACGGCGATACTATTGACAGTAAAATCTCTTCTGTACAAATCGGACTTAACCGAACTTTCCTCAACCGTTGGCAACGCAGCAGGGTGTTCATAGTATTCCAGTCGCGCTGTGGCAACATCCATTCTGTATCCATCAGGAAAAATAACTACTGATGTTCCAAATTTCTCATGAGATTTAACCCTTCCACCAAACTCTTCCGCAAGACGTGATGCAAATAAAATCCCATCACCTTCGACAACCACATCAATATCTTTATTGGGAATGTTTAATAGTAGATCCCTGATAAAGCCACCTACTGCAAAAACGGAAACCCCGGATTTATCTGCGACAAGAGAAACTTTTTCCAACAGGCCTAGCAAATTTGCCCCCAACCTTTCTTTGAACAAACTTTTAATATTTTTTTGATTGCCTGTCCCAAGTGAATTGCTATTTTTTTCCTCTTCACTAGCCTGTAGCTCACGCAAGATATCTCCGCGACTCACAACCCCAATCAGCTTGTCTTTTTCGTTTACTACTGGAATTAGCTTCTGCCTGTCTTCAACAATTAGGGGGATTACTTTATTAAAAGGCTCATCTGGGCCGGAAACGGAAAATCGGCGAATCATAAATTCTTCGACGCGATCGTCTTGAAGCTTGTGATGTATTGCTTTTTCCACAATTTGCCGAGTTATCAACCCAACAGGCTGGTCGTTTTGTATAACGGGCAAAGTATTCAAGTTATACAAAGTTAGCGTAGACTCGACAGACTGAATCGAATCGTCTATTGAAACTGAAACCACAGGGAAATGCATGACATCTTTTATCCGGCTCGCTGGCTGCAAAATTTCTACAAGCAGCTTGAACAGTTTTTCCCGAGTTTGTACCAATGTCATATCTTTAATGCTGGCAGAAGAGGCATTATTATGCCCCCCACCTCCAAACTCTTTAGCGACCTGCGCAACATTTACCTCAGAACCTCGGCTTCGAGCTATCAAGTAAATTCTTTTATCCATCCGCGCAATAACAAATAATGCATTCAGGTTTTCCAAATCAAGCATTCGACTAACAACATAAGCCAGATCACTCACATAATGTTCTACCGAGGCTGTTGCCACCGCTAACTCAACCCCATTAATAATTTGCCTGTCAAGGTTTCCCACCAACTCATTAAAAACGCTCAACTGATCTGAATTAAGGTTTTGCGACATATATTGCGAAACAATATCCAGATCTGCGCCTTTTTTAACTAAGTTGCCAGCTGCCGTGAAATCTTCGGGAGTGGTAGAAGATGAAGTAAGAGAATGGGTATCCTGGTAAATCCCCAATGCCATCAAGGTAGACTCTTCACGGGTTAAAGAAATATTCTTCTTTTCTAATATTTCTCCCAAAATAGATGTACACGCTCCCCTTTTTTCAATAACTAATTTTTCAATTTTACTTTCCAGAGATGGGCTTTCATGGTGGTCATAAATATGAACTTCAACCTTTGGGTCAGCTATCAAAGGGGCAAATATACCGATCCGCTTAGGGTCATGCGTATCTACCACAACCAGCAATTCAACATCATCAAGAGAAACCTCCTTGATACGAGTAAACTCCAGCGGTAACTTCTCCTGCTTTAGAAATTCATTCACCTGCTGTTCGCAGCTTCCTGAAAGCACAAGTAAGGCGTCGGGATACAACTTTTTCGCCGCCACCATTGAGGCGATACAATCAAAATCCGCATTCAAATGTGTAGTAATTATCTGCATTGATATAAAATTATTCTAAAGGGATCGAATAACTATATCACCAAAACTTCTATAGACCTTGGAGAAATATCTCCGGGGATATGTGTATTCTAATTGTGGCCTATGTGAACAGATGTCTTAAAAGGGTATTCCTGCGGAAGGGTACAGATTTGATTATCGCAAGCACGGTATATCAGCTTGCCTTTAATAAAGTAACTTTTAGAAGCCACGCCTATAGGAACAGTAAAAGATTTTGAAAACGCTACATTGCCTTTATGTCCTTTGACCATTTTCCCAACGGCCCCATCTTTAATCAAAATTGGATTAGGTTCCCGCCAGACTCCCAGGCTTTGAATCACGTCCTCGTCTATCAATATTTGCGTAGCCAGCGATTCACTACCTTTTGCGGGATATAGCGAGTATACGTGCCAACCTTCTTCGATTAACAGGGACACATGAAACATAAGCTCCTCACCGGGCAACACGGAGGATTTATCCATTACAACGCTAATTTTTATTTTGGGGAGAAAAGTATTGGTGTTCTGAACATCATTAAATGGAGAATTGGCAAATAATGTGAGGGGAAATAAAAAGCTAAAAAGAAAAATTATAAAAACTTTCTTCATATCAGATCAGAGGAGGAGCGACAGATAAACTACGGTTTGAGTTTAGCCTCAGTCCCCGTCAAAGCGAGGTATTTTTCTATTGTCTTAACAAATTTATCTTCCGGAACAGCCCCCGAAAACATTTCGCCAGATATCATCCCCGATTCCTGATCGTAGGAACCCAGCAGAAAAGTTGGGGTGCCTTGAATACCTATATCTGCACCATCTCGAATATCTTTTTCAACTCTTTTTTCGTACTTTCCACTTTGCCAACAAGTTTTAAACTCTTCGATATTCTTGATGCCAGATTTTCTGGCTCCATTTAGAACCAGCTCCTGGCTGGATGTTTGAGTTAGATTTTCATAAAACCAGCTTTGAAGTTCCCAAAATTTATTTTGATCTCTGGCGCACTCAACTGCTTGAGCAAAGCTTTTAGCTTCTTCATGAAATGGCAAAGGGAAATGTCGATAACCAAATTGAACTGTGTGAGGATATCTCTTTCTAACCTTTTCCAAAGTTTTCTGGACTCTTTTGCAAAAAGGACATTGAAAGTCTGAATATTCCAGCACAAATACTCGTGCTGTCTTATTTTTAGCGGACCATAACATGGCTGTTCCTATCCCTGCTACCAAATGAAAATCATTGGGTGGCGTAAGATATATTTTGGCCCAGCCCTCTTTGATCGCGTGTTGGAATTGATCTTCTATATATATATTCTGGTAACTATTTTGCAGATAGTCTCGAATTTCACCACGCATCTGCTGTAAATTTCCCAACTCTTTAATCCCAGGAGTATTTTCATAAAACTTTTTGATTTCCTCATCAGAAATTTTGAGAGTGCTCGCCACAGCAAACTCAGGGCGCTTTTTAGAAAGCTTTTCCAACACTTTTTCCTTTAAGGCGCGGGTCTTCATGTGATGAAGCTGTACTAAAGCTTCTTGAATGCGAACCTGCTTTAAATCATCCAAATGAATAGGTTCACCATCCACTTCCGCGACAATAGGATTATTGGAATAATAAACATGTCCGTGCGGGTCAGAATGAGCAAACCCTGGACAAAGCATCAGAATAAAGAAAAGAACTCCCAGACCTGTTTTGTATATTTTGGAATTTTTTACCACGACCGACCTTTTAAAGAGGAGAAGCTTCAAATTCGAAGATAGGCCATTGAGAAAATAGCCCGGATTCAAAATTAATTTCTATTTATGCTTTTATTATCTCCCAATCAATACCCAAAACGCAATCCCTTGTTTCAAATTAAAGGAAGCGTTTTAAGTCTCAATTGGGCGGATAAATTGAAAGTTTTTGTTTGCCAAAAATTGCAAAAATATTCGGAATTTTGCAATCCGAAAAATTACTTTTTAAAAGCTTCTTCCGGATTTAAAAATTTATGACAATTTTCTGCCAATTTCATAAATGCTTTTGCAGCAGGTGAATCCGGACAAGAAAGTACCACTGGCTGACCACTATCAGAGTTAGCAACAATTTCACCATCAAGGGGAATGCTTCCTAGATAAGGGAGAACAAGCTCTTCTGCCAGTTTCTTTCCGCCACCTTTTTTGAACACATCAATATCTTTTTCACAATGCGGACATGACATGGTGCTCATATTTTCAATAACACCCACAATCGGCACATTACTGTCCCTGGAAAAAGAGATCATTTTACGAGCGTCGAGAATAGCCAAGTCCTGAGGTGTGGTAACAACCACGGCGCCATCCACTTCACCAATGAAATCGATGATTGTAATCTGCTCGTTACCGGTACCCGGTGGTAAATCAAAAAGTAAATAATCTAGCTTGCCCCAGTTTATATTTCCCAGAAGCTCGATAATAAAATCATATTTAACCGCATCGCGCCATGCAATATGCATATTCGGATCTTCAATTAAGAAACCCAGTGAAGCGACTTTCAATCCGTTACTAGTCTCATAAGGATCAATTCCTACATCGGTTGACTTCAAGCGTACATTTTCAGCTTGCAATAGTTTTGGAATATTAGGTCCATGTAAATCAGCGTCTGCCAATCCTACCGAATAACCGCTTTCCTGCAATGCAATTGCAAGATTAGTGGTAACAGTACTTTTACCAACACCACCCTTATTACTGCCAATAATAAGCTTATGCTTAATATCATTCATCCTCTTATTGACAAGCCAGCGGTTATGCTCATTTTTGTCGGCTTTGCAATCGGTTTCATTATTAAACTCACACATTTCACATGTGTGAAGCAACCGACACTCTCCAGTGACAACCATCTAAACCTCCTAAAAAAATCATAGGGGTTCCCTCGAACAGACAAAAATGGGGGAAACACCCTGGAATAAAATTGGCCTAAACTCCGAGGTTATGTAACTCTGATTTCGATGTCAAGGGAAATAGGGCAATTTCAGTAATTCCCGCGACATTGTTCAACTTTTTTTGAAACTTTCACTTCATTTTATTATCTAAAAGCAAAAGTCTAATACAGTAACATCAAGAATCTATCGCATCCCTTTAGACCTTACACCAACAACAATTATATATCAGGAGCCCTGCTACATGAGAATTTTCAGTACAAAGCATATTTTTATCTCAGCGCTAATTTATTCTATTTCCTGCACAGCGGCATTTGCCAGCAATTCCGTATCCATCACCGAACCGGCTGATGGAGCTAAAGTTTCGGGCCCCGTTAAGGTCTGCCTCGCGACTACAGGAGTTATGGTAGAGCCAGCTAAAAAAGGCGTCCATGAAGGCAAAGGACATCACCATATTCTAGTGGATGTAGATCTGCCAGGAAATTTGAGCCATCCCATTGGCAAAGACGCAAACCACGTTCATATGGGCGATGGATCTAAATGCAAAACCTTAAACCTTGCTGCCGGCAAACATACCCTGCGTGCTTTATTTGCTAAGGGGAACCATATTCCCTACAACCCTGCCATTACAGCAAAAGTTTCTATCGAAGTTCTTGCAAACGTAACCATCACCAGTCCCCCAAAAGGTGCCATGGTGTCAGGTCCAGTTAAAGTTTGCCTCGAAACATCGGGAGTAGAAGTAGAACCGGCGAAAAAGGGAGTGAATGAAGGTAAAGGGCATCATCACCTTCTCGTGGATGTGGACCTGCCGAGAGATTTGAGCAAGCCCATTGGCAAAGATGCCAACCACATTCATATGGGCGATGGATCAACCTGCAAAGAAATCAAATTATCCTCAGGGAAACATACCGTCCGTGCTCTTTTTGCAAAAGGGAACCATGTTCCTTATAACCCCGCATTAACCACGGAAGTAACTTTTAACGTCAAATAGGTTGCACTCTCACTCACGGCCTGGCAATGCTGGGCCGTGTGTTTTCTCTACCTAAAATTCCTTCAGCTTTTCCCTAACCGATTAGCCTCTGTATGCCAAAATCTGTTATAATTTAATCAATCCAAATTAATCCGCTTTTACAAATGTGTTCTTAAGTTTGACGGATTCCTAAAATTCCCATAACTACTGTTTTCAATAATGAAACTCACTCATCATAAATGTTTTGCTTTTTTCAGCACCCTGTTACTTTCACTGTGTTTGCTGAGTTCAGCAAGTGCCCATGAAGTAAACAAAAATGCAGTCGCTCTATTAATTGCAAAGGACAAAGCAGGTAAAACTGTGGGAACTGGGTCGGGCTTCGTGGTTCAACCCGAAGGCACTTTGGTAACAAATTACCATGTGCTCGTAGATGCCCACTCGGTCAAAGCCTACTTCCCAAATGGCATTCAGGCGGATGTAAAAGGAATTCATAAAATTGATCGCACCAAGGATTTTGCAATTTTAAAACTTGACGACGGTTTTTACTCAACTTTGGAATTAGGCGACTCTTCCAGCATCAAGTCATACGATTACACCAGCGCACTGGGGTATTTATCTGAAAACATAAAGGAAAATGATGGGACGGTAGAAGGCGTAATAGCTCAAACTTACGGCTTTGTTCTTGGCGTGCATCCACAAGCTTTTCCAAATATTCCATTCATCTATACCACCACGGCGTTTGGTCAGGGTTTCAGCGGTGGCCCCTTGGTTGACAAATCTAATAAAGTTGTAGGAATTGCCACAATTGAAGGTCGATCCATCAACCTTGCAATTCCGATCCAAAATATTAAGCCTTTTTTAAATGAAACAGGAACCTTCAGCTTTCAAGAACTTTTACAACAAGACAAAAACTCAAAAGAGGCCATGTATTATCGTGGGAATTTCTATCAGTACGGATTGGGAGACCCTAATAAAGCAATAGATGAATTTGAAAAAATTCTTGAGCTGGACCCAAGTTTTACTCTGGCTCACTATGACCTGGCAGTTGCCTATCGCGACCTTGGGATGGAAGATCAAGCCATCGAGCAATATGAAAAAACAATTGCACTGCAACCCAACTTTCCCGAAGCTTTGTCCAATCTGGGTGGATACTATTTTCGCTCAGGGAAAATTGAGGAAGCAAAGAACCTGTTTAAAAAAGCGATTGAGGTATACCCCAATTTCATACAGGCCTTATCCAATCTGGGGGCTGTGTTAAATAAACTTGGCAAACCCGAAGAAGCCATCCCTTATTTAAAAAAGGCGCTGACACTGAATCCAGAATTTGCCATCACCAGTTTTAATCTTGGAAACTCTCAATTTGCTCTGAAACGTTTTGATGAAGCACAGAAATCTTATGAGCGTTCTGCAAAAATGGGTCTCGATTTTCTTTCCATGCGCTGGAAGCTATACGAAATTCACTTAAACAAGAAAGCCTATAAAAAAGCTAAAGAAGAGTTACAAACAATTTTGGAAATGGACCCTCTCAGTGAAGAAGCCAAGCAAAAACTATCCGAACTTCCAACGGTGCATTAATCCCCTGCCTAAAAACTTTTAATCGCTTCAGTTACTACAGAAAATACAGAAATCATACTTTCTGGAGAACATTTATCCAGCGTATCCTCCTGAGTATGCCAATAAGGATAATCGAAATCGATCAGAACTGTCGCGGGAATACCCATTTTATAAAAAGGATAATGATCATCAAAAATGGTGTACTTTGATTTCGATATAAAAGATGTGATTTTTTTCTCTTCAGCGATGGAATAAATTTTATCAAGAAAACGTCCGCTGCTTTTCAAAGAATAAGTCTCCTTATATATTTGCAGATCCTTATCTCCGATCATATCTATGACCAATACCCAATAGGGCCAGGATTTTCGGTCTTGCTTGAAAAGGCTTTGAGCATAATGTGTCGACCCAAGTAAATTGAGTCCTGATGCGCTCGTGCCGTAATCCTCGCCATCAAAAAACACCAGATGAATTGGTCTGGGAGGCGGGTGTTGAAAAAGATAATGCGCCAAGCCTAACAAGAGGGCTGTAGATGAACCACCATCATTGGCACCTATTATAGGCAGGATTTGCTTTTCAGGGTCTGTTTCCTGGTCTGCAAAAGGACGGGTGTCAAAATGGGAACCGATTAAAATAGGCGCTCCCCCTTTTGTGCCTGCAAATTGCAACTCCAAATTGACCATGCGAATCTTTTTCTGTTCTGATATTTGGACTTGGAAGGGATGCTCTACAACCTGGTCGGCATATTTTTTTCCTACTCGACGGATGAGCTCAATAGTTTCTCGATAACCTTCGCTACCTGGGTTACGGGGGCCGAAAGCACAAAGCGTTTCCAAGTAATTCCAGATAATTTTCGAATATTTTTCATTATCCACCGTACCAGCCATTACCGTTTTTAATGGAATCAGGCAGGCGATAATAATAAAAACCGATATTAATTTTGTGACTGTCTTCCTCATATATTCTTTCTGATCTTCAGGGTTTTAGCCGGACTGTTCCAGATCTGCCGCTATCCAGCCATTTAACATAATCAGCCAATATTTTTGCATGGTCGAACACTAAAGGCTCAGGAAAAGCGTTTAATGGATAAATTACAGCCTGTTTTGCATCGGTATCTGCCTTGGGGACACCCTCTGCCCTGGCAATAAAAACGGTAGAAATATTATGCTGGCGGACATCTCTGGATGGGTCAGAATACGTATGAAATTGCTGTAATAACTCTATTTTTAGTCCTGTTTCCTCAAGTGCTTCCCTTCGAGCTGCATCTTCAAGAGATTCACCATAATCCACAAATCCCCCAGGAATCGCCCAGCCAAAAGGCAAATTTGCCCTCTCAATGAGCACAATTCCTTCTCCATTTTCTATAATGACGTCTACCGTGGGAACTGGATTCTTAAACACCATAGATTTTATCGGATTGAGGATGCATTGTAAGAAATTGTTAAATATAATTTTACTGACAAAATTTAGCTGAATAATCTCATTTTGAAAAAGCCTCAATATCCCCAAGCCAACTTGACACTCTGGAGATAAACCGGTATTTTAAAGGAGTTACAGCTATAAAAAAATATAATTTATTTAATATTTCGACTAAAGTATCTGAGCCCAATACCGATAAATTCTTTGAAGACCTAGTTCACTCTTGGAGGAGCTAAAGAACGGGTTTTTAGAATCCATCTTATTTACCAAAAAAAGAGAAAAGGTTAGCAAAATGGAAATCCCAGGCAACGATTTTCGAATCAAAAACAAAACCATTCAGGACCGAGTCAAGGTTGGCGACAAAGCACCCGTATCAAAAAGCGAGGGTGCAGCATCTGCCGGCGGCGGCGAACAGATCAAAATTTCTTCACGCGCTAGAGATGTGCAATTAGCGAATGAAGTCATCAACACAACCCCTAACGTCCGCGCAAGCGAAGTCGCACGAGTCAAAGCGGCGATTGAAAACGGGTATAATGTTGATAGCCGAGATATTGCAGAAGGCATTTTAAGAAACATACTGCAAGAATCTTAGTAGTATCTGATCTAAGCAAACGACTATCGGAATCCTTTTAGTATTAAATTGAACCCGTCCGGGTTCAATTCGGCGGCGGAAGATCGCCCTATCTTTGCAATAAAATCCCTTACAAAAATCAGGATGTGATTTCCCTCTTGGCTATATCTATTTATGCTGTTGAGAAGCAATAGGCGTGGGAAGCGTTTTCAGAAAATCTTCGAGTTGCTCAATCAATACGTTGACCTCCAAGCCATGCATGAGGGCACCTTTTTCTAAAGTGTCGAAATTGACGGCAAAACAACTGCTGCATGCCATATCCCGTTCATTAAAAAACCTTTTGGAGTCCGGGTAGGCACTGAGAATTTCATTTATTGTGGAGTTTTTGTTGATTATCATAGCTTTATCGATCAATTAGTCTTGCTCCCAATACTAGGTTATGCTAGCATCTACGTTTCTTTAAGACAATATTTTTCGGAGTGCTTTAGATGTCCCAGCAATGTGAAGTTTGTGATAAAAAACCCCAATCTGGTAATAATGTCAGTCATGCGAACAACAAAACTCGCAGAGTCTGGAAACCCAACCTGAAAAAGCTACGCGTAGTAATGAAGGGATCTATTAAAACCGTGAAGGTTTGCACTCGATGCCTTAAGTCAGGAAAAGTTACAAAAGCAATTTAGTTTACAATCAGTTTACTCTCGCTTTTTGGTTTCAAGTCTCCCCCCATTGCTTCCAATCTATTTTTGACAGGCGAATTTTTATTAAACTCTTTCATCCGCTCTAAATAAATTACGCCTTCGACCTGCCTGATTTTATCCAGAGTCTGATTTAGATGCTCCACATCATGAATTTCGATTGAGAGATCAAAATAGGCTCTTTTGTGCGCCCCCTGTTGAACATTTGCACGCGTTAAATTAATTCCTCCTTCTGCAAACGCCTGACCAATACTTGCAAACAACCCTGGGTTATCTTCAGCAACAATTGCAATATGAGCTTGGTAGATTGTTTTGTTTCCCGTGTCCCATTCCACACCCAGCAATCGTTCTGAATCATCAATCACTCGGCTCACACTGGGGCAGTCAATATGATGAACCGTTACACCTCGGCCGCGTGTCATGTAGCCTACAATGGGTTCTCCCGGTAGAGGGTGGCAACATTTACCAATACGAATCATAATATTTTCATTTAAGCACTGCACCTTAATGGCATTTGCTGGTTTATTTTCCTTGAGCTTAATCAGCGTCTCTTCTTTTGGTTTTATTCCTTCCAGATCCTCTTTTGGCAGTAACTTTTCAAGAACATGATGGGTTGATAACTTTCCAATCCCAAGCCCAACAAACAAGCTTTCGGGTGATTTGAAGCCACAAGCTTGCGCAGCCTCTTCCAACCCTTCATTACTCAACACCTGAAAAGGATCAAAACCGTATTCACGAATTTCTTTTTCTAATAACTCTTTGCCAAATTCAAGGCTGTAAGCCCTCTCTTCATTATTTATAAAACTTGATATCCGATTTCGCGCCTTTGAAGTTTTTACAAAAGAAAGCCAGTCTCGGCTGGGAGAAGCATCCTCAGAAGTCAAAACCTCAACTTGATCCCCATTCCTTAATTTATAACGTAACGGCACGGTCTTGCCATTTACTTTGACGGACTGACAGTGATAACCGACATCGGTATGAACCTGAAATGCAAAGTCTATGGGAGTCGCATCGTAAGGCAGTTCAATAACCTCTCCCTCAGGGGTGAAAACAAAAACTTCGTGAGGAAAAAGGTTAACTTTAAACGCATTTAGAAACTCTTTTGGGTTCATCAAATCCTTCTGATTTTCAAGCAGATGGCGAACCCATAGGAGCTGGTTATTTATACCCTTTTCATCTTGGCTATCACTCTCCTTGTATCGCCAATGAGCAGCAATTCCATCCTCACAAGTCTTATGCATTTCATCAGAACGAATCTGAACCTCTACCCTTTCCCCTCGCGGCCCAATCACTGTTGTATGGAGAGACTGGTATCTATTTGGTTTGGGCATCGCAATATAATCTTTAAATTTACCGGGTATCGGTTTCCAAAGCGAATGCACCAGACCCAGAACGGAATAACAATTCTGTAATGAATCCGTCAACACTCTTAATCCCACCAGATCATAAACATCTTCAAAACCGATATTCTGATCCATCATTTTTTTATAAATGCTGAAATAGTTTTTCGGTCTTCCCGCAACTTTTCCCTTGATATCGACTGACTTTAATTCCTTTTCCAATCTCGAAATAGATTTTTCTACATACTTCTCACGATACTCTTGCCCCTTGGCCACTTTTTCTTCAATAGCTCGGTATTCCTCAGGGTATAGATAGCGGAAGGAGTTGTTTTCCAGATCCGTCTTGAGCCAACCGATTCCAAGCCGGTTGGCAATGGGAGCATAGATATCTAGAGTTTCCCTTGCGATACGCCTTTGCCGTTCTTCTGAAAGCGATTCCAAGGTTGCTACATTATGTGCGCGGTCGGCTAGTTTGATTAGAACAACTCGAATGTCTTTCGCCATAGCAAAAATCATCTTTCGATAGTTCTCTGCCTGGTTTTCTTCACGGCTCGAAAAATTCATCTTGCTGATCTTTGTAACTCCATCCACCAGCTGAAATATTTCGTCGCCAAACAGTTCTTGAATTTCTTCGGGAGTGGACAGGGTGTCCTCAAGGGTATCGTGCAATAAAGCGGCTGCCAGAGTATTCTCATCCATTTTCAGTTTAACGAGATTGTGAGCTACTTCGATAGGATGGGAAATATAGGCCTCGCCTGACCTTCGGTTCTGCCCAAGATGGGCTTTGGCAGAATAGTCGTAAGCCTTTCGAACAATACCAATATCGGCATCAGGCAAATATTTTAAAAGCTCTTCAGTAAGCTCTTGAACCCTCATAATTGAAAATCCCTTAGAAAAGGCAATCCAACAAAATTATTTTTCCATTTTATGGAATTGCTAGCGCATAACTCCTTACTTTAAGCATACTTCTACAATTTTTTTCTGTCAATCCACAATCAAAGCCTTGCCCCTATCTGCCGGGGAGGCTACTATTGGGCCATGAATTCGACTGAATGGAAAAAAGTATCATTGGATGACCCCATCCAATTTATCAAAGGGGTCGGCCCAAAAAAAGCTCTCCTGCTGCAAAAGCTACAACTCACAGCTATTGAAGATTTTCTGTACTTCCTTCCATTTCGCTATGAA
Source organism: Nitrospinaceae bacterium (assembly GCA_029261695.1). Lineage (GTDB taxonomy): Bacteria > Nitrospinota > Nitrospinia > Nitrospinales > VA-1 > UBA8687. The sequence continues at coordinate 16,620 of JAJDAV010000021.1, read as the reverse complement.
GACAGGAGTCAGCTAAAAACAATATCTACACTCATTCCCGGCGAATTTTCAACCTTTACGGCTGAAGTACTCAATGCCGGTGTCATCTATATGGGCCGGCGCAAAAGGGTCTTTGAAGTTATCTTTCAGGATGAAACAGGAACCACCCGCGCAAGATGGTTTCGTTTCAACGAAACCTATATGCTGGAAAAATTCAAAACCGGAGCCAAACTCATTGTCTCAGGAAAACCCACAGTCAACAAAAGAAGCGGCGTGGAAATCGTCCACCCCGATACAGAACGTGTAACGGATGAAACAACGATCTCACTGGAAGGAGGAAAAATAGTTCCTGTCTACCATACCACTGATGGGCTGCACCAAAAGTCCATGCGAAGTATTCTAAGCAATGTTCTCGAGAAATATTTACCTTTGGTGGATGAGGTCCTCCCTGAAGAAATTATACGCAGGCACAAGCTTCTTACTCGTAGCGAAGCATTTCAAAAAGCACATTTTCCACCGTCGGCGGATTTCATAGCAAAAGACCTAGATACGTTTAAAACTCCGGCACAAAAAAGATTGATCTTCGAAGAGTTGTTTCTTATTCAAACCGGATTAGCCTATAGAAAAAAACACGCAGGAGAAATCAAAACAGGAATGGCATTTAAAACCCGAGGCGATCTGATCAAAAAATTCATCAAACTTCTACCGTTTCAATTGACAGAGGCACAAAAAAGAGTGCTCGCAGAAATAATGGCCGACCTGGAAAAAGAAAAACCCATGAATCGCCTTATTCAGGGAGATGTCGGTAGCGGAAAAACAATCGTAGCCCTCACCGCCCTTCTAACAGCGGTAGACAATGAATCCCAAGCCGCCTTGATGGTTCCAACAGAAATTCTTGCCGAGCAGCATTATCTAAATATCCGTCCGTATTGTGATGCGCTGGGAATCGAATTGGCTCTGGTCACAGGGACCTTAAAGGGAAAAGAAAGAAAAGCCATCTATCAGGATATCGAAACGGGAAAAACTCGCATCATCGTCGGAACCCATTCTTTGGTGCAAAAGGAAATTCAATTTAAACAATTAGGACTGGCTGTAGTGGACGAGCAACATCGTTTCGGGGTATTACAAAGAGAAGCAATAGGCAAAAAAGGAAACCATCCTCACCTCTTAATAATGACTGCAACGCCGATCCCCCGATCTCTAGCATTGACCATTTATGGCGATATGGATGTTTCATTTCTTGACGAGTTTCCTCCAGGAAGACAGCCCATTACCACCCGGGTGTTTTACGAGAAACAGCAAGACAAAGCCTATGCACTAATGGAATCTGAATTAAAAATGGGAAGACAGGCTTTTGTAGTTTGCCCACTCATCGAAGAATCTGAAGTGATGGACTTGAAAGCAGCCGTCACCGTTTTTGAATCCATTCAAGAACGGTTCCCACATTTAGCCGCCTGTCTCATTCACGGAAAATTAAAGAAAGAAGAACGTCAGGAAATCATGTCTCGATTTCTAAGAAATGAAGTTCAAGTACTTGTTGCCACTACGGTAATCGAAGTCGGCATCGACATTCCCAACGCAACAGTGATGATCATCGAGCATGCTGAACGATTTGGACTTGCACAACTGCACCAACTTCGAGGGCGAGTAGGTCGAGGTAAGCATGCATCGCATTGTTTACTAGCCGCCTACTTTCCAATCTCTGAAGAAGGCAAAGCAAGAATGAAAGCAATGCAGAACTCCCGAGATGGATTCGAAATTGCAGAAGAGGATTTAAAAATTCGAGGTCCAGGTGATTTTATGGGGACCCGGCAATCGGGGTTACCTGTCCTAAAGATTGCCAATTTGATTCGAGATATCAAAATTCTAGATGTGGCTCGAAAAGAAGCTTTCGCATTGATTGACCGCGACCCAAACCTCGAAGCCCCAGAGAACCAACCTCTCAAGAATGCTGTCCACCGGCTATTAGGTAAACACCTACCCCTTATGGATATTATTTAGCACCCCTCTCAATAAATTTTTTTTAGATTTACCCCTAATAAATGTGCTCACTTTTAATCAAAAGTGAACAAAAATATACAGTCTTTAATTCGTGAAATTCAGTGCCTCGGGAATATTGCGGTAAAACAATCGCTTTCATTCGGCACGTAAATTGCTCTTTACATACGCATCCACACCTAACAGGCTTCACAAATGGGGAAGATTGCGTGTCTGTCTGGAGTTTTTTTAATTGCAAGTATGGGAGGAATAATGAGTTTTTTAAAGTTAGGGGTGACAATATTTTGCCTTTCAATTTTATCCGGTTGTGCAGCGGTGGCTATTACCGGTGGCAGTCTGGGATTGGGTTATTCCTTCACGAACGTTGCGCAAAAGACGGTCAACCACCCTCTTGATAAAGTAGTCTGGGCCATAATGGATGCTTCGGAAAAAATGGCAATAAAGGTAGTTGAAAATCGAGGAAATGAAGAGGGAAGATTTATTGAAGCCACAACTAAAAATTTAAGTATATTTATTAACCTGAAATCTATTACTCCTAAAACAACCAAAATGACGATCAATGCGCGGGAAGGGCTTTTCCTAAAAGACAAGTCGACCGCAAACGCAATCATTCATAAAACACAGAAAATTCTTGGGGTGGAATCCAATTTAAAAATCGCGGCCTATCCCTGACAAGGAGGTTTTTAGCTGGTCATAACACAATCAGCTCTGCCTTAAATAGGTACCAACAAATTAGCCCTGCCCCTAAGGGGCATAATATTAAAGAAGAGATTTAACACACGCGAGGTAACCGCTATTCAAGGACAAGATGTTGAAGCTTGGGAAAGGTGTTGCACTCTTTTAATTGCTTTTTACCTTCTTCGGTAAGACCACTTCCGAAAACTTCAAGGTATTCAAGCCCCGCCAGGGTGGTGCTTGCTGCCAATGCTTTAGCACCTTCATCACCGATCTGATTTTGTGCCAGATCAAGGTTTCTCAAGTTAACTAAGTTTGTGGAAGAAGCAATGGCTTGAGCGCCTTCAGCGCCAACCTTGTTTTTCCAAAAATTCACAAAACTCAAGTAGGAAAAGTTTGAAGAGTTGGCAATTGCAACAGCACCCGCATCGCCCACATCATTTCGCTCTAAATGCAATTCTTTTAGGTTGGTGATAATAGTAGAATTGGCGAGAGATTGAATTCCTTTATCGGTGATTTCGTTACGCTCAAGATTCAGCACTTCAAGGTCAACCAAGTCTGGGCATTTAGCCAGAAAATCGACCCCTTCATCACCGATGTACTTTATACGTAAATCGAGCTCGGTTCCATTTTTTGCCATGTATTTTTTTACCAGCACATCTATCGGCTCATCATTAAATGGTTTATTCATTCTGTTAAGTCCTTTTTTTCTTTTTAGATTTCGCTTCTTCTCGGTTTTCCATTAAATCAAATCGATCGCGAAGAGATTTATTTTCTTTGATCAGATCATCAAGATCCGATCGTAACAATAACATTTCTTTTGGCTTCTTTGCAGATTCCATCAGGTCGCGAATAGTGTCTTCGGCTCTTCTTTTTAGTCGGCCATCGGTTTCCCGAGCAGCCAGTTTTCTCAAAATAGGAATCGCCGCCAACTCTTCCAGAACGCCCATGGATTGAATTGCTGCCAGTTTACCGCGAAATGTTGCTGCGGGGGTACCTCTAGTTTCTTCTGCAATTCTCTTAAAAACCTCAACCGCCTCTGGCTTTAATTGTTCAAATCTCTTTGCCAGTTTTGCCAACCCCTGAATCGCTGCGGGTCGGCTGCCTTGAGGAGCACCATATTCAGCACCTTGTAAAATAGTTTGCCAGGAGTCTTTATCTTCAAGGTTCGCTAGAGCTCTAAATATCGCAGCTCTGCCAATATCATTATGTGAGGGACGATTAAGAAATCCCTCCAAAAACTCTCGACAATCTTTGGCCTTTATCCTGCCCAAAGCCCCCAGAGCTGCCGCTTCAACGCGATAGGAAGGGTCCCCCATGGCGATCTTTTTCAAGCAACGCGCTACCTTTTCATCCTGAGTAAACACAGCCAAAGCCTGAATTATGCCCCATCTGATTTTCGCATGGCTATGGTGATTTAATGCTCTGATTAAAGAATCACGAGCAGCTTCCCCGCCAATTTTCCCCAATGCTCCCGCAATTCGATGAGCCACTCCCCACTCTGTTTCGCTCTTCAGGCTCTGACCGAGGATCTTAACATTTGAAGGTTTTGTTGCCAACGCCTGGGCGGCTTCAATTCGGCCTATCGGATCAAGGTCTCTCTTTATCTGTTCTTGCAGCATGGCTCCTGAAATATCCAACTTAACTTTTTTAACAGGACATTCGTAGTCCGGATCAAGCCTGAAATAAAGTGGTTTTCGTTTTAACTTGAAGCAAAACTTTTCCTCCTTATTCTTTATCTCGATAGGAAATTTCTCTGATCCTCGCGAGAAATAGAATTCCAACTTGAGAGGCAACTTAAAAAGAAGATTGTCACCCTTCTTTTCTGCTTTTTGAGTTTGCTTGATCGTTACCTCAGCAATTTCTTTATTCCATGAGTAACTCACTTCTAAACTGGGATAGCCTCCCCGATAGATCCACTGACTCATCCATTCATCAAAGTTTTTCCCACTAACTTCCTGCAAACATCGACTTAGGTCAACGGTTTCGACCAATCCTTTTTCATGGCGTTTTAAAAATATTTTCAGCGCCTTACGAAATTTATCCTCACCTATCAGGTTTTTCAAATAATGTAACCGTACAGCCCCACCGGGATAAAGATGCGCATCGAAAAGATCTATAGGCTCCTTGAAAATATTAGTAACTATAGGACGGCGATAGCGGGTATCTTCACTAAAATAGGTTTCCGCATCTTCCAACAACTGATAACGAAACTCTTCTTCACCCTTGGACTCTCGAGTGTATAGAGCATCGAAATATGTAGCGAAAGATTCATGCAACCAAGCATGCGACCAATCCTTTGCAGTAACAATATCCCCAAACCACATATGCGCCGCTTCATGAGCAACAAGCCCATTCGAATCTAAATCCAGTCGGGCGCGATCATCATGTAAAGTGAGATCTGTTTGCGTGGTAACTGTAAAATTCTCCATTCCTCCAAAAACAAATTCTGGAACAGCGATTTGCGTATAATGTTTGTACGGATAAGAATAACCCGTGTATTTTGAAAAATACTGCATGATCTTTCCGGTATCTTTAAATGAGTTTCGACCTTCTTTTTCTCTACCCTTTTGCACATACCACTTTACATCAATATTCCCAGCTTTACTTTTATGTTCAACAAAATCTCCTGCAACAATAGAAAGCAAATAAGTCGAGTAAGGAATTTCCAGTTTGTAATGATAAAAACTCTTTGTTCTTGAGTTTGTTTTTTTCAGCAGTCGACCATTAGAAAGGCCAAACATTCCTTTTGGGAGATGAAGCTTTACCTCGGTTGTTTGCTTGAAATTGGGTTGATCGAAGCAGGGAAAATAGTATTTTGAATCTTCATCTTGCCCCTGAGTCCAAACGGTTTTAAATCGGTTAGGATATTCCTTGTCAGGTTTAGTAAAATAGATACCGGCTGCGGGTCGGGTAACGGAGTGATGCAACTTTAATTTAATAGCGGAACCCTCTTTAAGAGGTTTCGCCAGAAAAACAATTACCTTCTCACCGGTGTTTTCAAAAGATACCCCCCTGCTACCTATTTGCACCCGATCAATATCCAGATTCGCCGCATCCAGTTCGATTTCGCAAATATTATTTACGTTCGCCAACAGTTCGTAAGTCGTGCTGCCCCAAACTTTCTCCTGTTCCCAGTCAAAATTTAGTTCCAACAATAAATGCTTTGGAATTATTGGTGTATCAGGCGCAAAATGGGCCTTCGCCCCCTTTTGAGCAAAGGTGGTTCGGTCCAGGATTCCCCAGTGCTCCGACTCGCCATTAACAAAATGACACTTGCAATATCTTGTCGTTCTCATCTTTTTGGCCAACCCTCGATCTAAATAGAAAGAGTCATTCTATAAGCCTCCCTCATAATGTCAAGCCTCTACAAGGCTACGCCTTGAGGAAAACAGAACCCCCTATTGCAGTATTCCTGATTTGCCGGCAACCTGCGGTTATTGGTTTTTGCCCTCTTAAGGTTTTATGAGACAATGAACCAAATTGATTTCCCTTGTTTCTTATCGGTTTATGGAAAACACATCAAAAAATTACGATCCGCAGGTTCTTGCCCGAATTTCTTCACTAAAGGTTACGGCTATGAATTTAGTCGATGGGTTACTCACAGGCCAGCATCGGAGTCGCCATAAGGGATCAAGTGTTGAGTTTGCCGAATACAAAGACTATTCCCCAGGTGATGAGATTAGGCACATTGATTGGAAAGTGGCAGGAAAAACGGACAAGTATCATGTCAAACAATTTGAACAATCCACCAATCTAAAATGCACAATCCTTCTTGACGCCAGCGGATCTATGGCCTATCAATCTCCTTTCGAAAAAAGCGAGTCAAAAATGGATTACGCCTGCAATCTTGTTGCGGCTTTATCTTATCTATTTTTAAAACAATTCGACGCCGTGGGGTTGACCTTATTTAACGATCATGTAGTTGAGCACATACCCCCACGATCTAAAGCTTCGCATTTGCAACATATCCTGCATGGACTTTCGACCCTTACTCCAAAAGGCGAAACCCAGATAGAAAATGTGCTTGGGGGATTGACTGAACGTTTGCAGGGTCGCAGCATGTTGATCTTAATTTCTGACTTTTTAACCCGGGATCAAGACATCCACAAAAGTTTAAAACTACTTCGCTCCAGAGGGCTGGAAGTTATTCTTTTCCATGTTCTCCATCCAGATGAATTGAACCTACCGTTCGAAGGAGATACAGTATTTGAATCTCTTGAAGATGATCCGATGGTAGGGTTGGACCCAATGGATATTCGCGAGGAATACCAAAAAGCCATACAAGAACAAATCGAACATATGAAAAAAATCAGCAACGGACTCGGCGTTGATTACGTGTTAATGGATACCTCTACTCCTCTTCAACAAGCCTTGAGCTATTATCTGCTAAAGAGAAAAAGCTTTATAAAAGTATGAATTTAAATTTTACCTCACCTTTTTTTCTTTTTGGACTATTAGGAATATCCATTCCTATTTTGATCCATTTATTAACACGCAGACAACAAAAGCATATACGCTTTTCAGCAGTTTACTTATTATTTCAATCGCAAAAACGATCCATAAAAAAATCTAACCCCAATCGACTTCTATTGCTTTTCCTACGTTGCCTGGGTATAGCTTTATTCAGTCTCGCATTAGCTAACCCGTTTTTTTCTTTGGGAGACTCAGAAGCCTTTCGTAACGACTCACCTGCTTCTTATGTTTTCATTTTAGATGATTCCTTTAGCATGAGAAGCCAGGTAGAAGAAAAAACGCTTTTTGAATCTGCAACACAGTTTTTGTCAAAACTCCTAACCCAAATCCCTGAAGGAAGTGAGTTCAGTTTAGTCCTTGCCTCCAACCCTGCGCGCATCGATCAAGACTGGATGGCACAAAAGGGGAGTTTTGTAAAATTAACTCAAAGTTTACAACCTTCTTTTCAAACAACGGATATGGGCCGTGCCCTGGAAAAAGCAGCCACTCTTTTAAAATCTTCAAGCAACAAAGAAAAGAATCTCATCGTTCTGACTGATCTAGATAAAAATGGATGGGATAAGGAAGTTTTTTCGGAAATCGACAATTTACCAACTGTTCCATTGAAAGTTTTTGATTTCTCTACACTCTCTGTAAAAAACAACCTGATCTCTGTAGAAAGCGTTCAATCCCAACAGGAGTTTCTAGCACGAAGTAGAATTTTAAAAATCACAACAAAAGTCACCAATCATTCCCAAGCGAGGCAACGCGTACCCGTCTCATTGATTCTTGATAAAAAAACAAAAAAAGAAACTCTTGTAGATATTCAAGGTGGGCAAACCATCTCCAAAGAATTTTCCATTCCTTTACGCAATGAAGATACTATCCTTGGTGAAATAAAAGCTGGTAACGATGTATTACCAATAGACGACAGACGTTTTTTCTCACATCTTCCTAATCAAAACATCAAAGTTCTTGTTGTAGATGGAGACCCTGGGACCATTTCACATCAGAGTGAGTCCTTTTATCTGGAGCGCGCTCTCAATCCATTTTCAGTTTCTGTTTCACATATTGACCCCACTGTCTCAACCCTGGCTGAGCTACCACTAAGGCAGCTTTCAGATTTTTCAGTTGTCATTCTCGCGAATGTCAGAGAATTTCCCATTGATTATGAGCTGGAACTGGAAAATTATGTTTTAAGAGGTGGAGCTTTAATATTTGGCATGGGCGATCAGGTCAACCCAAAATATTACAATGAGAAATTGGGCAACCTTTTGCCGGTTACTTTTGAAGCCGTAAAAAATTTTGATAAAACCCACCTTTTATTCAAAAGCACCGAGCATCCTGTAATGCGAGCATTTTCTGCCAAAGCTATTGAAGAAATGAAGGAGATCCCCTTCCATTCATTTTTCACTATTCAAGCAAGAGATAAAAAGAAATTTAAAGTGGCAAATTGGTTTACAAATGAAAACCCCGCAGTTATAGAAACTGACTCTGGAAAAGGAAAAATCATTTTATTTCTTAGTTCTTTAGATCGACAATGGAATGACTTCCCAATTCAGCCTACGTTTCTTCCATGGATACAAAGATGGACACAGTATGCCACTCGCGGACTTGAAAACGTTTCTCACCAAGATCTATTAGTCGGTGAAACTTTTCAGCAAAACATAGATCGACCTGATGCAAATTGGGCTGTCCAAACACCCGGAGGCAATATCCATTTAGCACTAGAAGAAAAGGGAATGATAAAATTCAATAAAACTCAACTACCGGGTATTTACACGCTATTTGAGCTTCCCCACGAAAGCACGCAGGAAACTCTCAACAAATTGCCAATGGGGTCTCAACCTATAGGAACTTTCACTATAAATGTCGACACAAAAGAATCGTCACCTAGAAAAATATCCGAAGAAGACATTAATACCCTTCTACCAGATATTAAAATCACCATAAACAAACCGGAACCCAGTGCCTATAAGGCTGCTTCTACAGAAGGAATGTTATTGGCAACACCTTTGCTTCTTCTTGTTGCTGGGATTCTGCTTTTGGAAGGTTGGATGATCAGGAGGGAATAAAACAAATAACCAAATTTAAGGACCGGAAAATCTTTTCGTATGAAACTATTATTCTTCTTTTTTTCTACGTTCCAATTCTTCATTCAATCGTTGTGCTTGGTCCAACACTGCCTCTCCAAGAATACTTAAAGGTAGAACTGCATCAGCTACTTTAGAGTCCAGCGCGGTCTGAGGCATGGAAGAGGCCGCAGCGGCTTTAGGGTCTTCCACGAAAACCACTCCTCCCGAAGCTTTAATATTTCTTGCTCCTTGCGAGCCGTCTCTACCCATTCCCGAAAGAATCACGGCAATACAAAATTCACCAAAAACCGTTGCAGCGTTCCGAAACAAATAGTCCGCTGAGGGTCTCAAATAATTTTCCTTAGAATCTTGATTCAATTCCAAAGCAACCGGGGGCGGAGAAAAAGCCAAGTGATGATTACCAGGTGCAAGATAAATATGACCTCGTGCTGGCTGCAAATCTTGATAGGCCACCATACACGGGAATCTTGATTCCTGCTTTAATTGACGGGCCAACAGGGTCATCATCCAATCTGGACCATGTTGAACAACAAAAAATGCTGCCGGGCAATTTTCTTCAATAGATTGAAAAAACTGATGAATATCCGATGGTCCCCCTGTTCCTGCGGCCACTACAATGCTCACAAAAGGGGGAAGGCCATTGACCCGAACCGGTGTGACTACCCTGTCATCCGGTTCTGGGAGGGGTTGATTCAATCTGGCAAGCCCATCCGACAATACCCTTACCACATCCGTAGACCGGTAAGGCTTGATCAAAAAATCATCGGCACCTGCCTGCAACACCTGCTGTCGGGCATCATCATCACTTATTGCTGTAATCATCAAAATCAGAGGAGCGGATTTAACCTCAGCACGTACTCGTTGTATCAAGGTTATTCCATCCATTTCTGGCATCATCCAATCTGTCAATAGCGCATCGAACTTCTCAGTCTGCAAACGTTGCAGTGCTTTGGCACCATCAGGAACAACCTCAACAGAATGATCATTTTTCCTTAAAATATTTTCTAAAAGACGGGCATTATCAAGATCGTCCTCTGCCACCAGAATTTTCATTTAGGATTTCCAGAATATGTATTCAAAAAACACTGCTTTTTCTTTTCTACCTCTCAGGATCACTTCTGATATAATAATAGAAATATCAGAAAGAACTGAACCTGCACAAAATGATTTTATCACGTTTCCGCTTGATATCAGCTTATCTTATCCTGTTTTTCTATTGCTACCCTACCCTTGCGCATAGCACGAGCTTGAATGGGGAAGCACCGGTGGAAAAAGAGCTTAGCCGCATTGCAGAAATTCCTGCCCCTAAAATTGATCTTTTAGAAACACTGCTCCTCATCTCTAAACACTGGGATCCATCTCTGGATACTCGGCCATTGAAGGGAAATATTACCCATCTAGTTTCAAAAGTAAAAAAGGATTTAAAAGGTTCCACAGAAGCTAAGAGGGTAGTCAATTCACTGCGCAAAATAATTCACCAGCAAGCGGGCTACCGATATACCGAGCAAGTCGATGAGCGGGGAATTCCTATAAATGACGAGGAACTCTTTCTACATGGGATGCTCAAAACTAAAAGAGGGTATTGCATGAACCTGTCCCTGCTCTATTTGATTCTAGGACAGAAATTAAACTTACCTCTTTTTGGAGTTCCACTCCCCAATCACTTTTTTGTTCGCTATGAAAAAGAGACCGCCAGAATTAATATCGAAGCAACAGAAATGGGAACATCGTTTCCCGATAGTTTCTACCAGCAGCGCTACCTCTCCGAGGAAAAAAATTCTTACTTTTTAAAAAACCTAAACCCAAAACAAACTCTCGGGGCCTATTTTTCAAATGTAGGTATGGTGTATTACCAAAACAAAAAATTAGACCGGGCGGTTTTCTATTTGCAGTTGTCCACTAAAATCAATCCCAATTCAATTGATGCGCAAAATAATCTGGCAAATATTTATTCTGAATTAAAAAATTATGAAGAATCAATCAAACATTACAATCTTGCTTTAAAAGCTTCTCCAGGAAATCTGTCGACACTTTTCAATCTGGGGCTGGTACATGAGGAAAGCGGAAACCTCAAAGCAGCAATTGAAAACTTCATGCAGGTTGTTCAAATAAACAACGGGTTTACCCCCGCACATCAAAGACTCGCAAACTTGTTCCTAAAGAAAAATCGGATTATATCCTCCCTGTTGCACTTAAAGGCATTGGCAAAATTACAACCCGAAAGTATTCAAAATAAAATTAACGTTGCTAACGCATTCGGGCGACTAGGACAACATGCTCTAGCCATTCAAACCTTAAAAAGCATGCAAAAACAGTTTCCAGGCAATGAAAAAATCCACGCTGGATTGGCAGAATCTTATTATCGAATGAATAATTTCACCCAGGCTATAGAGCAATACCGATTTCTCATTGATCAGAATCCCACTGATTTGAAAAACTACATCCAACTGGGCTGGACATATTATAAAACCAATGATGTTGAAATGGCTTCAGCCTGGACCCTGCGCGGACTCAACAAAAATAAAAACCCAGGAAACCTGAACACTCTGGCAATGATGAACCTGGGGTTCTATTCCTTATTGCAAAAACAATACGCCGATGCAAAAAACTGGTACCAAAAAGTATTGGCTGTCAGCCCTCCTGAAGTTGCAGAAAGTTTGATTGCCGATATTCAATCTACAACGCATTCAGAGCGAGCCGATTTAAAGTTTTTTTCTGGATGGATTTATTCCCAAACAAACCAAATTGAGAAAGCCAAAGGTTACTTGCAAGCTTATCTCAATAGCGACAGAAATGGAGAGTTTGCGGAAGAGGCTAAATCAATCTTACAGATGGCTGAAAAGAAGAAAACAAGTTTCTTCAAAAAAGCATCAACCGGCACAACCACTGAACGTATCCCCTCTGAGATGGCTCTTGTTCCCTCCGGTTTTTTCAAGATGGGGTTGAATGATAGTGTGGATGATGAAAGGCCTGAGCATCGTGTTTTTCTGGATGCCTATTACATTGATAAATATGAAATCTCGGCAAAAGAGTTTTCCGAATTTTTAAATATCAATAACAATACCAAAGGTTACTACCTCGACAACAAATTCGGAACTCTGGTTTACACCGGGAAATTTAACCCCCGTCCCGGCCTGGAAAACTTCCCTATCAACAACGTTTCCTGGAGAGGTGCCAGTGAATATTGTAAATGGAAGGGCAAGCGTCTACCCTCTGAAGCAGAATGGGAAAAAGCTGCACGAGGCGAAAAATCCTACTACTATCCCTGGGGCAATCAACCACCTTCCCCCAAACTGGCTCGCTATCACCAAACCTGGACCAAGGATACGAAACACCAAGTACTAACCCCAGTCGACTCCTTCCTGGAAGGAAAAAGCCCATACGGACTACACAATATGGCCGGAAACGTTAAAGAATGGGTAGACGATTGGTATGATCGCGAGTATTATATGGAAATAGATGAATATGCAAACCCGAAAGGGCCCATTGGTGGAGAGTTCAAGGTCGTCCGCGGTGGATCATGGCGCGATCTGAAAGGTTTTATTTACTCTTCATTTCGCAATAACGGCAACCCAAACAGTAGGATGGATGACTATGGGTTCCGTTGCGCTCGTAGCGCATCCCCAAAGGCCGGACCTAAAAAATTAACCCGCCTTGAGATTCCTGAATTTTCAGGTTGAACAAAACAACATAAAAAATAGCTATTGAATAATGATTGGTGCAATTGAAATACTTATTATCGCGGTAATTTTCGGGATCATCTATGGTCGCGATGCAATCGACAAAACCTTCAGGAAGTCTGCTGACGAAGGTGTTGTAGAAAGCATGGCCGGTGACCTAAAGGAATACTACGAAGATGACCCCAAACGTATGGTCAAATTGGGAGTCTTCATCGTATCAGCAGTTGCTTTTGTAGTCACAGGTGCCTACTGGGCAATCACCCGCACCGACTTTTTAAAAATGATCGGCCTCGATCAATAATTAAATCCGTTATCCCTGACGTGAATATAAGGGTCGCCGCCTTTTAAAGTTTTTCCCCCGACAATTTCCCCCACATACAAAACATGATCACCCGACTGCATGGAATGAGCAACTTCACATTCTAGATAAGCAACCGCATCGCTTAAAATACGGATACCATCGAGACCCTTACGGGTTTTAACACCTTTAAAAATATCTTCCGGAGGCCGACTGAAATGTTTGAGCAAAGTGTTATCATCTTGGGGGAGAATATTTACGATGAAAGCATCCGATCCCTCAACCAAAAGTCGTGCCGCTCGCAGAGTACCCAATGCAATCGTCACAGCAGGGGGATCAAACGAACACTGATTGACCCAACTCGCTAAAACAGCATCTTCTTTATCTTCGCATTTAGCCGTTACCACGTATAACCCACTGGCAACCTTTCCTAAAGCCTTACCCACCTGTTTCTTGTTTTTCACTATAAATCTCCTCTCTCCAGCGCGAAACTGAAGTTAATTAATCATAATTATTTGGCATTCACTGAATTATATTCCCGTAAAACCTCTACTAGTTTTTCACGCGGTAAAATACCCTTTCCAACCAGAAGGTTTCCCAGCAATTCATTCGTGGTACTTTGAGACTCAACCAATTCTTCTATTTGCTTCGGATTAAGTAAACCCATCTCAACAGCAATTGCACCAAAATCGTTAGCGTCTCGCAACTTTTTTCTTTGTTCCGTTAAAACTTTAAATAAGGATTTAGAATCCAGAAAACCTTTCTGAACCGCCATTTGGCCCATAGGCATTTTATTCTGCTGTTGATCATCCAACGCAGCGACTAGTTCCTCTTCCTTTACCAGCCCCTTCTCTAATAGAAACTCCCCCAACAACATAACACTTCTCCGTTATTTAGTAGTCATGCCAAAAACTCCATCCCATTCATCTGGAGGAGGTTGGCCCTGAAAAGTAATACATCGTTCAAAATAAGTCAACGAGGGGCCATCATCTTCATCCATAGCCAGAACCTTTTCAAAACATTGGATACCCTCTTCCCATCTTCGATTTCGATAGTGATCGAGTCCCTCATTAAAAACAGGAAGTTTTTTCTGAAACTCCTCGCTTAACTTACCTTTCTCTGCCAACACCTCAAAAATTCTTACCGGCTCATTTTTCCCAACAACCCGAATTAAGTCGAGTTCTCGTACTTCAATATCATCTTTAACCTGTTCATAAGTAAACTGACTAATCATAGTATAAGTTCGATACTGTTTATTTACACCTTCTAAACGCGCCGCAAGATTTACCGAATCGCCCATCATTGTATAGTCCATGCGACTCTTCGAACCCATATTCCCAACAACCATAGCGCCGGTGTTGATGCCAATACGCATAAACAACTCGTGTTTGCCTTCCTTTTTCCAGCCTTCGCGAAGCTCGGCAAGCCGGTGCTGCATTTCCAGTGCTACCAGGCAAGTGCGCCGAGCATGATCCTCATGCGGAATAGGTGCACCAAAAAAAGCGATTATCGCATCGCCTTCGAACTTATCCACCGTACCTTCATACTTCATTATGATGTCCGTCATCTCGGTCAAATAATGATTCAATAGGTCTACCAGTTCTTCCGGCTCCAAATTTTCAGATATGGTGGAAAACCCAGCGACATCCGAAAAAAATGCGGTCAGCTCTTTCCGTTCACCACCCAGTTTTAATAGATTGGGATTATCCACCAACTGATCGACCACCGCTGGTGCCAGATATTGACTGAATGCTCCCCTGATAAATCTTTTTTCTCTTTCTTCAAATCCAAATTTAAATAAAGTGATCCCCGAATAAACAAAAATCTGCGTGAAAATCGGATAGACCGTATTCACCCACAATCCTTTTTCTGTAAACAAATAATAATCTACACCCAGGTAGCCACATACTCCTAACAGCACCATGCCCGCCATCGCATAGGCTTTAAAGTAGATAGATATTAAGCCCAAAAGGATTCCAGAAACAAAGATCATAAAAAAATCCAGAATTTTCAGCCAGGTCGGTTGAACAATGAAGTCCTGCTGAATTAGATTTTCGATAACATTTGCATGCACTTCCACACCCGGGTAAAGCGTGCCATAGGGTGTTGTTTTAATATCAAGGATACCAGCGGCCGTGCCACCCACCAGAATGATCTTATTCTCCAACTCCTTCTTTCCTATCTTTCCGTCGAGCACTTCCGATGCCGTGTAATGAGTGAAAGTGAAAGCCGGCCCATAATAATTGATCAAAAAGTCGCCACTCTCAGACGTCGGAAACACACTCTCCCCCAACTTCACACCATCAATCCCGAACGGAGCAATACGAACCGCCAGATTAAGCTGGGTCGCTTCGCGGAGCATCTGCAAACTGAAAGGTGGAAAAAAATTTTCACCCAACTGCATGACCATGGGAATCCAGCGCACCACCCCATCCACCTCAGGCAAATACGAAACATAACCCACACTGTTCGCAGCATCGACTAACTTCGGCAGACTGAGACCTGCCGATTTCATCACCCTAAAAGGAACTCGGTCCTCTGGTTTATCAAAACGTTGTACGATCGGGTATTCAGAAAAATCCAACAACTCCATTTGCTTGGCTGACATTGCTTCGGCCGTGTCTCCCAACGGGTCTGACTCCGTATAAACAAAATAACCCAAAACCACCTTTTCCGATTTAAGGGTAGATTCCGCGAACAACCGATCCGAATCCCCCACCTCATGCATCCATTGCATTAAACTTTCAGAATCGATATTCGTAAGATCCTTTTTCTTCACCGCCTCTTGAACCGCTTGAAAAGGAACATAGCTGTCAGGCTCGGGAAACAAGATATCAAATCCAATCACCGCCGCTCCCGCTCCGCTGATTTTATCCACCAGATCAGCCATATAAGTTCGAGGCCACGGCCAGCGACCTTTTTCTTTCAGGCTTTTTTCGTCGACAGCGACAATAGCCACCTGCCCCGTTGTCGGGCGTTCACCGCGAGAACGGATTTTAAAATCGTAACTTTTGAGTTCGAGTAGGTGGAAAAAGGTAAGATCGAGCGTGTAGATATAAAGCGAAGCCAGAGTCAGGCCAATGGCAACCGTGAATGAATTTAACCAGTTTTTTTTCATGCCCGCCTAAGGAGTTCTAGTAAAAAGTCGGGCCTATTTTACCCCATTTTTAGCCGCAGATGTAAATTGGCCTTTAAAGGATAATCACCCCAGCCCCTCTTTGAAAAAGAGGGGTTCATTAAAACTCCCCCTTCATCGAAGGGGGTTGGGGGGATTTGCCTTTTTCAACAAACGCTTCAGTCTTTACCATTATTGCCTCTAAACTTGTTTCAACCTCCAAATTAGAAAAGCGAATAACAGTTAGCCCCTGCAATTTCAAAAACTGGGTCCTTTCAAAATCCTTTTTTTGAGTAGCAGATTGCCCATGACTATCCCCGTCGA
>JAJDAV010000020.1 GCA_029261695.1 Nitrospinaceae bacterium | reverse complement strand
CGCTTTTTTGCCAAGCAGTTGGGTCACTCAGTCTATAACGGGTTGGGTTGCTGGTAAAAGGGAGATTCCCTGGCTAATTTGGTCCACCGCGTTGACATTGTTTTTTCTGTTTATCAATGTCAGCTCACGTATTTATTTTTCCAGTTGGTGTTTGGTGCAAGAGGTGCGCAGCGCTCCTTTGGGAAGAAAAGCTAAAGAGGCAAGAAGAAAAATTTCATTTTGGGGTGCGCCCTTTTCGCAAAAATGGAAAGCTCTTTTAGCTAAGGATTTTAAAATATTTATTCGTGATCCAGAGCAATGGTCTCAACTTTTCATATTATGCGCTCTGGTGTGTGTTTATATTTTTAATATTATGCATTTGCCATTAGAAAATCGGGTGTTGCGCGATGTGGTATCAGTTCTTAATGTTGGGTTAGTGGGATTTGTGATGGCTGCCTTGATATCCAGATTTGTTTTCTCTTCCCCAAGTATCGAAGGGAAAAGTTTCTGGGTGATATATACAAAGCCTGTAACCATGCGCGGATTTATTGCTGGTAAGTTCTGGATGTTTTTCCCCCCTTTATTGGTGGTCGCTGAATTGCTGGTAGTCATATCGAACCGTTTGTTAGAAGTGGATGCTTATGTAATGAATGTTTCTATTATTGGTGTATTTCTTCTTACTTTGGGGCTAACCGGTTTGGGGCTGGGTTTGGGATGTCTTTATCCAAAGTTTAATTACGAAAATATATCTGAAATATCATCCAATACAGGCGGAGTGGTTTATATGACTCTTGCTTTGAGCTTTATAGGTTTAATATTAATGCTGGGAGCAAGGCCGGTTTATGTTCATTTGAATGAAAGGTTTCTTTTTAAATCGATTGGAGGAATAGACGTCCCTATTTGTTATACTTTGATTCTAATTTTGACGGGGATCACTACCTTTTTCCCCTTAAGATCGGGCATCCGGTCTTTGAATCAGAGAGATATATGATTTCGGCAAAGTGCCGGGGTCGATAGCCATCCTGCAGAACTTGCGTTGTTAAGCTTTGCTAGAATTTAGACCATAATAAGTATGGAACTTTTTCCTGAATATACAAATTTGACGAGCAGCCCACCTCCATCTCCACTTGCGGCTCGAATGCGGCCAGATACTCTGGAAAAGTATTTTGGGCAGGAGCATTTGGTTGGAACAGGACTACCGTTAAGAGAGCTTGTTGAGACGGAGTCGGGTCTTTCTTTTATACTATGGGGACCTCCTGGTACCGGGAAAACAACATTGGCAAGGATTGCTGCAAATTTAACAAAAAGTGATTTTCATGAAATCAGCGCAGTGAATGCGGGGGTTGCAGATATTAGAAAGGTCGTTCAGTCGGCCACGGAAAGCTGGAAACTAAAAGGTAGCAGGACTATTTTATTTCTCGATGAAATTCATCGTTTTAATAAAGCACAGCAGGATGCGGTATTGCCATACGTTGAAAATGGAACCATAAGATTGATTGGAAGTACCACTGAAAATCCTTCCTTTGAAGTGATACCTGCATTGCGCTCACGTTGCCAAATATTCCGTCTGGAAACTTTGGATAGAGGATCAATTCGAAAAATCATTTTTAGCGCGTTATATGATAAAGAAAATGGATTAGGTGAATCTGACATCACTCTTCAAGAAGAGGCTCAGGAGCTAATAGTCAGTCATGCTAATGGGGACGCACGCCGCGCTTTGAATGTTCTTGAAGCTACACATGAAGTAGCCCTGTCAAAAAAAGAACCCTCGATTTCGTTAGCTCGAGTTGAAGGAATAATTCAACAGACGGCTACCCTTTACGATAAAAAGGGCACCGAACATTATGACCATGCTTCTGCATTCCAAAAGAGTTTGAGAGGCTCTGACCCTGATGCAGCTATTTACTGGCTGGCAAAAATGATAGCAGGGGGAGAAGACCCTCGTTTTATTGCTCGTCGATTGTTGGTGACTGCAGCAGAGGATGTTGGTAATGCTGATCCGCAGGCTTTGTTGCTCGCATTGGCAGCTACTGAATGCATTGACAGGCTGGGGCTTCCTGAAGCACGTATTCCTTTGGCTCAGGCGGTCATTTATATCGCGAAAGCTCCTAAAGATAATTCGGCAATTTGTGCAATCGATGAGGCGTTAGGAGATATCCAAAAAAAAGGACGTTCTTATCCCGTTCCCGATCACCTCAAAGATACACATTACAAGGATGCTAAGAAAGAATATGGGTATGGTGTGGATTATAAATACCCTCATAATTATCCGGGTAATTTCGTTGAACAGGATTACCTGCCAAAAGCTTTAAAAAATAGAAAGTATGTTGATGACAATCGGCAAGATAAAAAAGAATGACTCGGTTGCTGATTTACTACAATTCATGTTATAGAATTCTGCCACACTTGTTATTAGTAAATAAATATATAAGGGATTAGTATGTCGCAAGAAACAAGATTTGAAAATGTGGATATGATTTTTGAGGGCCGCCTGCGTGGCAATCAATTAATGCTGAGTGGCAAAGGGCTTAATCCTGAAGAAGCCAAGTTGCTTTGGGAGTCTCCCAGAATGAAAGAAGTCAGTTGGCTGGATCTGGATGACAATAATTTAGGAGATGAAGGACTTCAAGATTTGGTAGATTGTTCCTTGCTTGAAAATATTCAATACCTGAATCTAAATAAAAATGGTATCAGTGATCAGGGACTAAAGGTTTTGTCTAAAGCCAAATTTCTTGGAAAGCTTAAACGACTACATTTAAAAGATAATCCAATTGATGGTGGCGGTGTGATTGCATTATTTAATTCGGAAACTCTTGATAGTCTTTCCACATTTCAGATCAATGATGGCTGGACTTGTAAAAAAAGGGAAGGGTGGCGGTACAAACCGCAAGGTTAACGAATGGCTCGATCCTCATTACATATCCAGATTTCGGCACACGATCGTCCGGGAATTCTTGCTGAAACTCTCGCATTTATTGTAGAGGTAGGCTGGAATGTTGTTGATATTAAGCAATTTGTTTTTAACGGAATGCTTAATCTTTCGATTTTGCTCGATGAAGATGATGAAAGTCTGATCCCACCCTTAAGGGAGGCGTTGTCAGGGTATGCCGAGCAAAGAGGTTTTAAGGTTGCGATCTACCCATGGAAACAAGAGTCTGAGTCTCCTTATCCTCACCGTTCCGTTGTTACGCTTCTTTGTGAAACCTTCCCCTCAGCAGGCTTTCTAGAAATTACCAAAACATTTTCTGACTTGGATATAAATATTCTGAGGATTGAACAACTGGACTCAGGAGATATTCATGTTCTTGAATTCGTAATTGGAACCCGTAAAGCTCATTCAGCCGAAGATGTTTTAAATGCTTTGGTTCGATTTAAAGAAAATTATCGCGTCGATATAGCAGTACAGGAGGAAACTTATTTCCGCCGCAACAAAAGGCTAATCGTGTTTGATGCGGATATGACTTTTTTGCAATGCGAGGTAATAGATGAATTGGGCAAACTCGCTGGGCAAGGGGAGAAAATGGCCAACATCACTCGCAAGGCGATGAGTGGAGAAATGGATTTTAAATCTGCATTGCGTGAACGTGTAGGGTTTCTTAAAGGCCTGCCTGTAAAAGTATTGGAAGAGCTTTCTGATAATCTTCCGCTCACTTCCGGTGCTGAAAATTTAGTGCGTATCTTAAAACATTTGGGATACAAAATTGCTTTGGTCAGCGGTGGATTTGACTTTTTTATCCAGAAACTCTGTAGTCGTTATGAATTGGATTATGGTATTGCCAACCAACTAAAAATTGAAAATGGTTTTGTCACCGGAGAGTTGGAGGGGGAGATCATTGATGCCCAGGCGAAGGAAAATGCTTTGGTCTCTCTGGCTGAAAAGGAAGGGTTTTCCCTTCGGCAAGTGGTGGCTGTTGGCGACGGGGCAAATGATATTAAAATGTTGGCAAGAGCGGGTTTGGGAATCGCCTTTAATGCTAAACCAATCGTTCAGCGGCAGGCAAGGGCAAGTATCAACCTTCATGATTTAAAATTAATTCTATATTTTTTGGGAATTAATGGGGTGGACCTGCAAGAATTAAACGACGTTGTGGGTAGGGGAGCTGTACAGGCTTGGCCAGACGAGAAATGAAGAAGTTTTTTTAAACGGGTAGGTTTTGTTTTTGTACCAAATCCTTGATTGATAAAATTCCTACAATTTCGTCCCTCTCTGTTACGGCAAGGTGATTGATTTTGTATTCCATCATTAGTTCACCGGCATCCAAATTTGAGGCGGTTTTCTCTATCGATAGAATGGATTCTGTCATTATTGATGATAGGGGAGTAGTGCTTGGGTCCAAACCTTCTCCAACTACTTTGTATACCAGATCCCGTTCTGCTACGATCCCGACAAAGCCCTCATATCCTTTTATTAAAAGTGACCCAATTCCTTTTTTTTTCATAAGCTGGGCGGCTTCTTTGGCGGTGGCTTCAGAATAAATGCTGATTACCGGAGTCGTCATCTGAGTTGCTATGGAATTCATCCTGTAGGCCCCCTGAATGTGTTTTTGATTTAGTTTAACTTATCAATATTTTCATTGCTTGTAAATGAATATTTAATGTCCGGAAATGCAAAGGCGTATAGCTCTGAATATAATAATTTCGGGATAGCTCTGTTGAGAAAATTGGGAAGGTTGGCTATTGAGGAAGATAGGGGTCAGCTAAGTAGAACCATGCCAATGGTATGCGAATCGGAGCAAGGTTCCTGTTGAGCTAGATCGGCCCAACCATTTTTATCTACTGTAGATTTAACATCAATACCACAGGCTTGAAGTGTAGGCCGTGCTTTTTCGGGAAATTGGCATGTGGTGGAAATGGTACAAGGGTCACACAAGTCACATGGTTTTGCACCGAGGGCAAAAGCTTTAAAATACCCCTTTTGTTTTAAACTGTTTTCCAGGTGAACCACAATTTCTTGAACATTGGCATCAGGGCAGACATTTATAAGAAGGGCTTTCTCATATTCATTTATAATTTCAGCCATTTCTTCTGCTTCAGGCGTACAAGGGGGGCAGGTCAGCAGTTTTCCATATTTTGAACATCCAAACTGGCAATGCAACTTAACCCATTGGGCCATGGAAATGGTTTGAGTCAACACCACTTTAGCCTTCGTACACCCCAAATCCAAAGCTTCTTGGATCAGTTCCTGGTTTGAACGAATGCTCTTGGGAATCATTTTAATGTTGTCAGGGATCATTGGCTTTGCCAGACTGCCTTTCGTTTCTGCTTATTCACTGATTATGTTAGTATTATTGGGTGTCAAGATTAATAGGTCAAGGCAAGTTTGGCATTCGTGATTATTTTTTTTTAACACCCGAAGCAAATTAAGAAAACAACTGTTGATTAGGGAGATTCCTAGTTGATTTATTTATGTTTATAGTCTTCTTACCCGTCTCATGCTACCCCCAAACACTACCCCTATTTTTACAACAACACAGG
This sequence comes from Nitrospinaceae bacterium, assembly GCA_029261695.1. Taxonomy (GTDB): domain Bacteria; phylum Nitrospinota; class Nitrospinia; order Nitrospinales; family VA-1; genus UBA8687. Next base: position 16,601 of record JAJDAV010000020.1, on the reverse strand, counting down.
TGAAAAATGCATTTCCCTTTTAAAGCAATTGGCTTTGACTGGGCTTATACATTAGTCGATCTAGGTAAAGAGGATGATCGAAAACCACTGAAAAAAGTGTTTTCATTTTTATGTAGTAAAAATATTCCCTTACCTGATTTCGAAGTGTTTTTGGATACATCAAGAAAAATTTTTCACCCAATGATCGAAATGTCGCGCAATACAAACCAAGAAGCCCGGTTTGAAATTGTCCTGCAAAAATTAATTGATCAGTTTAAAATTCCTTTTAGTGAAGAAACCACTTTAAAAAAACTTCTAGAAATTTATTATCTTGAAGTTTATTCCGAAAGAAAAGTGTATCCAGAAGTAGTGACTGTTCTGAAGTTTTTTAAGGACAAGGGCGTGCGAATGGGGGTGGTTTCCAACACCACAAACCCAGGTTTCATGAAAGAAAATGAAATGGAGATTACTGGGTTAAAATCTTTTTTTGAATTTGCAATATACTCTTCAAATACACCCTTTCGAAAACCACATCCCTCAATATTTAATTTAGCCATTGAAAGCCTAAATTTGGAACCCGCCGAAATCCTTTTTGTTGGAGATAATTTTGCCTTGGATGTGCTGGGCGCAAAGGATGTGGGTATGAAAAGTGCCTGGGTAAACAGAGACCGTAAAAATATGCCCTCGGATGCTCTGCCGGACTATGAATTGCATTCGCTGGAAGATCTTTTTCGAATTAACTCACCGGCAGTATAAATGCATCGTTTTTTTGCAGCTAAAGAAAGTATTGCAAGTGACACGGTGATTTTATATGGCTCAGATGCCAGCCATATACGTACAGTTCTTAGGTTGCAAGTTGGTGATAAAATTCAGGTGCTTGATGGAGAAGGTTCTCTCTATTTAGTGCAACTTGTAGAAGTGAAAAGTAAATCCATAAAAGGTGAGGTCATATCCTCTGAAAAAGTTAATAATGAATCGCCATTAAAAATTAAACTTGGACAATCGCTAATCAAAGGAAATAAGTTTGATATGGTGTTAAGAAAATCGGTTGAATTGGGTGTCTATTCGATCACCCCCTTAATAACCGAGCGAACGGTGACCAAAACGGATGGGGATAAAAAAATTAACCGTTGGAAAAAGATTGCAGAGGAAAGTTCTAAACAATGTGGTCGAAGTTCCTTGCCAAAAATATCAGAAGTCATAATGAAATTAGATACATTTTGTCAGCAATCAAGCGATTCGGATTTAAAACTGATTTTTTGGGAGTTGGAAAATAGGAATGGTTTGGGGGACATAAACCCAAACACACCTCCTGATTCGGCGAGTGTTTTAATTGGTCCTGAAGGGGGTTTCACATTGCAGGAAGTGGAAACCGCCCGCAGTCATGGCTTCCAAACCGTAGGGCTGGGGCCTAGAATATTTCGTGCGGAAACGGCACCAATAGTTGCCTTATCTTTGTTGCAATCCAGATGGGGGGATATTAAATGAATCAATTCCCTTTAAAACGTATTTCTAAATTTAAGTGTTTTCAAAAACAAACCATCTTATAATGCCGGGATATTTTGAATCTTTTGGTTATATAAATGACTTATAAATGCAAGCTTAGAATCTTTGAAGGCCCTTTAGATCTTTTACTTCATCTTTTAAAAGAACAAAAGATGGATATCTATGATATCCCCATAGCGGAAATCACCCAGCAGTATTTGCAGTACCTTGAGCTGATGCAGGAGATGAATTTGGAACTGGTGGGGGAATATCTGGTTATGGCGGCAGAGTTAACGCGTATTAAATCTAAAACATTATTGCCGGCACCTGAAACTGATGAAGAAGCCGACTTGGGGGGAGGGGAGGACCCTCGTGCTGAGTTGATGCGTCGCCTTCGGGAGTATCAACGTTATCGTGATGCAGCTTTTGAGCTTCGAATGAAAGAACATGATCGTCAGCAGGTTTTTTCGCGGGGAGGCGAGATTGAAATTGAAGAAAGTTCGGAACAACTCGAGTTGGTTGAAGCTACAGTCTTTGACCTTTTCAAAGCCTATCAGAAAATTTTAGATACGAAAACGTTTGAGAAAGATTATGAAATCGAAATTACCGAAATGTCGGTCACCGATCGAATGCAATATATTTTGGATATTCTGAATTCATCGGATAGTGTGACTTTCGAATCGTTTTTCACGGTGTTAAATAGCAAACAAGAAATTATAGTCACTTTTCTGGCTATTCTTGAGCTTATGCGGCTTAAATTGTTGCGAGTGCAACAGGGCCAACATTTTGAAACCATTCGTATATATAAATCAGCGGATCAAAAAACTCAGGATGCCATCCTTCAAGAATACAATCGTACTCTGGATGCAGAAACGCCCTAATTTCCTATCCCTTTTTCCAAATTAATTTGGCGATTTGATCAGGAGGGAGTGCTTTACTGCAGAGATACCCTTGGAACTGGTCGCACTCCAGAGATTTTAAGAAATCGTGTTGCTCCTGTGTCTCAACTCCCTCTGCAATTGTTTTAAATCCCATTTTCTGAGAAATGGTAATTATTCCTTGTAAAATTGCTATGTTATTTTTATCAGTGCAATCTCGAACAAAAGATTGGTCGATTTTTAATGTGTCAATAGGGAGTTTTTTTAGATAGCCGAGAGAAGTGTATCCTGAACCAAAATCATCGATAGAAATTTGCATTCCAAGCTCTCGAAATTGCAAAAGAATGTCTATGGCGGTTTGTATATGTGACATAACGGCTGTTTCAGTGACTTCAATTTCTATATAGCTGGGATCAATTCCTTCCGAATTTATTATATTTTTAATTTTTGAAACTAAATCGGGTTGGTCGAATTCTTTTCCAGAAAGATTGATTCCAATTTTCACAGCACTTCCATACGCATCACACCATTTTCTGATTTGACGGCATGCAGTAGTAAAAGTGAATTCTCCTATCATATTTATAAGTCTGCTTTCTTCTGCAACGGGAATGAAAACAGCAGGGGAAACGTTTTCCCCATTTGGACGTTGCCAGCGAATTAATGCTTCCAGTCCATCAATATCCCCTGATCCCATGTTAACTTTGGGTTGATAGTGCAATTCGAATTCTTTGTTCTCTATGGCTTTTCTTAAATCTTGTTCGAGATTTAAACGCGAAATAATTTTCTCATTCATGGAAGATTCATAAATTTGATATTCATGTCCTCCATTTTCTTTAATTTGGTGCATGGCAATATTTGAATTCTTCAGCAGAGATTCAATATCGCTACCGTCATTTGGATAAAATGCGATCCCGATACTAAAACTGGAATGGAACTGTCTTCCTTGAAGCTCAACGGGTTGTTTCATTATTTCTAACGCTCGTTGAGCCATTGTGATGGCGAAATTTTCATCTTTTAAGTTGGGAAGTATAATAATGAAGTCATCTCCCCCTAAACGCCCAAAAGTGTCTTCCTTGCGCAGGCTTCCTTCAAACCTTTTTGAAACTTGAATGAGAAATTGATCTCCTGCTTCTGGACCTAAAGAATCATTAACAGATTTAAAATTGTTGAGATTCATGGACAAGATAGCAATCTTTGTTTTTGATCTTTGGGCTTGTGCTAACATTATCCCAAGTCTGTCAATGACCAGGTTTCGGTTAGGAAGCTTTGTTAAGGTGTCATAAAAGGCAAGCCGTTTGATATGCTTCTCCATGGCTTTTTTATCGGATATGTCTTCGACGATGGCGTAAATTAGAGGTGGGTCTTCTACTTCAAAATATTGAATTCGTACTTCTACGGGATAACAGGTGCCATCTTTTCTTTTGCTCTCACATTCAAAAGATACCTGGACCTGTTTTTTATTGATCAGGTTTGAGAATTTTTCATTTAACTCATCCCAGGTTAAACCTTGAAAGATATCGTTGAACCTTTTGCTTTTAAATTCATCTCGGTTGAAACCAAGATTTTGAAAGGCTTTTGAATTGGCCTGTTGAATTTGGTACGTGTCTTTTTCTAGTATGTAAATTTCGTTATAGGTGTCGTCCAGTAAGCGAGAATACCTTTTGTTAATCTGGATCTGTTTTTTTAACTCCAGATTATCAGAGTCAATAATTCCTAGATCTTCTTTCCATCGCTTGGCAAGGGTTTGGAATAAGGGCAAAAAGGCTTGAGGATTTTGAGATAAAAACTCAAGGAAATGTTCCTCATGAATTTCGATTGTTTTGACATCAGAAATTGTTCTTACAGAAGCGGACCGAATCTTATTTCCCAGTAAAGCCATTTCACCAATGTATTCTCCTTTGGTTCTTTTGGCTATTACGCGATTCTCTTTAAAAACCTCAAGATACCCATCCGTAATGATGTACATGGTATCTCCTGTTTCCCCTTCTTTGAATAGAAAATTTCCTTCCTGATATTCGCCAATTGTTGCTTTTTCATTAAGAGAGTCAAGACCTGGTAGTCCTTTTAGGAAATCGACTTCATCTAAAAATTCAGATATTGATTTTGTACTCATATTTAGTAGCGACTATCCCAAAAGTAATTAAAATGAAAAATAGTACTTAATTATATGGTTCCCAATTATTACTTCTTAGTCAAGTTGAAAACCCCATCCCAATCCTCTTTTGGAGGAGATTCAATAAATATTTTGCAACGTTCTAAATATGTCATTGAAGGACCATCATTTGGATCAATTTTTAAGGCGTTTTTAAAATTCTCGATAGCATTCTGCCATTTTTGAGCTTTATAATTACTTAACCCTTCTGAATAATCAGAAAAGGCTTTTGGGATATTGTGGGTTCCTTTTTTGCCTAAAAGCTCGTAAATTTTTATGGGTGTAGCACGTCCAACAACTCTAAGCGTGTCTAGTTCTCTTACTTCAATAAAATCTTTGGCCTGTTGGTAGGTGGACTCACTAATGAGCGCACAAGTCCCGTATTGTTTATTTGCCCCTTCAAGACGGGCTGCCAAGTTTACGGAATCTCCGTTCATTCCGTAACTCATACGTGTGCTGGAGCCTATGTTTCCAACAACCATCTCCCCAGTGTTGATTCCGACCCGCATAACTAATTCTGGTTTTCCTTGTTTTTTATATTCTTTTCTTAGCTCAGCTAGTCTTTCCTGCATTTCGATGCAAGTCCAGCAAGCTCGTTTTGCATGATCCTTGAAATACATAGGAGCTCCAAAAAAAGCTTTGATTGCATCGCCATCGTAACGGTCAAGGGTTCCATCATTTTTTATTAAGATGTCTGTCATTTCAGTGAAATAGTGGTTTAAAAGTGAGACCAGTTCTTCAGCTGAAAGTTTTTCTGAAAACGTTGTAAAGTTCGCGAGGTCTGTGAAAAATGCAGATAATTCTTTTTGCTCCCCTCCTAGCTTTAATCTTGAGGGATCTGTTAATAAATCTTTTACAACCCGTGGAGAAAGGTATTGACCGAAAATTTCCTTAATAAATTTGGTTTGTTTTTCTTCGCGTATAAAATGATTGATCATGAGTAATGCTGCGATACTTGTATTGGTTATGAAAGGATAAATGTCAGTCAGCCAGAACCCTTTTTCCATAAAAGTCCAATGACTGAGTAAAAATAAGGAAAGGCTGGTAAAAACCCAGCAAATGAGACCGGCGATCGGTTTTATTAGTGAGTAGAGTATTGTGCATAATATTCCTGTTAAAACAATTAATAGCAGGTCGAATAAGGGAGAGGCTTGTGAAAGAAACGATTTGTTGAAAAAGTTATCTAAAATAGTCGCGTGTATTTCCACTCCCGGAAGAACAGGATCAAAAGGGGTTGACCTTAAATCTTCCAGCGCCGTTGCTGTTGCTCCGATTAATACTATGTTTCCCTGAACTTTTTCTTTTAGTTTAGATTGGTAATCAGGGTTTAAAAGGTCGCTTATTGAAAAGCTGTTAAATGTCCCACGAGGCCCCAAATGATTTATTTCCAGTTCTCCTTTGGAGTTGGTTGGTATCACTACCGATTCATCCGCATCCATAATTACTTCTTCCATACCCATTTCACTAACTCGAAAAAGCAGGGTTCCTTCCAAATAGGTTTCGAGTATTCTTAAAGAGAGAGGAGGGAAATAAAAATCCTTTTCAGTCGAGCTATCGTGATAACGAACCATTAGGGGCAATCGTCGAATCATTCCGTCGATATCGACATTAAACGTTAAATAACCAGAGCCAGAAGCAGCATCTGAAAATGAAGCTAGATTTGATTCGATGGCATAAGCTTTTGGGAAGGGTAGATGTGTAAGTTCCAGATCAGCCTGAGATTTTAAAAATCCTCTGAATTGCGATTTTTTGATGTCTTGAAAAAAAAGATGACGTTTATCTTCAGTTAAATGATCCAATCCGTCAGGGGAAAAATGAAAAAAATATCCCAATACTGTATTGCTACCACTTGAAAGGGTTTTAGAAAACATTTGATCTGGATTGGTTTGGTTTAAAAGTTCTTTTAAATAGTTTTTTGCTGATGAGTTTTCTGGAATCATTTTTTCCAGATCGATTAGATTATTTTTGAGAGGAAATTTTTCTGGTGATGAAAAAATAATGTCATAGGCGATGACACTGGCATTTAAACTTGAGAGGTTTTCAGTTAGTTTTGCAAATGTGGATCTTGGCCAGGGCCATCTTCCTAAAAGGTCTATGCTTTTTTCATCAATTTCTGCAATTACAATATTGGAGTTGGGTTTAACAGGGCCACGCAATTGAAAATGAATGTTTTGAAACAAGTAACCCAAATGGGTCAAAGGGCTTGGAGAAATAGTATAAATGAGGGATACGATCAGAGTAATTGCTAACCCTGTCAAATAGGGGGGAATCTGTTTTTTTCTTTTATCCAATTATTTGTCTATCTTTAAATTTCATAAGCTTTGCTCATTTTATGGTTAAGCCTGAAGTTGCAATAATACTTTAAATGTAAATATTATGTAACGATTAATTAGTTAACTACCGTAAAAACAATTGCTTTTCTCTTTGCCCGTAAATGTGGGGGTTTTGTTGTTGTTAGAAGTTTATATACTCAAAAGGATATTGGTTTCTTATAATAGCTTCCGGTGGAATTTATGTCAGGGAATTTAGTGATGAATGAAACAGAAAATTTAGAGCAGTTAAAGAATGTCGATTTTCTAGGTTTTTTTTCCGAAGAAACCCTTGAGAAATTAGCGCGCTCTTCCAAGATAATTTCCATTGACCGGAATGAAGTTCTGTTTAATGAAGGCGATGAATCTGATGCTATGTACATCATACTTTCTGGTGAAATGCTGGTTTATAAAAAAAATAAAATCATAGCAAGAAGAAAAGTGAGTGAGTACATCGGTGAAATGGGCTTGATAGAATCTGAACCGCGATCAGCTAGCATCCGCGCCGAAGAAAAATCTGAATTGTTGGAAATAACTAAAGAGAGATTTCAGAAAGAATTTGCTCAACATTCGCAATCTTTGTTTGCCCTTCTAAAGACCCTTTCCAACAGAGCCCGTAATGATTTAGATATTATGGATGAAATGAAGGCGGAGTTGGTTTTAGTTAAGGGTAATGCTGAACAATTAACTCAAGTCCTTGATGATACCAGCAATGAAATTTATATCATTGATGACAAAGATTATAAAATAACTCAAACGAATGCTGCTGCAATAAGGAACATTGGGTGTAGTAAAAATGAAATAAAAGGTAAAGCTCTTTACGAGTTCTGGGAGGACCATTCGCGTCTGGAATTTGATGTGTATGCCGATGCACTTAAGAATGGCGAGAAGCTAATTCAAGTTTTTGAGGCCTTTCAAAGAAGGAAAGATGGCACCATTTATCCAGTAAAAGTGAAAATGAAATGGCTATCTCTCCGCGATAACAGTGCTCTTATTGCAATTGTGGGTGATCTTACCGAGTTTCGACAGATGGAATCCAAAATGAAGCGAATGGCTTTTTTTGATTCCCTTACCAATTTGCCGAACCGGAACATGATCAACGATAGAATTAAACTGGCACTAGCTCATTCTGATCGTAACCAGCAAAAATTTGCATTGTTATTTTTAGATATGGATGACTTTAAAACCGTTAACGACACTTTGGGGCATTCGGTTGGAGATCAATTGTTGAAAGAGGTGGCAAATCGATTGACGGGTTTATTAAGGGGTGAAGATACTGTAGCCAGAATAGGGGGTGATGAATTTGTCATTCTTATGAGTGGATTGAAGGACAGCAGTTATTCAACGGAACTGGCTGAAAAAATAATTGAAACTTTAAAGCCGGCTTTTAAAATTCACGAGCACGAAATCTATTCCAGTTTTAGTATTGGGATCGCAGTCTATCCAAATGACGGGCAAGATGTTGAGACGCTATATAAAAACGCCGATGCGGCAATGTATAGAGCGAAGGAGCAGGGAAAAAATACTTATTATATGCATGACCCCGAAATGTTATCTGTGGCACAAAAAAGATTTGATCTCAAAAATGATTTACAAAGAGCTTTGGAAGAAGATTCATTTGTTTTAAATTATCAACCCAAAGTAGATCCTAATACCGGAACTTATACGGGGTTGGAAGTGTTGCTTAGGTGGAATCATCCTGACAAGGGCCTTATTTTGCCAAAAGATTTCCTCCCTTTTGCGGAAGAAAAGGGATTGATGTTGCCCATCGGTGATTGGATATTTGGAAACATTCAAAAACAAATTGAGTCTTGGAAAAAGGCGGGATTACCACTATTACCTTTGGCTGTCAATTTATCCAATAGTCAATTAATGAACCCTCGATTTTCTCAAGACCTCCAAAAATTTGTCAGCAATTCAGGTCTGCTAAAAGGATTTGTGGAAATTGAGATATCGGAAGCCAACCTTGTTAAAACTTCAGTTGAACAAGTGAGACAATTAAATGAAGTGAGTGAGATCGGAGCGAAAATTACCATCGATAATTTTAGTATGGGGCTTTCCTCACTTAATACACTTGCAAACCTGCCAATAAGTTCGCTGAATATTGACCGCGGTTTAGTGAAAGGTTTATTTTCTGGTGTCAACAACACTATTACCAACACGATTATTACCGTTGGAAAAAGTCTGGATTTGACCACCACAGCTCAAGGTGTTGAAACAGAAGAACAGAAAAATTTACTGTGTGAGTATAGTTGCGATGTTATTCAAGGGAATATTTTTTCTGAACCCTTGCCCCCAGAACGCCTTACCTCTATCCTGAGTAAATCCAAATTTGGTATTTGAAAGCCAGAATCATTGATTTTTTGATGCTAATTTGAAGCTTCGCTGTCTATTACCAATTCTAGAATGTCACAGTTGAGTTAATAGCGACATCCCCCCACAATAAAGGGATTGTATATAACTGAATTTGAGGGAATCATAGAGACAGTAAGGGTGTCAATTATGCAAGTCAAATGCTTGCTTAGAATAGTTCAAGAGAATACTCTCTGAGGGGTTAAATATGAAATATTTAATAACAAAGCAATTGGGGAATGAAATATTTAAAAATAAGATTGCTTCTGTGATGACTTGTTTTTCTAGATTAGTCGTTCTGGGAATTGTTTCTTTGGTGGCGATATCAGCTAGTCAAGAAAACTCAGAACTCACCCGAGGTGAGTTTGTTGCAATGGTTGCCCAGACTCAACCTGATCACCCCTTTCTCCCCAAAAATCACAAAGAGCTAAGCCAGAAGGAATTATTTGATAAAACCGCTAAGGTTTTAAGGGTGCGCGGATTTAAAGTTTTGTCGGATAAAGATCCAAACGAAAAGATGACTGAGCAGGAATTTGTTCGTGTAGCTTATGCTTTATCAGGTGAGCCTCCAGGTAAAAACCTGTTTGAACAAAAAACTTTTTTGAAAAAACACGGGGTTGTGCAAACGGCTGATGTGGGTATTGCCACAGGAGCTGAAGGAGATATTCTGCAATTCCATGAAGGCGAGAAAAAGGCAGAAAGTGTGCAATTGGCTTCTCCCGTTTTTATGAATGACCGGATTAAAACTAAGGGCAATGCCGAGGCTTCTTTCACCTTCGATGATAAAAGCTCATTGACCATTGGGGAAAACTCCAATATTCGCATTAAGAAACATATTTATGATCCGGAAAAAGATTTAAGGCAAACAGTGGTTAATATTGCCGAAGGAACAGTGCGTTTTGTCGTGACCAAGGGTAAGGCCAAAGGTTCTAGTTTTAAGGTTGTCACACCCACCGCAGTCGCAGGAGTGCGTGGGACAGAATTTGTGGTTGCTGTTGATAAAACTGGAAAGACCACTTTTATTGGTATATCAGGTTCGATTGAAACCTCCCCTGTTCTTGCTAATGGGCAGCTAGGGAAAAAGTCCATCGTTGCGAAAGATCAGGTTCAGGAAGTAGCCAAAGGTCTGGCTTCAAAGGTTAAAACCAATAATGGTAATGCATTTGGAAAAATTAAAAATCCGGGTAAAGGCAAAGGTAATGGGAGAGGTAATAGCAAAGGTAATGGGAGAGGTAATAAGTTGGCCGAAAGAGGGGTCAGCAAGGGTAAAGCTTCAAAAACGGTAAAAGGTAAATTTATGACTAAGGCAGAAGTTGAAAAGCCGCGAGAGTTTACTGCTAAGGGTAAGGCCAGCAAACTGTTTAGTAAGGATTTGGCGAAGGGAGAAGCACAAAAAACTGCTAAAACCACCGCCAAAAGAACCGCCAAAGCAGTAGCTAAAACCACTGCTAAGAAAACCGCAAAGAAAGTTGCCAAGCAGGTGGCTAAGAGAGTTGCAAAAACCACTGCCAAGAAAGCAGCAAAGCAGGCAGCCAAAAGTGCCGCCAAGGATGCCGCAAAAGATGCGGCAAAAGATGTTGCAAAAGGGAATAGCGGAAATAACGGGAATGGCGGTGGAAATGGAAATGGAAAAGGAAAAGGAAAAAAGAAGTAAAAGTATTTTTAGTTAAATTTTCCCATCGTGCTTCTATTTTTGGTACTTCAACTTGGTAACTTATTGGGTTTAATTGGACTTTTAGAAGGAATGGGGTATTCTTAAGGTCTTTCTTTAAACTGCTGGTTGGTCAAGTGAGATACTTTGGGCCCCTATTTCTGTTGTTATCCTTGTTTCTGGTTCCTGCTCAGGCTCAAGAAAGTTCCTCTCCGCTGGTTCGTGGTCTCCAATATTATAACGAGCAAAAGTATGACCAGGCTCTGAACGAATTCTCCCAAATCCTTGAAAAAAATCCTACCAATATAGATGCCCTCTATTATAAAGGTCTGACCCTTGATAAAGCTAAAAAGCCCGAGCTGGCAATAGCTAGTTTTGAGAAGGTTCTGGAATTTCAACCAAATTACAGTGGTGCGCGGCTGCAGTTAGGGATTTCTTATTTTAAGCTTAAGTCAAATGCTCTGGCGATTAATGAATTGAGCGAGGTTCTTGAAGAAGATTCCCAAAACGCGACTGCCCATTTATTTATGGGATTTGTACTTCAGCAGATGGAGAAGTATGAAGATTCTTTGATCTTTTTTCAAACTGCCTTGAGCCTGGATCCTTCTCTAAGTCAAATGGGTTATTTCCAAATTGGTGTCGCGCATTTTGAAATGGGCAATAAAGAAGATGCGAAGATTGCATTGCAACTGGCATTAGATGAAGACCCAAAAACCGATACCGCAAAGCAGGCGCATACTTTACTCAAACAAATGGGGGTTTTAGCTTCTTCAGAAAAAAAATGGTGGATTGAGGCGGGGGCGACATGGTTATTTGATGACAACGTTACTCTGATTGAACAAGATATTGTATCAGGAGAGGAAGACATGTCTGCGGGATATGTTTTCAGCTTAGGAAAGCGATTCGAGATTTCTAAAAATTCCCAATTTGAAATGGGCTATGATTTTTCACAAACCCTTGCTGATAAACTGCCTCAATTTGATATTCAATCTCACGATTTTAATTTAGCTCCTTCATTTGAATCTGGAAATTGGGACGGAGATGTTACCTACAACTTTAGTTATAGCTTTCTTGATCGAAAAGATTTTACCGCAGTACATAGTATAACTCCTCGATTAGCTTATTCTGCAAATCCAAGATTCTATACCAGCTTGGGTTACTCTTTTAAAATAAATGATTATCTTGTTGGGAATGATCGTGATGGCACCAACCATTTGTGGAGTTTGACACAATTCTGGTTTTTTATGGACCAAAAAGCTTTCCTTATTTTTATATATTCTTTTGATAAGGAAGACACCGAAGATTTTGAGCTCGATTATTTAGGGCATTCGGCAAGTGCTGGGTTTAGTATTCCAGGTCCTTTTAAAATAACAACAAGATTTAATTACAACTATTATTTGAAAAAGTACCAAAATGACACATCAAGTATTGGTGAACAACGCTTTGATGCAAAGCACACACTCTCTCTATTTTTCAAGCGACCGATAATAGGCAAATATTTAGATTTCGATATTGGCTATACCCGAGTAATGAGCAATTCCAATTTAGAATCCATCGATTTTAATCAAAATGCATATTCTATCAGTCTGAATTTGAAATTTTAATATTTGCCATAAGTGGTCTCTTCGTATCTTTCCTTCTAAAAATTAATTATTGTGAAAATAGTATAATTTTCAGTCTATAATTGACTTGTTTTTATTTTCCCATAATGCTGAGGGTTTCGAGTGTCCGAGTTAACAAATTTAGATTTTTTGTCTCAAATTGACTTCCTGAAAAACCTTCCTGAAGATGTTTTGGATTCTGTCGCCAGTGAATGTTTGCTAAAGAGTTTGGAAGATGGCGAAGTGTTATTTGAAGATGGTGAAGAGGGCAATTCTATGTTTGTCATTCTCTCAGGGGGGTTGGTTGTTATTAAGCATCAAACGCAGATTGCACTTCGTGGGATGGGCGAATACCTGGGGGAAATGGCATTGATTGAATCGAAGCCACGCTCCACCAAGGTAGTATCATCAGGCACTACCTTGCTATTAGAAATCACGCATGATTTATTTCATTCCAAACTATCTTCTTATCCGGATGCTTTGCTGGCCATCATGAAAACACTTTCAAGGCGGGCGCGAGAAAACCTGAAAATGTTTGATAAGGCTGAAACAGAAAATGATATTTTGAATAGTCATAAAGATGACGGGAAGCTTGAAAAACAAATTAGTTTTCTAATGCAAGAAGCAGGCTTGACTCAAAGAGAAGCCGATGTGGCTCGATTAGTTTGTGAGGGGTTGAGTGACAAGGAAATTGCTAAGAAAATAAAATTGAGTCCTCACACCGTAAGAGATCATTTAAAAAAGATATATTCAAAGTTTCGGGTACATGCCCGGTCTCAATTAGTTTCTCTTATGTACAAGTAACCCTTACCTCCATTCCTCTTTACAAATTTATCATCTTCCTCATTATCCGGTTTTATGCTTTCAGGGCATTGCTTCTGCGTTTTTCTGAGCTATAATATAAAGTTTAACAACAGGTTAAAAGATTTTTACTATGATGCTTCGGCTAATAAAAGAAGATATCGCTGTTGCCTTGGAAAAAGACCCTGCTGCAAGAAATGCATTAGAGGTTCTAATTCTTTATCCAGGGGTTCATGCCTTGATTGCTTATCGAGTTACCCATTGGCTTTGGGGTATTGGGTTTAAGTTTATTGCTAGAGCTTTGTCACAATTTGCTCGATGGCTTACCGGGATTGAAATTCACCCAGCGGCAATTATTGGCAAAAGGTTTTTTATCGACCACGGTATGGGGGTGGTTATTGGAGAAACCTCTGAAATAGGCGACAATGTCTTTGTTTATCAGGCGGTGACTTTAGGAGGGCTGGCGACCAAAAAAGGTAAGCGCCACCCCACTGTTTCTGACGATGTGGTTATTGGGGCTGGAGCCAAGGTTTTAGGACCCATTAAAATTGGGTGCAATACCAAAATTGGTTCTGGTTCTGTGGTTTTGCAGAATGTGCCAGAATACTCAACGGTGATCGGTGTTCCAGGCCGGGTCGTATTCTCGGGTATCTCTTCTGAAATGGAGGACGATGAAGGTCCAGAATCGTTTCCTGATCCGGTTGCACGGGCCATTGAATGTATGTTGGATCGGTTACCGCAAATGGAAAAAGAAATCCGTCATCTAAAAGAAACGTTAAAGGAAAACGGAATTGTTGATTCAAACTCCATTGAAGAAATTCCTGAAAAAAAGATAATTGGATAAGTTAGTTTATCCATGTTTCTCTGCTTGTATTCTCTCTTTTATTTTCCCTTAAAAAACTATTTGTTTTAGGCCATTTGTTTCTCATGGAAAAGATTTATTTAGATCACAATGCAACGACTCCATTACATCCTGAAGTGCTGGATGCAATGCTGCCTGCACTTCGAGATAACTTTGGAAACCCTTCGAGTGTCCATTCCTTTGGTCGTTCTGTCAGGGTTAAGCTGGATGAAGCTCGGGAGAAGGTTGCGCAGCTTATTGGCGCCAATTCCTCGGAGATAATTTTTACCAGTGGTGGCACAGAGGCGAACAATCTTGCGATTCTGGGGGTTGCGTTTAGAGAAAAAGGGAAAAATATTATAACTAGCAAAGTTGAGCATCCTTCAGTGCTCAATCCTTGCCGGCAATTGGAAAGGCTGGGGGTTGAGGTTCATTACCTTGATGTGGATCGATTTGGGCAGGTTGATATAAAAGATTTAGAGTCTCAAATAACTCCATCTACAGCTTTAGTCTCTCTTCAACATGCAAACAGTGAAACTGGGGTTTTGCAAAATATAAAACAGGCGTGTGAGATTGCTCAAAAAAATGGAGTTCTATTTCACACGGATGCAGTTCAGAGTGTTGCAAAGATTCCTTTTGATTTGAAGGATTACCCTGTCGACATGTTGTCCATTTCTGCTCATAAGTTTAATGGTCCTAAAGGCGTTGGCGCCTTATATTTAAAAAAAGGAACATCATCCCTTTTTTCTCCTGTTTGTGGTGGTAGCCAGGAAAAGAAAAGAAGAGGGGGGACGGAGAATGTTGCTGGCATTATTGGATTTGGTAAGGCTTGTGAACTGGTTAAAGGCAGGTTGAAGGATAAATCTAAAATTGCAGAATTAACCGAATATTTTTACAATAGAATTTGTGAAATGGTTCCTGGAGCCGAGCTTTTTGGAGATAAGAAAAACAGGTTGCCAAATACGCTGAATTTGGGATTCGAGGGAGTGGAAGGGGATACTCTTTTAATCGCACTCGATATGAAAGGAGTGGCCGTCTCAACCGGATCTGCCTGTAGTTCTGGGACAGGGTTGCCATCCCACGTTCTTCAGGCTATGGGTGTCCCCGATGAAAGGATAAATAGCTCGATCCGATTTAGTTTAGGCAGCAATACATCAAAATCTGAGTTAGATTCCGTCATTGAAATCCTGATAAAATCGGTGAATCTCAATAAAACGGCGATTTTATGATGGGAAAACTAATGAAAAACAGCCGATTATTCGATAAATAATAAAGAATATTGGGTATTGGTGCTTGGATTATGTATTGACAAAAAACGAGCAACCAAATATAATCCATTGATTATTAAGGGGTAACACTTTCCCCACCGAATTTGTATGGAGAAAAACATGCCACCGGTCACCTTATTTGCACGCCTTGTACTGGTAATATTCCTATCATTTCCCCTGTTTTTAGGCGGTTGTAGTTATTTGCCATGGGTAGGGGAAGAAGAGGACGATCTTGCGTTTGAAGAAGATTTTCCATTCGA
Source organism: Nitrospinaceae bacterium (assembly GCA_029261695.1). GTDB lineage: Bacteria > Nitrospinota > Nitrospinia > Nitrospinales > VA-1 > UBA8687. The sequence goes on along the minus strand of JAJDAV010000020.1, from coordinate 1,024 downwards.
AGATGAGGAGTTTGCTGAAGAAGACCGAAGCAGAGGCAAAAGAAAAAGGGCCAGTCGTGACAGCAGCATTGAGGATGATTTTTTTGCCGAAGATGATTCTTTCTCAGACTCAGACGGTGGTGATGACGACGGATTTGCAGATGAGGACCCCGATGGTTTTGCCAGTGTTGACCAACGTACAGATCGCGGGGAACTAAAAGGGGATGTGGAAAGTTTACAGAACCAGCAAGAAGCTCTAATCAGCAAAGTGAGAGAATTGGAAGAAATGCTCAGTACATTAGAGCCGAAAATAGATGCTGCAACTGAGCGTCTTGAAGGAAGTGTGTCTTCCGCCACAGATTCTTCAGATTTTCTTGAGCCAGAGGTAGAAGACCTCAAAGCTCAAATGGCCAGGCTAAACGAAGAAATTTCAAGAATTAAGATGCAAAAATCGCACTCACCAAAGATGAGTGGCAAGAAAATGCATAGAGCCAAGGTTAAAACTCCTCCCGAATATAACAGGGCTTTATCTGCTTATCGAAGTAAAAATTATGACGAATCGATTTTGTTATTTCAAAATTTGGCACTCAGCAATCAACCAAATCAGCTAAAAGATAATATCGCATTTTGGATTGGTAGCAATTATCTGGCTTTGGAAATGTTTGATGATGCTATTCTGCAATTTGAGACTGTCTTAAACAAATATCCTCGTGGTAACAAGGTTCATGATTCCCGCTACATGCTTGGGGTAAGTTATGCCAAGAAAGGGGAAACGAGTAGAGCTATTGAAGTGCTGGAAGGTGCTTTGAAGAGAAACCCAACGGCTGAAGTACGGGGTAAAATACTAGCTCAATTGAACAGTATCCAATAGCTGTATAAATAAGTTTCTACCCATCTTAGCGGTTGAAGCCAACAAAGAATTAGGTTATCCTCCCTCCATAAAGGCTGTGGTTTTTAGACTTATATAGAGTCTGTTTTCATTGTTTGTCCCCGGCTGAATATTCCCGTTTCTTCTTTATTTAGAGGGCTCCAGAAAGTATAGAGC